>NZ_QXMN01000011.1:0-143429 GCF_003581445.1 Acidovorax cavernicola | reverse complement strand
CCGAACTTGGACGACAGCACGGTGGCGATCGCCGCCGTCAGCGTGGTCTTGCCGTGGTCAACGTGACCGATCGTGCCCACGTTCACGTGCGGCTTGGTGCGGGTGAATTTACCTTTTGCCATTTTTCAATCCTTGAAAGAGCAGTCCCGTGTATTGGTTTTATGTCTGCATCCGATTGCTGGTTCGCCCCGCACGGGAACAGGACGGCACCGGATCGCAGACAAGAAGGGCCATGCACTGCATGGCCCAACGTTCTTGAAATTACTTTGCGCGAGCGGCCACGATGGCTTCAGCAACATTACGGGGAGCTTCAGCGTAGTGCTTGAACTCCATCGTGTACGTGGCGCGGCCTTGCGTTGCCGAGCGCAGCGTGGTCGAGTAGCCGAACATTTCCGACAGCGGGACTTCAGCCTTGATGAGCTTGCCGCCACCGATCATGTCGTCCATGCCCTGCACCATGCCGCGACGCGAGGACAGGTCGCCCATCACGGTACCGGCGTAGTCTTCGGGGGTCTCGACTTCCACGGCCATCATCGGCTCGAGGATCACCGGGCTGGCCTTGCGGGCACCTTCCTTGAAGCCGAAGATGGCGGCCATCTTGAACGCCATTTCGTTCGAGTCCACGTCGTGGTACGAACCGAAGTGCAGCGTGACCTTGACGTCGACGACGGGGTAGCCCGCCAGCACGCCCTGGGTCAGTGCTTCCACAACGCCCTTTTCCACCGCGGGGATGTACTCGCGCGGCACCACGCCGCCCTTGATGGCGTCGACGAACTCGAAGCCCTTGCCGGCTTCCTGCGGCTCGAGCTTCAGGATGACGTGACCATACTGGCCCTTACCACCCGACTGGCGCACGAACTTGCCTTCGGCTTCCTCGACGGTCTTGCGGATCGTTTCGCGGTAGGCCACTTGCGGCTTGCCGACGTTCGATTCCACGCCGAACTCGCGCTTCATGCGGTCCACGATGATTTCGAGGTGAAGCTCGCCCATGCCCGAGATGATGGTCTGGCCGGATTCTTCATCGGTACGCACGCGGAACGACGGGTCTTCCGAAGCCAGGCGCTGCAGGGCGATGCCCATCTTTTCCTGGTCGGCCTTGGTCTTCGGCTCGACAGCCTGCGAGATCACGGGCTCGGGGAATTCCATGCGCTCCAGCGTGATCATGGCGTTCGGGTCGCACAGGGTTTCACCCGTGGTGACGTCCTTCAGGCCCACGCAGGCGGCGATGTCGCCGGCACGGATTTCTTCGATTTCGAGACGCTCGTTGGCGTGCATCTGCACGATACGGCCGATACGCTCCTTCTTGCCCTTGACCGGGTTGTAGACGGTGTCGCCCTTGCTCAGAACGCCCGAGTACACACGCACGAAGGTCAGCTGGCCGACGTAGGGGTCGGTCATGAGCTTGAATGCCAGCGCCGAGAACTTCTCGCCGTCGTCGGCCTTGCGGCTGACTTCCTTCTCGTCCTCGTCGGTGCCTTGCACGTCCGGAATGTCCAGCGGCGAGGGCATCAGTTCGATCACGGCGTCGAGCATGCGCTGCACGCCCTTGTTCTTGAACGCGCTGCCGCACAGCATCGGCTGGATTTCACCGGCGATCGTGCGTGCGCGCAGGCCCGCGGTGATTTCCTCGGGCGTCAGGTCGCCTTCTTCGAGGTACTTGTTCATCAGCTCTTCCGAGCTTTCGGCCGCGCTCTCGACCATCTTCTCGCGCCATTCCTTGGCCGACTCCAGCAGCTCGGCGGGAATTTCGCGCGTTTCGAACTTCATGCCTTGCGAAGCTTCGTCCCAGAAGATCGCCTTCATCAGACGCAGGTCAACCACGCCCTGGAACTTGTCTTCGGCACCGATCGGGATCACGATCGGCACGGGGTTGGCCTTCAGGCGGTCGACCATCATCTGGCGGACGCGGAAGAAGTTGGCGCCGATGCGGTCCATCTTGTTGACGAACGCCAGACGCGGCACACGGTACTTGTTGGCCTGGCGCCAGACGGTTTCCGACTGGGGCTGCACGCCGCCGACCGAGTCGTACACCATCACGGCACCGTCCAGCACGCGCATCGAGCGCTCGACTTCAATGGTGAAGTCCACGTGGCCGGGGGTGTCGATGATGTTGATGCGGTGCTCGGGCATGGAGTGGTCCATGCCCTTCCAGAAGCAGGTCACGGCAGCGGAGGTGATCGTGATGCCACGCTCTTGCTCCTGCTCCATCCAGTCGGTCGTTGCCGCGCCATCGTGCACTTCGCCGAGCTTGTGGGTCACGCCCGTGTAGAACAGGATACGTTCGGTGGTGGTGGTCTTGCCGGCGTCGATGTGCGCGGAGATACCGATGTTGCGGTAGCGCTCGATGGGGGTCTTGCGGGACATGATGTACTTTCGGGTTGAAATGCGTTGAGCGCTGGGCGTCGAGCACGGGCATTTCGCCCGAAACTCGACCCCCAACGCTCAAGAGATGTGTGTTTTTTAGAAGCGGAAGTGGCTGAAGGCGCGGTTGGCTTCGGCCATGCGGTGCACTTCGTCGCGCTTCTTCATGGCGCCGCCACGGCCTTCCGTGGCTTCCATCAGCTCGTTGGCCAGACGCAGGGCCATCGACTTTTCGCCACGCTTGCGAGCGGCTTCCTTGATCCAGCGCATCGACAGGGCGAGGCGACGGACGGGACGGACTTCGACCGGCACCTGGTAGTTCGCACCACCGACGCGGCGCGACTTCACTTCGACCATCGGCTTCACGTTGTTGATGGCAACGGTGAACGCTTCGAGGGGGTCCTTGTCCGGGTTCTTCTTCTCGATGAAGTCGAGGGCACCGTAGATGATGCGCTCGGCAACAGCCTTCTTGCCGCCTTCCATGATCACGTTCATGAATTTGGACAGCTCGACATTGCCGTACTTGGGATCCGGCAGGATTTCACGTTTGGGGACTTCGCGACGACGTGGCATTTTTCTAACCTCTTTGCTTCAGTTGGCATCGTTTCCGATACCGCGAGAGCCAGTCAGGACTCTCACTTACTCGACCCGACATTGGGTCACTTCGTTCGACAAGCCCGCCAAGGCCATCGAACACCGTTTGTTCTTCGACAGGAAGGCTTAGGCCTTCTTGGGACGCTTCGCGCCGTACTTGGAACGCGACTGCTTGCGGTCTTTCACGCCTTGCAGGTCCAGCGAACCGCGCACGATGTGGTAACGCACACCGGGCAAGTCCTTGACACGACCGCCGCGAACCAGCACGACGCTGTGTTCCTGCAGGTTGTGGCCTTCGCCGCCGATGTAGGAAATGACTTCGAAGCCATTGGTCAGACGGACCTTGGCAACTTTACGAAGCGCCGAGTTGGGCTTCTTGGGCGTCGTGGTGTAGACGCGGGTGCAGACACCGCGACGTTGCGGCGAGTTCTGCATGGCAGGGCTCTTCGAATTGATCTTTTCGACCGTTCGACCCTGACGCACCAGTTGATTGATGGTTGGCATGAATGAATTAGTCCCAAAACGACCCGGCCTTGGCGCTGAAACCCTCCCTGTCGTGACGCAGGGAAGCCGGGAATAACGAAAACGTGAAACCCTTCGGAAAATTCCGAAAAGCCCACGAGTATAGCAGGCAGGCCTGAAATGGCAATGTCAGGCGCGCCAGGCGCCCGCCAACACCCGTTTCCAGGCCTCTTTTTCCTGCTTCTTACTTGATCCAGAGGCGCACGGCGTCCCACGCGCGGCCGAAGACGCCAGCCTGCTCGACCGGCTCCAGGGCCACCAGCGGCACGTCCGCCAGGGGCTGGTCGTCCAGCGTGACCTTGAGCGAGCCGACGGCCTGGTACTTGGTGAACGGCGCCACCAGCGGGTCGGGACGCGACACCTGTGTCTTGATCTTGCTGGCCGAGCCGGTCGGCACGGCGACCACGATGGCCTCGGGGCGGCCCAGCTTCAGCACGTTGGCCTTGCCCTTCCAGACGGCGGGCGTGGCGGCGGGCTGGCCGGCTTCGAACAGGCGCACGGCGTCGTAGGCCGTGTAGCCCCAGTTCAGCAGCTTCTGCGATTCGTTGGCGCGAACGGTCTCGCTGGTGGCGCCCAGCACGATCGACAGCAGGCGGCGGCCGCCGGTCAGGTTCGGGAAGTCACGCTTGGCGGTGGCGATCATGCAGTAGCCGGCGGCGTCGGTGTGGCCGGTTTTCAGGCCGTCGACGGTCGGGTCGCGGAACAGCAGCAGGTTGCGGTTGGTGTCGTTGGTCGACGGCGTGCCCGGATAACGGTACTTCTTGATGGCGTAGTACTTGGCCTCTTCGGGGAAGTCGCGCACCAGGCGCGTGGCCAGGATGCTCAGGTCGCGCGCCGTGGTCGTGTGGCCAGGCGCCGTGAGACCTTCGGGGTTCTTGTAGGTGGTGTTCTTCATGCCCAGCACCTTGGCCTGGGCGTTCATCATCTCGACGAAGTGCTCCACCGTGCCGCCCACACCTTCGGCCAGCGCCACCGTGGCGTCGTTGCCCGACTGCACGATCACACCCTTGATCAGGTCTTCCACCGGCACCTGCATCTTGGGGTCGATGAACATCCGCGAGCCGGGCATCTTCCAGGCACGGGTGCTCACCGGAAGGGTCTGCGTCAACGAGATCTTCTTGTTGCGCACCGCGTCGAACGCAACGTATGCGGTCATCAGCTTGGTGAGCGAGGCCGGCTCGACCGGGCTGTCGATGTCCTTCTGCGCCAGGATCTGGTTCGCGGTCACGTCGAGCAGCAGGTAGCTGCGCGCGGCGATTTCGGGCGGGGCCGGCATCTGGGCGGCGGCGATCACGCCAACCGAGGCAGCAGCGGTCAGCACCAGTGCGCGAAGCGCAGTGAAAAAACGATTCATGGAGAGTGTGGGAAGAGACGAAAACAAGCCTGCAAGGCTTTCATTCGGTGCCCGCGCGCAGATGGCGGGCGACCAGGCTTTTGAGCAGCGGCAATTGTCCGTGAAAGAAATGGCCGCCCCCCGGAATAACCGTGACAGGGAGTGACTGGGGACGCGCCCAGTCCATCACGGCGGCGAGAGGCACGGTGTCGTCGGCCTCGCCATGGACCACCAGCGCGCGTTCATGTGCTTCGGCCGGCAGCGTGGCCACCGAGAAGCGCGAGGCGGCCGTACCCACCAGCACCAGCTGCCGCACGTCGCGTGCGGCCCAGAGCTTCTCGGCCGCGCAACTGGCCACGAAGGCCCCGAAGGAAAAGCCGGCAATCGCCAGCGGGCCTTCGGGCGCGAGCTGGCCGACGACATGCAGCATGTCTTCGAGCTCGCCACGCCCTTCATCGTGGACGCCTTGACTGCCGCCGACGCCACGGAAGTTGAAGCGCACGGCGGTCCACCCGCAGGACACGAAGGCACGCGCCAGGGTCTGCACGACCTTGTTGTCCATCGTGCCGCCGAACAGCGGGTGCGGATGGGCGATCACCGCGATGCCACGCGCTTCGCCGGACGGCAGGTCGCGCTGCACCTCGATCACGCCCGCGGCGCCCTGGAGGCTGATTTTTTCGGTCTGGGAGTTCATGGCGCTGGGGTTGGCTGGGCCGGCGATGCCGGCAACGTGCACAGTACGAGCACAGGGGGCGCGGGAAAGTTCAGCGACCGACGTCGGGCGGCAACACCAGCCGCTCGACGACCTGCCCATTCTTCAGATGAGATTCGACGATCTCGTCGATGTCCTCGGCGTCCACGAAGGTGTACCAGACGGCCTCCGGATAGACCACCGCGACGGGCCCGCCCGCGCAGCGGTCGAGGCAGCCGGCCTTGTTGACGCGCACCTTGCCGGGCCCGGCGAGCCCCTGCTCCTTCACCTTGGCCTTGCAGCGGTCGAAGCCTTCCTGCGCGTTGTGCAAGGCACAGGAGTCCTCGCCGTTCTTGCGTTCGTTCAGGCAGAAGAAGATGTGGCGGCCGTAGTAGCCGGACGGCGTGGCGGGGGTGGTGCTGGGCATCGATCGATTTTATGAGCGCGCTCAGGGCGAGGACGAGGGCGATACGGGACGGCTGCGCCGCGACAGCGCGGCCACCACATAGACCAGCACCGCGAAGGGCCAGCACCAGCCCAACCACTGGGCGAGACCGTGGAAGCGGATGAAGCGTCCCTGCTCCCAGGTGGCCAGGGTCTGTGCAAAGTACGCACTCTCGGGCGCCTGGTTCAAGAGGCTCAGCTGGAGCACGAGCCCCATGAGCAGCAGCGCGCCACACAAGCGACGCGGCGCGAACAGCAGCAGCACGCCCGCGAACACCGCCGCGGCCAGCCCGACCTGCACCGGCAGGTCGAACCACGCCCATGCGTGCGCGGGGCCGTAGCTCATGGCCGCCGACAGGGCCGAGGCCGCGACGCCCGCCAGCAGGATCAACGGCAGCAACACCGCGCGCTGGACCACCGTGCGCGCCACCAGGTAGCCCAGCAGGCACGGCACCAGCGCTCCGAGCATCACGCACAGCAGTTCCACGGCGGGCACCAGCGGTTCCAGCTCGAACTGACGCACCGGCAGCCAATCGATGAAGGGCGTGTCGAGCAGCCACTCGGAAATCGTCGTCTCCAGCCGCTCGAACACCTGGCCCAGGCCGAAGGTGACCGCCGCGGGGAACAACAGGGCAAAGGGCCAGAGCGCGAGCAGCACGAACCCGCCCCGTGCGTCCTCGACGAACCATTGCGATCGTGCCCGGCTCCAGTGCGCGATCGCACCGAGCCGCTCCAGCGCCGCGGCCAGCACGGCACCGAGGATCGTGCCGGCGGTGTTCAGCCCCAGGTCGACATTGGAAGGAATGCGCGCCGGCAGGTAGCTTTGCAGCGTCTCCATGGCAAAGGCGATCGCCGCGCCCGCCACCGTGGCGCGCAGGAGCGCGCGCCAGACACCCGTGCTGCGTCCGCTGCGCAGCACGGTCAGTGCGCACAGGAAACCGAAGGGCACATAGCCCGCCACGTTCACCCCGAAGTCGAAACCCGTCCAGTACTTGGGCCAGGGCGCCGAGAGATAGGCCCACGGCGCGATCCCCTGGTCACGCCAGTCGGCGAAGGGATACAGGCTGGCATAGACGATCAGCGCCGCATAGGCCAGCGCCAGGGGGAGCGCGGCAGACTTGTGCGGCATGTCTACCGTCGACACGGGCTCAGAAGGGCTTCACCACCACCAGGATCACGATGCCCAGCAGCAGCAGCACGGGCAGTTCGTTGAACCAGCGGTACCAGCGGTCGCTGCGACGGTTGCCGCCCGTCGCGAAGCGGCGCAGCAGCACGCCGCAGCCGTGGTGATAGCCGATGGCCACCAGCACCAGGGCCAGCTTGGCGTGCATCCAGCCGTTGCCCGGACCGCGCCCGATGCCGTAACCCATCCACAACCAGATCCCGAACACCAGCGCCGGCACCGCCAGGAAGGTGGTGAATCGCAGCAGCTTGCGCGCCATCAGCAGCAGGCGTTCACGCTCTGCAACCGACTCCGGGGGCACCATGGCCAGATTGACGAAGATGCGCGGCAGGTAGAACAGTCCGGCAAACCAGCTGGCAATGAAAACAATGTGAAGAGATTTGACCCAGAGCATGGCGGCAGTTTAGTGGTGGCTGCACACTGAGCCTGTTTGGGGCCCTTTGCCGAGGTTTCGGGCAAAAAAAAGCCCGACGTCTTCACGTCGGGCTGGGAAGCCCTTTTGCTGTCACACATCAAGGCACCCGCTCAGGGAGGAAAAGCGGGGAGCGGCAAGCCGCCCGCTTCAGAATTTAACAAAGACGAAACAAGGTTTCAAGCGATTGGGACAGATTCTTTGACTTTTACAACAAAAATCTAGAACTTAAGTTCTACAAATTTCCGTAGTTGTCAGACAACTTGCTCCAGGCGGTGCTGGGCCGCGATTTCACGCTTCAGGCACAATTTTAGATATATGACGTCACCATTTTCCCCGCTCGCGATGTTCCCCGCCGGCCGGCCGCGACGGCTGCGCCGCGACGCCTTCACCCGCAACCTGGTGCGCGAGCATGCGCTGACGACCCACGACCTGATCTACCCGGTGTTCGTGCAGGAAGGCGAAAAGCGCCGCGACGCCGTGCCCTCGATGCCCGGCGTGGATCGCCTGAGCCTCGACCTGCTGCTGCCCGTGGCCGAGCAGTGCGTGCAGGCCGGCATCCCGGTGATGGCGCTGTTCCCGGTGATCGACGCCAGCCTCAAGACACCCGCAGGCGACGAGGCCTTCAATCCCGACGGGTTGATTCCCCGCGTGGTGGCTGCGCTCAAGGCGCGCTTCCCCGAACTGGGCGTGATGACCGACGTCGCGCTCGACCCCTACACCAGCCACGGCCAGGACGGCCTGCTCGACGACACCGGCTACATCCTCAACGACGCGACCGTCGAAGTGCTGGTGAAGCAGGCACTCACACAATCGCAAGCCGGCGTGGATATTGTGGCTCCCAGTGACATGATGGACGGCCGCATCGGCGCGATCCGCACCGCGCTCGAAGCCCGCGGCGACGTGCACACGCGCATCATGGCCTACAGCGCCAAGTACGCCAGCGCCTTCTACGGCCCGTTCCGCGACGCCGTCGGCTCGTCCGCCACGCTCGGCAAGAGCAACAAGAAGGTCTACCAGATGGACCCGGGCAACAGCGACGAAGCCCTGCGCGAGGTCGCCATCGATATCGCCGAAGGCGCCGACATGGTCATGGTGAAGCCCGGCATGCCCTACCTGGACATCGTGCGCCGCGTGAAGGACGAGTTCCACGTGCCGACCTTCGCCTATCAAGTCAGTGGCGAGTACGCCATGCTGAAGGCCGCCGCCCAGAACGGCTGGCTCGACCACGACGCCGTGGTGCTCGAAAGCCTGCTGGCCTTCAAGCGCGCCGGCGCCGACGGCGTGCTGACCTACTTCGCGCTTGACGCGGCCCGATTGCTACAAAAATAATAGCTATCGCGACACATCTGTCGCACCTCCACGGCGCTTCGGGCGTGGAAGAAGAATCACCGGGGACGAGTGTCCATGCGCATCTTCGAAATCAGCCGCTCGCAGGTCAGCGAGCACGCCTCGCTGGCGCCCCTGGCCGTGCCGGGGGCCTGCAGCGCCCACGGCTACCTCTGGATTTCTCTGACGCGCGACGAATTCCGCGCGGCGCAACCCGAGGTCCAGCAGATCCTGCAGACGCTCTGCCAGACCCAGTTGGTCGACCTGCACGTGGCCGACCTGCTCAACGACCAGCTGCCCTCGCACTACGACTACACCTCGCTGTACGACGTGCTGGTGTTCCGCCGCCTGGCCACGGGCAACGGTGCTGAAACGGGGAACAGCGGCGAGCCTGCACAGGCGCAACGCCCGCCCCGCGGCGGCCCGCCGGTGCTGCGCCGTATCGACACCCGCCCGGTCGGCTTCGCGGTGTTCGACCGCGTGCTGCTCTCCGTGCACCCCGAGGACGGCACCGTGCGCGATGCCTTCGCCGCCCGTCTGCTGGCGGCCGCCTCGCCCGACGATCGCGGCACGCCCGCGCTCGACGTTCGCGCCACCTCCGCCCGCCTGCCGGCCAGCCCGGCCGACCTGATGCTGCGCATCGTCAACCTGATCGTCGACGGCTACCTCGACATGCGGCGCGAGCTCACGAAGCAGCTCGACCACTGGCAAACCGAACTCATCGATCCGCGCAGCCGCTTCACCAACTGGAGCGCGCTGATGGAGGCGCGCCAGTCGCTGCACCGCCTGGACGAGATCTGCGAAGACCAGCGCGCCGCCATGCAGGACTGGATCGATTCGCTCGAAACCCTGCCTGCGCCGCAGGGCGAGGTGGCGCAGCGCGAGCGTGAACTGATCATGGTGCGCAGCCGCGACGTGCTGGAGCACATCCAGCGCGTGGTGCATCACGTGCACCGGCTCGAGCAGAACGCCGAGACCGCAGTGCAGATGCATTTCAGCGTGCAGGGCCACCGGGCCAACGACATCATGCGGGTGCTGACCGTGCTCACCGCCATCTTCCTGCCGCTCAACCTGATCGCGGGCATCTTCGGCATGAACTTCGAGTTCATCCCGCTGGTGCACAAGGCGGATGGCTTCTGGATCGCGATGACGGCCATGCTGGTCATCGCGGTGGTGCTGGTGGTGATCTTCTGGCGCAAGCGCTACCTCGCGCGCACACGCTGACGCCCCTCGCTCTCGAGTGCCCATGAAAAAAGCCACGCAGATGCGTGGCTTTTTCGTCAGCTCGGGCCGCCCCGGAAGGCGGCTGGCTTCGTGGCCAATTACTTGGCGACGGCGCCCGAACCTTGCTGGGCTTGAACGCGTGCGTCCATCGGGTTCACCATGGTCGAGATGACCTTGCTGTTGACGCGCGAACCCGAGGTCACGTTCTGGTCGGGAGCGTAGGCGGTGCGGATGGCTTCGGCTTCGACGATCGAGCGGTCCTTCGACACAGCCACGGTTTCCGCGCCGCGCGAACCGCGAACGACGTTCTGGTTCGGAGCTGCAGCGGTGCGCTGGGCTTCGGCGTTGACTTCGTCGCGGCTCTTCGACGAAACCACTTGGGTCACGCCTTGGTAGGCTTCAGCTTGAGCGCCGGTAGCGGCCAGGAGGGTCAGCGCGGCGGCGGCGAAAATGTGCGAGGTCTTCATGTCTGTTCCTTGTGTTCAGCTAGATGGGATTTCCACCAGGCTTGCACATTGGCTCGCCTGTGCGGCGAGTGTCAGCCGGAATTCCTTCGGGAAAACACCCAGTTCAGAGACACGGTGTTTCCTGTAGCGAAACAATCCATCAGCAAAGCCGTGCACACGAAAAACCGGTCGCGCGTCGCCTGACTGCTTCTGGCTTACACCAGAACCCCGCTCGGGCCCCATCCGGCAAAACCCCCGAGAATCGGCGCATCGCGTTCCCCCGCGAAAAACAACGGGCTCACTGACATGGACAGTCTCGATCTGATCAAAACCTTCCGGGAAGTCGCCTCGCACGGCAGCTTCTCCCAGGCCGCCAAGCGGCTCGACATGTCGAAGGCCACGGTCAGCAAGTACGTCGCCGAACTCGAAACCCGCTTCGGCGTGCGCCTGCTGAACCGCTCCACGCGCTCCGTGAGCCTCACCGACGCCGGGCAGTTGCTGCTCGAACGCAGCACGCCGATGCTCGAAATGGTGGAACTCACCCAGGCCGAACTGCAGGAGCGCGCCAGCCAGCCCGGCGGCCGGCTGCGCATCTCGGCTCCGCACGGCATGGGCAACGGCGAGTTTCCCGACCTGCTGGCCGACTTCATGCGCCACTACCCGGATGTGAGCATCAGCCTGCAGCTGACCAACCGCACCGTCGACCTCGCCGAGGAAGGCATCGACGTCGACATCCGCAGCGGCCCGGTCGAGGACGCCAACCTCATCGTGCGCAAGCTGCGGCTCATCCCCATGGTGGTGTGCGCCTCGCCGGTCTACTGGAAGAAGCACGGCAAGCCGACGCATCCGCAGGAACTCGCCAGCCACGACGCGCTGACCCATTCGCTGCTGGGCACGCAACCCGCCTGGCGCTTCGACGACAACGGCCAGCCGCTGGACGTGCAGGTCAAGAGCCGCATGGACTGCACCGAAGGCGCGCCGCTGATTCGGGTCGCGATGCGCGGCTTCGGCGTGATCTACCTGCCTTCGCTGCTCGTGCAGTCGCACATCGACAGCGGCGAGCTGGTGCCGGTGCTCGAGGGCTATGCGCGCAAGGACATCTGGCTGTCGGCCGCCTACCTGCAGCGGCGCCACAACAGCGCGGCGCTGCGCGTGCTGCTCGACTTCCTGCAGACCCGGGTCGGGGCCAAGAAATAGAAAAAAGAAAAGAAAAGCCCGGCACCGCCGGGCTTTTTCTTGAAACGCGTCGGGTCAGCCGACGTGCTTGGCAAAGAACGCCAGCACGCGTTCCCGCGCCGGCTTCGCCGCCTCGGCGTTGTACGAGCCGCGCTGGTCGCAGTTGAAGCCGTGGTCGGCTTCATACACATGCACTTCCACCTCGGGGTGCGCCTTCTTGAAGGCTTCGATGGTGTCCAGCGGAATCCAGTGGTCGCGGTTGCCGAACTGCGCGAGCACCGGCACCTTCGGCTGGCGTGCGCTTTCTTCCGGCGTCGTCATGCCGCCGCCGTAGTACGGCGCTGCGGCCGCCAGGCCCGGCAGCAGCGCGGCGGCGCGCCAGGTCAACAGGCCGCCCCAGCAATAGCCGACGATGCCGACCTTGCCCGCCTTCGAGGCGTAGGCGATCGCGGCTTCGAGGTCCTGCAGCACGCCGGGCGCGGGCAGCGCCTCGACCGCCGTCTTGTAGCCGAAGCCGGTCTTCATGTCGTCGTCGCTGTAGCCCAGCTCGACACCCGGCTTGACACGGTGAAAGGTCGACGGTGCGATGGCCAGGTAGCCGTCGGCCGCGTAGCCATCGGCCACCGAGCGGATGTGCGAGTTCACGCCGAAGATTTCCGGCACCACCACCACGGCGCCGCGCGGCGTGCCCGAGGGCTCGGCCACGTAGGCGGGAAAGGTGAAGCCATCCTTGGCGGTGAGATCGATGAATTGGCCCATGGGGTCCTCCTGAAAACGATGGAATGAAAAAAGAAAGCGTGTCTGCGGGCGCGAGTCGTTACGCCCGCAGCGCCCGCTCGACGAAATCGAGCCGGTCCTGGCCCCAGAAGATCTCGCCGTCGATCACGTAGCTCGGCGCGCCGAACACCTGGATGTCGATCGCTTCCTGCGTGTAAGCCTCGTAACGTTCCTGCACCGCCTGGCTTTGCGATTGCTCGGCGCGCTTGGCCAGCAGGCCGCATTCCGCGACCAGGGCTTCGAGCAGGTTCGGGTCGCCGATGTTCCGCTCTTGCACCCACACGGCCGCGAACACCGCCGCGCTGATGCGCATCGCGGCCTCCGTGCCGTCGTGCATGTCGACCGCGATGATGAGCCGCGCCGCATCGTCGCCGGCGACGGGGAAGAACTTCGGCTTCGGGTTCAGCGGCAGGCCCAGGTGCTTCGAAAACCGCGCCAGCTCCAGCAGCCGGTAGGCCTGGCGCTGCGGCGCGCGCTTGCCCAGCGGCAGCCCGCCCGACACGGGGAACACGCTGCCCATGTCGATGGGCCGCACGCGCACGGTGGCACCGGCGGCGGCCGCGAGGGCGGCAAAGCGGGTATGCCCCAGATAGGTCCACGGGCTCTGTGGCGCAAAGTAATAGTCGATCGTCTTGTGCATTCAATAACCTCCGTGCTTCGCACTGCGGTGCGAGCTTGCTTGGGGCGGCCCGGCGCGGTGCCACGCTCATGCGCGGCCCTCGATGATGTAATCCAAGCCGACGGTTTTAACTGACACACAGTTTCTCTGCAGGAGGTGGGATTTGGACCAGGTGCTCTTGATTACCGGCGGTGGGCGCGGCATCGGTGCCGCCACCGCCTTGCTCGCGGCAAAGCGCGGCTTCGCCGTGGCCGTGAACTACGCCAGCAACTCGCTGGCGGCCGACGAGGTGGTGCGCACCATCCGCGCGGGCGGCGGCACCGCCATGGCCGTGCAGGCCGACGTGGGCGACGAGGCCCAGGTGCTCGCGATGTTCGCGAAGGTCGACGCCAAGCTCGGCCGCCTCACCGCACTGGTCAACAACGCGGGCATCGTCGACATGCAGGCGCGCGTCGACGAGATGAGCGTGGCGCGCATGGAGCGCATGTTCCGCATCAACGTGATCGGCAGCTTCGTCTGCGCGCGCGAGGCGGTGAAGCGCATGAGCACGAAGTACGGCGGCGCGGGCGGTGCCATCGTCAACATCTCCAGCGGCGCCGCGCGCCTGGGCTCGCCGGGCCAATACGTCGACTACGCGGCCAGCAAGGCCGCCATCGACACGCTGACCATCGGCCTGGCCAAGGAAGTGGCCGAGGAAGGCATCCGTGTGAACGCGGTGCGCCCCGGCCTCATCGACACCGAGATCCATGCCTCGGGCGGCATGCCCGAGCGCGCCTTCGAACTCGCGCCCACCGTGCCCATGAAACGCACCGGCACACCGGAAGAAATCGCCGGCGCGATCCTGTGGCTGCTCTCGCCCGAGGCCAGCTACACCACCATGGCCCTGCTCGACGTGACCGGAGGACGCTGAGCGATGAGCACCTCGATGGACCTCATCAAGCCGCTGGTCACGCTGGTGGCCATCGTCAACCCGCTGGCCATCGTGCCCTTCTTCATCCATTACACGCAGGACTACTCCGACGCCCAGCGCAAGCGCACGGTGCGCATGTCGGCCTTCAGCGCCTTCGTGGTGATTGCCGTGAGCGCGCTCATCGGGCTGCAGCTGCTGTCCTTCTTCGGCATCTCGATCGCGAGCTTCCAGGTCGGCGGCGGTCTGCTGCTGCTCATGAGCTCGATCTCGATGCTCAACGCGCAGCCGGCCGAGAGCAAGACCAACGTCGATGAGCTGCGCGCGGTGGAGGTGAAGGCGTCGATGGGCGCCTCCATCGCGGTGGTGCCGCTCACCATCCCGCTGCTCACCGGCCCGGCTGCCATTTCCACGGTGGTGATCTACGCCGACAAGGCGCGTCACTTGTGGGAACTGGCCGTGCTCGTGGGTTACGGCGTGGTGGTGGCGCTGGCGACCGCGCTGGCCTTCTCGCTCGCGCAGCCGATCGCGCGGGTGCTCGGCAAGACCGGCATCAACATCATGACGCGGCTGATGGGCCTGATCCTCGCGGCGCTCGCGGTGGAAGTGATGGCCGACGGGCTCGGCAAGCTGTTCCCGATTCTGTCGAAGGTGGGCTGAGCAGCGGGCGCTGGCTTCAGCCCAGCATCTTCTCGATCACCTTCCAGTGCGCCGGCTCGACCGGCGTGATCGACAGCCGGTTGCCCTTGCGCAGGATGACCAGCTCGGCCAGCTCAGGCCTGGCCCGCAACTCAGGCAGCGGCAGCAGTCGCGTCTTGCGCACCGCCTGCACATCGACCAGCAGCCAGCGCGGATCTTCCGGCTTCGACTTGGCGTCGTAGTACGGCGACTTCGCGTCGAACTGCGTCGGGTCCGGCTTGATGCCCGAGGCCACGCGCGCGATGCCGGCAATGCCGGGCTCGGGGCAGCTCGAGTGATAGAACAACACGCCGTCGCCGACCTTCATGCCGTCGCGCATGAAGTTGCGCGCCTGGTAGTTGCGCACGCCGGTCCACGCCACGGTGGCGCCGGGCGCGGCGAGGGCATCGTCGATCGAGACCTCGTCGGGCTCGGATTTCATCAACCAGTACTGGGGCATGGCGACCTCGCGATAAGTTGTCGCGAAATATAGCCGCCTGCCCCGGCACCGAGGCGGACGATCAGGGAGTCACGTAGTCCGAAACCACCACCCACTTGCCGTCCTTGATCTGCGACAGCCGCGACTGGTCGTTGCCCAGGCGCTTGGTGGCGGTGTAGGTGCTCTTCGGGCTGCCGAACATGTCGGGCTCGAAGGTGATGCTGTCCATCGCCTTGATGAAGCTGTCGGTCGTGAGGTTCGGGCCGGCCTTGGTCGCGGCCTTGATGAACGAATCGATGATCACGTAGCCGTACACCGAGAACACGGTCGGGTCTTCGTTGAACTTGGTCTTGTACTTGTTGGCCCAGAAGCGCAGCGGCTGCGACTGCTCGTCGGTGTAGGGGTTCTGCACGGTCATGGTGGCGTAGATGCCGTCCATGGCCTTGCCGCCGAGCTTGTGGATCAGGTCGGTGTACGCAGCGCTCGAACCCAGGAAGGTCGGGTTGAAGCCCGTCTTGCGCGACTCGCCCACGGTGCCGATGGTCTCGCGGATGATGGTGCCGAGCACCACGAGGTCGCAGTTGGCGGCCTTCATCTTCGCGACCTGCGAGCTGAAGTCGGTGGCGCCGCGCTTGAACGAGGTCTTCTCGGTCAGCTCCATGCCCGCGGCCTTCAGGCCGGCCTCGGCGCCGCGCTGCACTTCGAGCCCGAACTCGTCGTCCTGGTAGATCGTGCAGACCTTCTTGGCGCCCTTGTCCTTGATCATCTTGGGCAGCGCCAGGCGGATCTGGTCGTAGTAGGTGGCCGCGAACGAATACTTCAGCCGGTTCAGCGGCTCGTACATCTCGCGCGCCGCCGTGATGGGCATGTAGTTGACGACGTTCTTGTCGAACTGCACCGGCATCGCCGCCATGTTCTGCGCCGTGCCGATGTGGCCGGCCATGATGAAGATCTTTTCCTGGTTGACCAGCTTCTGCGCCGCCAGCACCGCCTTCTTCGGGTCGTAGCCCGAGTCTTCGACGAAGAGCCTGAGCTTGCGCCCGTTGACGTTGCCCTGCTCGTTGAGTTCGTCCACGCGCAGCTGCATGCCGTTGCGCGCCTGCTTGCCGAAGCCCGCGAGCGGGCCGGACAGGTCCTGGATCGTGCCGATGCGGATCTCGTCCTTGCTCACGCCCTGCTGCTGCGCGGACGCGAGCGTCGCGATCAGGCCCAGCACGGCCAGCGTCGTCAATGTCTTGAGCTTCGTCATTGCGTTGTCTCCTCGGGTTGACAGAAAAGAGGTCAGCGGTACATGGCGTCGATACGCTCGGCGTATTTGGTCTGCACGAGCTTGCGCTTGAGCTTCATCGTCGGCGTGAGCTCCTCGTCCTCGGCACTCAGTTGCGTCTCGAGCAGGAAGAACTTCTTGATCTGCTCGACGCGCGCGAACTTGGCGTTGACGCGATCGACCTCGCCCTGGATCAGGTCCTGCACTTCCTGCGTGCGCGTCAGGCTCTCGTAGTTGCTGAACGGCACGTCGTGGTCCTGCGCGAATTTCTCGACGTTCTCCTGATCGATCATGACGATCACCGTGAGGTAGGGCCTCTTGTCGCCGATCACCACGGCATCGGTGATGTAGAGGCTGAACTTGAGCTCGTTCTCCAGCTCGCTCGGGGTCACGTTCTTGCCGCCTGCCGTGATGATGATGTCTTTCATCCGGTCGGTGATGCGGAAATACCCGTCCTCGTCCATCACACCCACGTCACCGGTGTGCAGCCAGCCGTCGGCGTCAATGGTCTCGGCGGTCTTCTCGGGCAGGTTGAGGTAGCCCATGAAGACATTGGGGCCGCGCACCAGGATCTCGCTGGTGGCCGGATCGATGCGCACCTCGTTGTAGCCTGTGGCCGGGCCGATGGAGCCCGGCTTGATACGCGTCACGGGCACCGCGGTGGACGCGCCGCACGACTCCGTCATGCCCCACACCTCGAGCATGGGCACGCCCAGCGCGAGGTACCACTTGACCAGCTCGGGCGAAATGGGCGCCGCGCCGGTCACGAGAAAACGCGCACGGTGGATGCCGATGAGCTTGCGCGCGTTGTCCAGCGCCAACAGCCGGGCGAGCCGGAACTTCAGGCGCAGACCCCCGCCGATCTCCTCGCCGGCCAGCACCTTGTCGGCGATGGCCTCGCCCACGCCGATGCTCCACTTGTAGGCCGCCTGCTGCAGCGGGCTGGCCTCCTTGAGCGCGATCATCACGCCCGAATAGAACTTCTCCCACACGCGCGGCACCGCCGTGAACACGGTGGGCGCGATCTCTCGCACGTTCTCGGGCACCGTCTCGGGGTTCTCTACGAAGTTGAGGATCGAGCCGGTGTACATCGCGAAGTACTCGCCGCCCATGCGCTCGGCGATGTGGCACAGCGGCAGGAAGCACATGCGCTCGTCCTTGTCGTCCTGCGCGATGAGCGTGTTGTATCCACGCGCGGTGTAGACGAGGCCGGCATGGCTGTGCATCGCGCCCTTGGGCTTGCCGGTGGTGCCCGAGGTGTAGACCAGGATCGCGAGATCCTCGGGCCGGCAGGCAGCGACGCTGCGCTCGACCGCCTGCGGGTCGCTGGCCAGGTGGGTGCGCCCGAGTTCGCGCAGCGCGTCCAGGCTCATCACTCCCGGGTCGTCGAGCTCGCGCAGGCCTTCCATGTCGAACACGACCACGCGGTGCAGGCCCGGCAGGGTCTCGCGGACTTCGAGCGCCTTGTCGAGCTGCTCGTCGTCTTCCACGAAGAGCACGGTGGTGCGCGAGTCTTCGCACAGGTACTGCACCTGCGACGCGGCGTCGGTCGGGTAGATGCCGTTGGACACACCGCCGCAGCTCAGCACCGCCAGGTCGGCCAGCACCCATTCGATGACGGTGTTGGAAAGGATGGACGCGCACTCGCCGCGCGTGAAGCCGATCGCCTGCAGGCCGGCCGCGATCTCGCGCACGGCGTCGGCGGTCTGGCGCCAGCTCCAGCTGCGCCAGATGCCCAGTTCCTTCTGCCGCATCCAGATGTTGTCGCCGCGCTGGCGCACGGCGTTCCAGAACATGGCGGACAGCGTGTCGCCCGGCACGAGGATGTCGTGGCCGGGTTCGATGGTTCGGAGATCCCAGAGTCCTTGCATGGCGACGGCTACCTCCAGGTCTTCTTCTTTTTCCAGCGCCGCTCGCCGCGCACGCCGTCGTCCTTGACACCGAGGTAGAACTCCTTGATGTCATCCTTTTCGCGCAGGCGTTCGCACGAGTCTTCCATGACGATGCGCCCGTTCTCGAGCACGTAGCCGTGGTCGGCGGCGTTGAGCGCCATGTTCGCGTTCTGCTCCACCAGCAGGATCGTGGTGCCGCGCTCGCGGTTGATGCGTACCACGATCTCGAAGATTTCCTTCGTGAGCTTGGGGCTCAGGCCCAGGCTGGGTTCGTCGAGCAGGATGAGATGCGGCGCCGCCATGATCGCGCGCGAGATGGCCAGCATCTGCTGCTGACCGCCCGAGAGCAGGCCGGCGTCCTGCGTGGCGCGCTCGCGCAGGATCGGGAAGTAGGTGAAGACGGTCTCGATGTCCCGCGCCACGCCGTCGCGGTCTTTCCGCGTGTAGGCGCCCATCAGCAGGTTGTCCTTCACCGACAGCAGCGGGAACACCTCGCGCCCCTCGGGCACGTGGCTCAGGCCCTGCTGCACGATGTGGGCCGGGTCCTTGGCCGTGATGTCCTGGCCCTGGAACTCGATGCTGCCCTTGCGCGGATCGATGATGCCGGAGATGGTCTTGAGGATCGTCGTCTTGCCCGCGCCGTTGGAGCCGAGCACCGTCGCGATCTCGCCCTTGCGGACCTTCAGGCTCACGCCGCGGATGGCCTTGATCGGGCCGTAGGCGCTTTCGACATTGAGCAGTTGAAGCACGACGTCGCTCATGCGGCCACCCTCCTCAAGCTGCTCACATCGTCCACCGTGCCAAGGTAGGCCTCGATCACCCGCGGATCGGCCTGCACCTCGCGCGGCGAGCCCGTGGCCAGCACCTCGCCCTGGTTCATCGCCAGCACGCGGTCCGACACCTTGGAAACCAGCGACATGTCGTGCTCGACCATGAGCACCGACACGCCCAGCTCATGCTGGATGTCCTGGATCCAGAACGCCATGTCCGCCGTCTCCTCGACGTTGAGACCCGAAGAAGGCTCATCGAGCAGCAGCAGCTTGGGCTCGGTGCACAGCGCGCGCGCCAGCTCCACCACCTTGCGAACGCCGTAGGGCAGGCCCGCCACCATCGAGTCGCGGTAGTGCTGCAGGTCGAGCAGGTCGATCACCTGCTCCGCCTTCTCGCGCGCCGCGATCTCGGCGCGGCGCGTGGCCGGCGTGAAGAACACCTCGCTCCAGAAGCCTGTCTGCCGGTGCGTGTGGCGACCGATCAGCAGGTTGTGCAGAACGGTCGCATGCTCGAACAGCTCGATGTTCTGGAAGGTGCGCGCAATGCCCAGCGCGGCAATCGCGTGCGGCGCCTGCTGCGTCAGCGCCAGCGGCCCGCCCGCTTCGCCATGCCAGGTGATCTCGCCGGTGGTCGGCGTGTAGATGCGGCTGATGAGGTTGAACACCGTCGTCTTGCCCGCGCCGTTCGGGCCGATCAGCGTGAACACCTCGCCGCGCCGCACGTCGAAGCTCACCTTGTTGACCGCGAGCACGCCGCCGAAGCGCACGCTCAGGTCTTTCGCCGACAGAAGAACGTCGCTGCTCATCTGAGTCGATCCGATTTGGTGAATGACTTCTGCCGCTTGAACAAACCCTTGCGGTAGAACGGGAAGAGTTGCAGCCAGGTGCGGATCTTCAGCCAGCGGCCGTACAGGCCCAGCGGCTCGAACAGCACGAAGGCGATCAGCACCAGCCCGTACACCAGCCCCTGCAGGCCCGGCGCCTGTCCGACGACGGCCGGCAGCCAGTCCTTGCCCATCGAGATCAGCTGCGGCATCGCGATCAGGAAGATCGCGCCCAGGAACGCGCCGTGCACCGAGCCCAGCCCGCCGATCACCACCATCAGCAGCAGGTCGATCGATTGCAGGATGTTGAACTGGTCCGGCGAAATGAAGCTCAGCTTGTGCGCATACAAGGCGCCGCCGAGCCCCGCGAGCGCGGCCGAGATCGCGAACGACATCGTCTTGTAGCGCGCCAGGTGGATGCCCATGCTCTGCGCCGAAATCTCCGAATCGCGGATCGCCACGAAGGCACGCCCGGTCGGCGAACGCAGCAGGTTCAGGATGCCCAGCGTGGCCACCACCGCGACCACCAGGCAGAGAAAGTAGAAGCCTTCGCCCGACCCCAGCGACCAGCCGAACAGCTGCGGCGACTTCACGTGCAGGCCCGCATTGCCGCCCGTCACGCTTTCCCAGCGCGCGAACACTTCCTCGACGATGAAGCCGAACGACAGCGTCGCAATGCCCAGGTAGATGCCCTTCACGCGCAACGCCGGCAGCGCCACCACCACGCCCACCGCAGCCGACAGCGCAGCCGACGCAAGCAGCGCGAGCGGAAACGGCACGCCCATGTTGGTCAGCACGCCCTGCGTGTAGGCGCCCGTTCCGAGGAAGGCCGCATGCCCGATGGAGAACTGCCCCGTGAAGCCCGCCAGCAGCATCAGCCCCAGGCCGACGATGCCGTAGATCAGCACGAAGGTCAGCTGCGCGAGCCAGTACTCGTCGATGATCCACGGCGCCACAAGCAGAAAGGCCACGAGCAGGCCGTACCAGAACACATGGCCGCCGTGCCGCGCGAGGCGGATGTCCTGGTCGTAGCTGGTTTTGAAGATGAAGCGCATGGGATGTTCAGACCTTCTTGCGCAGCTTTTCGCCGAAGAGGCCGTTCGGCTTGATCATGAGCATCAGCAGCACCACGATGTACGGTGCCGTGTCCTTGAAACCGTCGGGCAGATAGAAGCCCGCGAACGACTCGACGATGCCGATCACCAGCCCTCCGACGATCGCGCCCGGCAGGCTGCCGAAGCCGCCCACCACCGCCGCCGGAAAGGCCTTCAGGCCGATGAAACCCATGTTCGCGTGCACGAAGGTGATGGGCGCGAGCAGCATGCCGGCAATGGCGGCCACCGCGGCGGCGAGCCCCCACACCAACCCGTTGAGCCGCTTCACCGGAATGCCCATGTAATAGGCCGCGAGCTGGTTCTGCGACGAGGCCTGCATCGCGATGCCGAGCTTGCTGTAGCGGAACATCGCGAACAGCAGGCCGCACAGGATCGCGGTGGCCACGATGATCACGAACTGCTCCAGGTTCACCACCAGCTCGCCGAGCTTCCAGATCTGGTCCTTGTAGGGCACGGCCAGCGTGTGGGTGTCGGTGCCGATGCCCGGCACCATGGTGATGAGGCCGCGCGCCACGTAGGCAATGCCGATGGTCAGCATCACGATGGAGAACTGCGGCTGCCCGAGGATCGGTCGGATCACCACCAGCTCCAGCAGCACGCCGAAGGCCGCCATGGCCACCACGGCCAGGAGCGCCGCGAGCCAGAACGGCATGCCGAACAGCGACATGCCCGCGAAGGCCCCGAACGCGCCGAGCATCATCAGGTCGCCCTGCGCGAAGCTCACCGTTTCAGTGGCCTTGTAGATCAGCACGAAGCCGAGCGCGATCAGGCCGTAGATGCAGCCTTGTGCGATGCCCGACAGCAGGAGTTGGAGGATCTGCATGCGATGCCGTCCCGCCTGGCGCTACTGCCGGAACCCGCCGGCCGCGTCGTGCAGCGCGAGGCGGCGCGAGCCCGCCACGATGTCGCTGGGCTTGAGCCCGTAGACCTGGCGGATCGAATGGCTGAAGTGCGTGGAATCGGGGTAGCCCGTGTCCAGCGCGATGTCGGTCAACGTGCTGGTCTGCTGCACATGGCGCAGCAGGCTGCGCGCGCGCTTCCACGCACGGAAGGCACGGAAGGCCATGCCGGTCTCCTGCTTGAACAGATGCAGGAAGCGCGAGAACGACAGGTGCACCGAGGCCGCGCAGTCTTCCGCCGAGGCGGGCGTGGCCGGGTCGGCCACGAGCATGTCGACCACCTTGCGGATGCGCGCATCGAGCGGGCGCGGCGCGAGCGGGCCGTCGAAGAACAGCGCGTCGAAATCGAATCCCTCAAAGTCGATGCCGCGGGCCGAGGCCGCCAGCAGGTGGGCGTGGGTGTCGCGCATGCGTTGCACGAAGGCCGGCGCATCGACCGGACCGCAGTGCTGCATGAAGGCCGGCATGCGAGCGGGATCGACCGACTCCGATTCGATCAGCAGGTTGAAGATCAGCGGGCACGCGCTCTCGACCTGGTGCGGCACATGCGGCGGCACCACGATGAACTCACCGCTCTGCCAGGCCCCACCGCCGATGCGGATGCGGTTGGGCGGCGCGCCGGTGGGCGACACGTACACGCCGTGCCCGCCCATCGCGCGCTCGGCCGTGGCGCCGAGCAGCCCGGCGTAGAAGACGCGCTGCGGCGTGAGCCACATGAGGCGTTCGCCCTGCCGTGCATCGCCGCCCGAAGGCGTCGACGTCCTGGTTCGCTGCATGGTGTCTGTCTCCTGCATCGGTGGCCGACGTCCGACCGGGGGGTGGCGTCGTGTTCGCTGGATCGTAGCGGCGGGGGCCGTGCGCGCGGCAGCCATTTGCGCGGGGACTTTCCCTAGGCCTGGGGCTGTGCCTGTGTGAACGCGCGGCGCAGTTCCGCCGCACACAACGCGACCGCGGTGTGGGCTTCGTCGAGCACCTTGCCCATGGTGATGAAGCCATGGATCTGGCGCTCGAAGCACACGTAGTTCGCGCGGTTGCCGGCGGCCGTGAGCGCCTCGGCATAGGCCGCGCCCTCGTCGCGCAGCGGGTCGTAGCCGGCGGTGAGCACCAGCGCGGGCGGCAGGCCCGCGAGGTCGGTGTGCAGCAGCGGCGAGGCGCGCCAGTCGAGGTCGTGCTTCGTGTCGGTGATGTAGTGGTCGTGGAAGTAGGTCATCGTGTCGCGCGTGAGCAGGTAGCCCTGCCCGTTCGTCTGGTGCGACGGATGGCCGCGGCGCATGTCGGTGGCCGGGTAGATCAGCAGCTGGAACACGACCGGCAAATCACCCGCGTCGCGCGCAGCGATCGACACCACGGCCGCGAGGTTGCCGCCGGCGCTGTCGCCGCCCACCGCGAGACGGCTGGCATCGAGCCCCAGTGCGGCGGCTTCGCGGCGCACCCAGCGCGTGGCGGCAAGCACGTCGTCGACGGCGGTGGGAAAGCGGTGCTCGGGGCCCATGCGGTAGTCGACCGCCACCACCGCGCAGCCCGCGCCGTTGGCCAGCTCGCGGCACAGCACGTCGTGCGTGTCGAGGTCGCCGATGACCCAGCCGCCGCCGTGGTAGTACACGAGCACGGGCAGCGGGCCTGCACTGGCAGCAGCGCCGAGTGGCTTGTACAGCCGCACCGGAATGGTGCCGTGCGGTCCGTCGGCCTGCAGGTCGCGCACGTCGGCCACCTCGGCGGGCAGCGGCTGCGTCGCGGCGCGGCGCTCCCGGTAGAAGGCCCGCGCGTCGGCGGGCGACAGGGTGTGGGTCGGCGGAATGCCGCGCGCTTCAATGAAATCCAGCAAGGCGCGCGCCTGGGGATGCAGCATGGTGTCTCCGGTGAATCGAACGGAGCGCTCAGTGTGGAGGGCGGGGTGCCTGCGTGGTATCCGCATGCACCCGCACCCGACCGGCGTCCTGGCGAGACCTGCACGATGCCCGGGCCCACCACGGCCCGCTTGCGAAAACTGGCTACCGGGGGCCCGCTCGCGGGTTCACCCGGAGAGCCGGGTCGCTCAGACCGTGCGGGGCTTCACGCGCGAGGCCGCTTCCTTGGCGAGCGTGCGCGCCGTGTCGGTGTCGGCCGCATGCACCAGCGCCACGCCCATGCGGCGCTTGACGAAGCTCTCGGGCTTGCCGAACAGGCGGATGTCGCTGCCGGGCACCTGCAGCGCTTCGGCCACGCCGTCGAAGGCGATGCCAGTGGCGTCCACGCCGCCGTAGATCACAGCGCTGGCGCCCGGGCTCTTGAGCGAGGTGTCGACCGGCAGGCCGAGGATCGCGCGCGCGTGCAGCTCGAACTCGTTCTGCCACTGCGTGGCCATGGTGACCATGCCGGTGTCGTGCGGACGCGGGCTGACCTCGCTGAACCAGACCTCGTCGCCCTTCACGAACAGCTCGACGCCGAACAGGCCCTGCCCGCCCAGGTCGGCCGTGACGGCCTGCGCGATCTGCTGTGCCTTCTGCAGCGCGGCGGGCGCCATCGGGTGCGGCTGCCAGCTCTCGACATAGTCGCCGCTGACCTGCACATGGCCGATGGGATCGCAGAACTTCGTTTCGACGGCGCCCGCCGCGTCCTTGGCACGCACGGTCAGCAACGTGATCTCGTAGTCGAAGTCGATGAAACCCTCGACGATCACGCGGCCATGGCTCACGCGGCCGCCGGCCATGGCGTAGTCCCAGGCCTTCTGCACGTCGGCCGGGCCGTCGATCTTGCTCTGGCCCTTGCCGGAGCTGCTCATCACGGGCTTCACGATGCAGGGGTAGCCGATACCGGCGTCGATGGCCGCCTGTAGCTCGGCCAACGAGTCGCAGAACTTGTAGGGGCTGGTGGGCACGCCCAGCGTCTCGGCGGCCAGGCGGCGGATGCCCTCGCGGTCCATCGTGAGGCGGGCGGCGCGGGCCGTGGGAATCACGCGCACCACGCCGGCGTCTTCCAGCTGCTGCAGCATGGGCGTGGCGATGGCCTCGATCTCGGGCACCACCAGCGCGGGCTTCTCGGCCTCGATCAGCGCCTTGAGCTGCTCAGGGTCGCTCATGGTGATGGTGCGCGCATGGTGCGCCACCTGCTGGCCGGGCGCGTTCTCGTAGCGGTCGACCGCGATGGTCTCGACGCCCAGGCGCTGCAGGGCGATCAGCACCTCCTTGCCGAGTTCACCGGAGCCGAGCAGCATCACGCGGGTGGCGGAGGGGGAAAGGGGGGTGCCGAGGGTGGTCATGCGAGGGCTCGAAAAGTGGTTGAAGACAATCGCCGCACTGTAAGCCACCCGGCACGGGTGTCGCCGACGGGAACGGTGCCCTCCCGGGGGTGATTCACAATGGCCGCCATCCCCGCGACGGCGGCCCCGCGCCCGCCCTCGCCTCCCCTTTTTCTCTTTTCTTTCTGTTCAAGGAGCATTTCTCATGACGATTCAAACGGTAGGCATCATCGGTGCCGGCACGATGGGCAACGGCATCGCCCAGGCCTGCGCGGTCTCGGGTGTCAACGTGGTGATGATCGACGTGGCCCAGGCGGCCGTCGACAAGGGCATTGCCACCATCTCGGGCAGCCTCGACCGCCTCATCAAGAAGGAAAAGCTCACCGTCGAGCAGAAGGCCGCCGCGCTGGCGCTGATCAAGGGCTCGACCGACTACGCCGACCTGAAGGGCGCGCAGCTGGTCATCGAGGCCGCCACCGAGAACCACGCGCTCAAGCTCAAGATCCTCAAGCAGGTCGACGAACTGGTAGGCCCCGAGGTGATCATCGCGTCGAACACCTCGTCGATCTCGATCACGCAACTGGCCGCCGCCACCTCGCGCGCCGACCGCTTCATCGGCATGCACTTCTTCAACCCGGTGCCGATGATGGCGCTGGTGGAGCTGATCCGCGGCTACCTCACGAGCGACGCCACGCACGACGCCGTGAAGGCGCTGGCCGAGAAGCTGGGCAAGTCGCCCATCACCGTGAAGAACGCGCCGGGCTTCGTGGTCAACCGCATCCTGGTGCCGATGATCAACGAGGCCTTCTTCGTGCTGGCCGAGGGCCTGGCCACGGCCGAGGACATCGACGCCGGCATGAAGCTGGGCTGCAACCAGCCCATCGGTCCGCTGGCGCTGGCCGACATGATCGGCCTGGACGTGTGCCTGGCCGTGATGGAGGTGTACCTGGAGCAGTTCGGCGACTCGAAGTACCGCCCCTGCCCGCTGCTGAAGGAAATGGTCGCCGCCGGCCAGTTGGGCCGCAAGACCGGCCGTGGCGTGTATACGTACTGACCCCCAGGCTTGCCCACTTCGTGTGGCAGCGCCCACCCCCTTCCAGGGGGCAACACCAGCGGCCCGGCAAAGCCGGTTCCGCGGTGTTTCTCGACAAGACAAGAACAGGAGACCGCTCGCATGACCGCCACCCCCACCACCCCGCCTGTCGAAGGCTGCATCGACACCCAGGTGATCGACCATGTGCTGCTGATCGGCATCAACCGCCCGGCCAAGCGCAACGGCTGGACGCCGCCGATGTTCAGGCAGCTCGCCGAGGCCTACACGCGCCTGGACGACGACCCCGACCTGCACGTGGGCGTGCTGCATGCCTTCGGCGACCACTTCACGGCCGGGCTCGACCTGCCCGCGGTCACCGAGTACATGAAGCGCGGCGAGAAGGCGATCCCGCCCGGGCTGGTGGAGCCGCACGACTTCGGCCTGGAAGGCTACCGGCGCCGCACCAAGCCGATGGTGGCGGCCGTCAAGGGCATCTGCTTCACGGTGGGCATCGAGCTGATGCTGGGCGCCGACATCGTGGTGGCGGCCGACAACTGCCGCTTCTCGCAGATGGAAGTGCAGCGTGGGATCATGGCCACGGGCGGCGCCACGCTGCGCATGGCCGAGCGCGCGGGCCTGGGCAACGCGATGCTGCATCTGCTGACGGCCGACGAGTTCGGCAGCGACGAGGCCTACCGCCTGAACTTCGTGCAGAAGGTGGTGCCCGCCGGGCAGGAGCTCGACGCAGCGCTGCAGATCGCGCAGCGCATCGCGGCACAAGCCCCGCTGGCGGTGCAGGCCACGCGGCTCAACGTGCTGAAAGCGATCGAACACGGGCCGCTCGCGGCAGTGGCGGAGTTCATCGAGACGCAGAAGCGGCTGTCGAACAGCGAGGACGCGGCCGAGGGTGTGCGCTCCTTCATCGAGCGCCGCCCCGCGCGCTTCACCGGCAGGTAAGGCTCGCCCCCAGGCTTCGCGCACTTCGTGTCGCTTCGCCAACCCCTCGCCGGGGGCGACACCTGCAGCCCGGCAAAGCCGGTTCTGCGGTGTCTCCCGACTGCATCCCGCCAGTTGCATGAATCCCGTTTTTTCCTCGGAGCCCGTTGCATGCCATTCTTTCGTTCTGTCGTCTTCCAACGCACGGCGGTCGCCGCCGCCTTCACACTCCTTGCCGTGAACACCAGCCTCGCCCAGACGCCCGCCGCGTTGCCCGATCCCGCCGCCACCTCGGTCCAGGCCCTGGGCTGGATGCAGGGCTTCCCGCCGCCGCCCGACAAGCAGATCACCTTCGACAACCCGGCCGGCGGCGTCTACCCGCGCACCCGCTGGACCTTCTCGCACGTGCGCGAGACGGTGCCCACGGCCAACGTGTGGCGCGGCCCCGGCGCGGCCAGCCCGCTACCGGCCGCCACGCCGCGCATCGACATCGAGGCCGTGCGCTTCCAGCCCATGGGCGGCGGCGAGCCGCAGACCTTCGGCCAGATGATCTCGCGCACCTACACCGACGGCATCCTGGTGCTGCATCGCGGGCAGGTGGTCTACGAGAAGTACTTCGGCGCGCTCACGCCCGAGCGTCCGCACATCGCGATGTCGGTCACCAAGTCCTTCGTGGGCACGCTGGCGGCCATCCTTGCCGACGAGGGCACGCTCGACCCGTCGGCGCCGGTCACCAAGTACCTGCCCGAACTCAAGGACACGGCCTACGGCGACGCCACCGTGCGCCAGGTGATGGACATGACCATCGGCGTGCGCTACTCCGAGAACTACGCCGACCCGAAGGCCGAGGTCTTCGACTACGCACGCGCCGGCGGCATGCTGCCGCAGGGCCCGAACTACACGGGGCCGAAGTCGTTCTACGAGTTCCTGGCCACGCTCAAGAAGGAAGGCACGCACGGCGATGCCTTTGCCTACAAGACGGTCAACGCCGAGGTGCTCGCCTGGATCATGCGCCGCGCATCCAACCGCTCGCTGGCCGACCTGCTGAGCGAGAAGATCTGGCGCCGCATCGGCGCCGAACAGGACGCGTACTTCATGGTCGACCGCATCGGCACCGAATCGGGCGGCGGCGGCCTGAACACCGTGCTGCGCGACATCGCACGCTTCGGCGAAACGCTGCGCAACGGCGGACGCGCGCCCAACGGGCAGCAGGCAATTCCGAAGGCGGTGGTGGAAGACATCCAGCGCGGCGCCGATCCGGCCAAGTTCGCGAAGGCGGGCTACGCGCTGCTGCCGGGCTGGAGCTACCGGAACATGTGGTGGGTCTCGCACAACCCGCACGGCGCGTACATGGCGCGCGGCATCCACGGCCAGAGCATCTATGTCGATCCGAAGGCCGAGATGGTGATCGTGCGCTACGCCGCGCACCCCATCGCGGCGAACGCGGGCAACGACCCGCTGACCCTGCCCGCCTTCCACGCCATGGGCGAGGCGCTGATGAAGCCCTGAGACTCCGAGAGAAGGACGGGTCAGCCGGCGGCCGGCGCCCGTTCCTTCGCGATGACGAGCAGGCCGTCCATGATGAGGCTCTCGACGAGTTCGAAGTGCCCGTTCATGGCGGGCGCCATCTTCCAGCCCGCGCCGCCGGTCATGAAGCAGGCCGGCTCGGCGCCGCAGTGCGAGCGCACGTGCTGCACCATGCGCTCGACCGCTCCGGCAATGGCGTAAGTGCCGCCGCTGGTGAGGGCGTCACTGGTGTTGGTGGGAAATTCACGCACCTCGCCGGTCGGCACGTGCAGACCCGCCGTGCCCGACTCGAGCGCGCGCAGCATGATGCCGTGGCCCGGCAGGATCAGGCCGCCCAGGAACTTGCCGCTGGCATCGATCGCCTCGACCGTGACGGCCGTACCGATCAGCACCACCACCATCGGCCGCTCGGGCCCTTGCGCCAGCATGCGATGGCGCGCACCGATCATGGCGACGAAGCGGTCAGCGCCCAGCCGCGTCGGGTGGTCGTAGCCGTTGACGATGCCGGCCTCGCCCGCACTCGAAACCACCCAGCGGGGGGTGCAGTCGAAGCGCTCGGTGATCTGCTCTTCCGCGCGCCGTCGCAACGTGTCGCCGGCCACCACGCAGCCCAGCATGGAACCGGGCGCGGGCAGGTCGGCCCAGGGGCCATCGGCCAGCCGTTCGATGTGGTCGAGAAACTCGGCACCGTGGGCCTGCAGTGCCGCGCCGGGGAAGGCCCCCTCGTAGAGCGCCCACTTAAGCCGGGTGTTGCCGATGTCGATGGCGAGGAAGGGGGAAGACATGCGCGCGATTATTGCGACTTTGTTGTTAATCCTGCTGGCACCTCCTTGACACTCGCGGCGCGGGACTACGTGGACCCATCCGGTTCCGCCCCTACATTCGCCTTTTCCATCCACCACGGCACAAGGAGAAAACCATGGGATTGCTCAGCTTCATCAAGGAAGCCGGTGAAAAACTGTTCGGCGGTTCGTCGGCCCAGGCGGCCACGCCCGATGCGAACACGGCAGCCGCCGCGGCCATCAAGACCTACATCGAGACCCAGAACCTCGGCCTCACCGGACTGGAAGTGACCTACACCGCGAGCAGCGGCGTCGTCACCCTCGCGGGCCAGGCGCCCTCGCAGGAAGCCAGCGAAAAAGCTGCACTGGCCGCGGGCAACGTGGCGAACGTCACGAGCGTGGACAACAACCTCGTCGCCCCCGCTGCGCCACCCGCCCAGTACCACGACGTGGTGCGCGGCGACACGCTCTCGGCCATCTCGAAGAAGTACTACGGCGATGCCAACAAGTACAACGCGATCTTCGAGGCGAACAAGCCGATGCTGAGTCATCCGGACAAGATCTATCCGGGGCAGAAGCTGCGCATCCCGGCGCTCTGACCGCCACCGGATCAAGCCAGGCGCGACACCGCCGCGCGCCTGGCGTCGCTAGGCGCCGTTCTGCCGCCAGGCGCCTGGCGACACGCCGTACTCGCGCTTGAATGCGCGGTTGAAAGCGGCTTCCGATTCGTAGCCGACGCCTTCGGCAATGCGCGCCAGGTTGCCCTGGTTCTTGCGCAGCATGCCGGCGGCCAGGACCATGCGCCAACGCGCCAGGTAGTGCATGGGCGGCGCGCCCACCAGTTCGGTGAAGCGGTCCGCCAGCACGCTGCGCGAGGTGTGGGTTTCGTGTGCCAGTGCGTCGACCGTCCAGTTGCGCGCGGGCTCGGCGTGCATCAGCGCCAGGCAGCGGCTCACATGGGGGTCGCGAAGGCCAGCCAACCAGCCAGGGTTGTTCGCGGGCATGGATTCGATGTAACCGCGCAGCACTTCGGTAAACAAGACTTCCGCCACCTTGGCCGCGACCATCTCCGAGCCGGGAGCACGCGAAGCCGCATCACCCAGCACGAAGTTGACCGACTGCTCGATCCACGGGCCCGCCGGCCTGCTGCGCAACGGCGTGGTGAACAGACGCGGGATGTTCGCCATGACGGGATGGGGCGCGTCGCCTTCGTACGCGAACCAGCTGCAGACCAGCAAGGTGCGGTCGCCTTCGCCGCCGTAGCGGATGCGCTCCAGTTCGGGCGCCCGCGGGCTCACCACATGCGACATGTCCACGGCCGCATCGTGCAGGCCGCTGCCCAGCACATGCGAATCGCCATGCGGCACGGCGATCACTTCGCCGGCGTGCGCGCGGATCGGCGCCTCACCATCGACCTGGGCCCAGCATTCGCCTTGCAGTACCAGATGGCAGATGGCCAGCCGCTGCGCGCCGGGCCTGAGCAGTTGTGCGATGTCCGCGCCCTTGGGTACCGTGAAACACCAGGGTGCATACATGTCCCCGTTCAGGAACAGGGCGCCCTCCAGGCGGATGGTCCGAAGCACGTCCGACAAGACATCCATGGGCACCTCCCGGCAAGCGAAGGCGGGGTTTCGGTCAACAAGTCCGGCGAGATGGGCAATGCAATGCGGCGTCGCCTCGGCACCATAGACCCTGGTCGCCTTCGACCGATTCTAGACAGGAGTACCGACATGCCCAAGTTCGTCATCGAGCGAGACATCCCCGGCGCCGGCAAGTTCACCTCGTCGGATCTGAAAGCCATCTCGCAAAAATCCTGCGGGGTGCTCAGCAGCATGGGCACCGACATTCAGTGGATCCACAGCTACGTGACCGACGACCGGATCTACTGCGTCTACCAGGCGACCGACGAGGCCCTGGTGCACCGGCACGCGGAACTCGGTGGCTTCCCGGCCAACCGCGTGGACCGGGTGTACAGCGTGATCGACCCGGCCACGTCCGAGTGAGGCGGGCGGCGCTCTCTAGTTCTGGCGCCAGGGCAGCCCGCGCTTGCGCCAGCCACCGATCAGGCCACGATGGCCGCTTTCGTCCGGGTTGCCTTCAAAGCCTTCGAGGATGTTGTAGGCCACGAACCCCAGCTCTGTCGCGCGCTTGGCCGCCGCGATGGAGCGCACGCCGCTGCGGCACAGCAGCACCAGCTTCTTGTTCCCCTCGGCGGCGGCGCGCACGCCCTCGTCGAAGGACGGGTTCAGCGCCATGCCCGGCCACTGCTTCCACGCCAGCGGCACGGCGCCGGGCACGTAGCCAACCCACTCGCGCTCGGCATCGGTGCGCACGTCCACCAGCACGGCTTCGCCGCTCGCCATCCACTGGGCTGCCTGTTCGGGCGTGACGTCGCCGGCGTAGCCTTTTTCTCCAACGGGTTCGCTCATGTCTGCTTTCTCTCTTGAATCTTTAGGGTAAGCCCGGAGTCCTGGGCGGCTTCGGGCGACCGATCCGCGCGCCGGATGATGAAATTTTTCACCGGTTCGTGAAAACCCTGTTTGTCGCAGGGGGTGCCGCGCCAAAGATGGCGGTCGCGGCCAGTCGAAACCATAACGCGAAGACGACGGCCTGGGTGTTCCGGTCAGAGAACAATGGATGGAGAGAGACACATGACAGACAGCAAATCGCCCCGCCGTCGCAGCCTCCTCAAGGGTGCAGCGGTGGCCGCAGGTGCCATGTCGGCACCGATGGTCAGCATGGCGCAGACCACGTCCCTTCGCTTCCAGAGCACCTGGCCGGCGAAAGACATCTTCCACGAGTACGCACAGGACTTCGCGAAGAAGGTGAACGACATGGCGGGCAGCCGCCTCAAGATCGAAGTGCTGCCCGCGGGCTCGGTGGTGCCCGCGTTCCAGTTGCTCGACGCGGTGGCCAAGGGCACGCTCGACGGCGGGCATGGCGTGGTCGCGTACTGGTACGGCAAGAACTCCGCGCTCGCGCTGTGGGGTTCGGGTCCGGGCTTCGGCATGGACGCCAACATGGTCCTGGCCTGGCACAACTACGGCGGAGGCAAGGCGCTCATCGAGGAGATCTACAAGAGCCTGAACCTGGACGTGGTGTCGTACCTGTACGGCCCGATGCCCACGCAGCCGCTGGGCTGGTTCAAGAAACCGGTGGCCAAGGTCGAGGACATGAAGGGCCTGAAGTTCCGCACCGTGGGCCTGGCGGTGGATGTGTTCACCGACATGGGCACGGCCGTGAACCCGCTGCCCGGCGGCGAGATCGTGCCGGCCCTGGACCGCGGCCTGATCGACGCGGCCGAGTTCAACAATGCCTCGAGCGACCGAGTGCTGGGCTTTCCCGACGTGGCGAAGAACTGCATGCTGCAGAGCTTCCACCAGTCGGGCGAGCAGTTCGAGATTCTTTTCAACAAGGCCAAGCTCGCGGCGCTGCCGACCGAGCTCAAGTCGATCATCGACTACGCGGTGCAGGCCGCGAGCGCCGATATGAGCTGGAAGGCGATCCAGCGCAACTCGCAGGACTACATCGAACTCAAGAAGGCGGGCATCAAGTTCTACAAGACGCCAGACGCCATCCTTCGTGCGCAACTGGCTTCGTGGGACAAGACGGTGGCCAAGAAGTCGGCCGAGAACCCGATGTTCAAGAAGGTGCTCGACTCGCAGAAGGCCTTTGCCGAGCGCGCAGGCCAATGGCAGAACGACTACACGGTCGATTTCAAGATGGCCTACAACCACTACTTCGGCGCCAAGGCCAAGAAGTCCTGAGGTCATCCGCCGACTCGAGGGCACCCGCGCGGTGCCCTCTTTTCTTGCCCGTCCGCGCGGCATCGCCCGCAGCGAGGAGCCCCTTTCGATGCAATCTTTCCTGTTGACCGTCGACCGGTTCTCGACCTGGATCGGCAAGGCGTTCTCCTGGTGCGCGCTGCTGCTCACGCTGCTCATCAGCTGGGAGGTGTTCTCGCGCTATGCGCTGAACCGCCCGCACGCCTGGGTGCTCGACGCCCAGATCATGCTGTACGGCGCCATGTTCATGACCGCCGGCGCCTACACGCTGTCGAAGAACGGCCATGTACGCGGTGACGTGCTCTACGGTTTCTTCCGCCCCCGCACGCAGGCGCTGGTCGACCTGGTGCTCTACTTTCTGTTCTTCCTGCCCGGCATCGTCGCGCTGACCTGGGCCGGCTGGGTGTATGCGGGCGAGTCGCTGGCCATCCGGGAGCAGACCTTCTCGGCCGAGCCGCTGCCGCTGTATCCGTTCAAGTACATCATTCCGCTGGCCGGTTTCACGCTGCTGCTGCAGGGCGTGGTCGAGATCATCCGCTGCGTGCAATGCATCCGCACCGGCGCCTGGCCTTCGCGCGAACAGGACGTCGAGGAAGTCGACGTCGAAAAGCTCAAGGAGATGGTGCACGTGAAGGACGAAGACATCGCCGCGCTCGACCGCGTGGTGGTGGCCAAGGAGGCCACGCGATGAAGATCCGTCGCGAACTCTGGTTCGGCCTGTCGTTCATGGCCATCATCGTCGTCGGCGCGGCAGCCATGCTGCTGAGCGCCGACACCATCACCCAAGGTCACCTGGGCCTCTTGATGCTCTCGCTCGTCGTGGTGGCGATCATGCTGGGCTTTCCCACGGCGTTCACGCTGATGGGCATGGGCATGCTCTTCACCTGGCTGGCCTACGACCGCGACTGGCACCGCACGCTCGACCTGATGGTGCAGTCGGCCTACAAGACGATGGCCAACGACGTGCTGATCGCCGTGCCGCTGTTCGTCTTCATGGGCTACCTGGTGGAGCGCGCCAACCTCATCGAGTCGCTCTTCAAGAGCCTGCACCTGGCGCTCGCGCGGCTGCCGGGCGCGCTGGCCGTGGCGACGCTGGTCACCTGCACCATCTTCGCGACCGCCACCGGCATCGTGGGTGCGGTGGTCACGCTCATGGGCCTGCTGGCGCTGCCAGCCATGCTGCGCGCGGGCTACAGCGTGCCGCTGGCGGCGGGTGCGATCACGGCGGGCGGCTGCCTGGGCATCCTGATCCCGCCCTCGGTGCTGCTGATCGTGTACGGCGCGACGGCGGGCGTGTCGGTGGTGCAGTTGTATGCGGGCGCGTTCTTTCCAGGACTGATGCTCGCGTCGCTGTACGTGGTGTACGTGATCATCATCGCGCGGCTGAAGCCGCAGTGGGCGCCGCCGCTGTCGCAGGCCGAGCGCATGGTGCCCCTGCCGCCACTGTCGCAGCGGCTGGCCGACAGCCCCGCCGCGCACGCGTTGATCGGGCTCCTGAAGGGTCGCCGCAATGCCGACGTACCGTTCTCGCACGTGCTGAAGCAACTGGGCATCGTCGCGATGCCCGGCGTGCTCTTCCTGCTGGCCGCGGGCCTGAGCTACCAGTCGGTGACCACCGTGGAAGCGCAGGCGCGCTACGAGATCCAGGAGATCGGCGCGACCGCAGCGGCCGGTGGCCAAAGCAGCACGGGCGGCTTGCAGGAGCCCCCGTCGAACGACAGCCTGCAGGAGCCGCCCCCCGAAGGCGGGCTGCAAGAGCCTCCCTCGGAAGAAACGCCGGCATCGGCCACGTCTTCTTCAGCCCCGCTGGCCGAACCGCCCGGTGCTGCCTCCGAAGCCGCGGCGCCGGCAGCAGCAGCCGTCGCGGAACCGCCGGCCTCCGCATCCTCGGCCGCATCGGAAGGCGCCTCGGTGCGCCCCGCCCCGACCTGGTGGTGGGTCGCCTTCGCCGTCTTCGGTGCGATGGTCACGCTGTTCTACCTGTTCCTGAGTTTCGCGCGGCTCGAGATCTTCAAGATGCTGCTGGCCTCGTTCTTCCCGCTGGTGCTGCTGATCCTCTCGGTGCTGGGCTCCATCGTGCTGGGACTGGCCACACCGACCGAGGCCGCCGCCATGGGCGCGCTGGGCGGCATGCTGCTGGCCGCCGCCTACCGGCGGCTCAACCTCACGGTGCTGAAGGAGTCGGTCTTTCTGACAGCCAAGACCTCGGCGATGGTGTGCTGGCTCTTCGTCGGTTCGGCCATCTTCTCGGCGGCATTCGCGCTGCTGGGCGGTCAGGCGCTCGTGGAGGAGTGGGTCCTGAGCATGAACCTCACGAAGGTTCAGTTCCTGATCCTGAGCCAGGTCATCATCTTCCTGCTGGGCTGGCCGCTGGAGTGGACCGAGATCATCGTGATCTTCATGCCCATCTTCATTCCGCTGCTGGACAACTTCGGCGTCGACCCGCTGTTCTTCGGACTGCTGGTGGCGCTGAACCTGCAGACGGCGTTCCTGTCGCCGCCGGTGGCCATGGCGGCCTTCTACCTGAAGGGCGTGAGCCCGTCGCACGTCACGCTGAACCAGATCTTCCTGGGCATGCTGCCGTTCATGGGCATCCAGGTGCTGGCGATCGTGCTGCTGTACATCTGGCCGCAGATCGGGCTGTGGCTGCCGCAGCTGCTCTACAAGTAGGCAAGCGATCGGCTCCGGGCGCTCAACGGCGGCGCTCGAGCAGCTCGAACAGGCCCATGCCCAGCAGCATCGCGCCCACGAAGACCAGTGCCTTCACCTCGCCCGTGCCGAGCGAAACCAGCGCGGGTCCCGGGCAGAAGCCCGCGATGCCCCAGCCGACGCCGAACAGCAGGCTGCCGCCGACCAGGCGGCGGTCGATGTGCCGCACGCCGGGCAGCGTGATCGGCCCGCCGAGCAGCGAGTCCTTGCGACGGCCCGCCAGCAGGAAGCCGACGGAGCTCACCGCCACCGCGCCGGCCATCACGAAGGCGAGCGATGGGTCCCAGGCACCGCCCAGGTCGAGAAAGCCCAGGATCTTGGCCGGATTGGCCATGCCGGAGACGATGAGGCCGAGCCCGAAGACAAGGCCGGCGAGCAAAGAGGCGATGGGGGTCCACATGGCAGGTCTCCCGGTTCACAGATTCAGCAGGTGGCGCATCACGAACACCGTGGCGACCCCTGCGGCGATGAATGCCACCGTGGCGGCCAGCGAGCGCGGCGACCGCCGCGCCAGCCCGCACACGCCGTGGCCGCTGGTGCAGCCCGCGCCATAGCGCGTGCCCACGCCGACCAACAGACCGGCCAGCGCGAGCGTGCCGTAGCCCGCGTCGATCTGCGCCGCGGGCAGCACGGCGAACAGCCCGTACACGAGCGGCGCGCCGACCAGCCCGAGCACGAAGGCCGCGCGCCAGACCACGTCGCCCTTCATGGGGCGCAGCAGGCCGCCCAGCACGCCGCTGACGCCCGCGATGCGCCCGTTGAGCAGCACGAACATCGCGGCGGAAAGACCGATGAGCACGCCGCCGGCCAGTGCGGCCCAGGGCGTGAAGTGAAGCCAGTCGATGGTGGGCATCTTCAGTTCTCCTTCGGACAGTAGAGGCGGTACAGCACCGCGAGGATCTCGAGCAGGGCCGGGTCGGCCACGCTGTAGTGGATGTTCTTGCCCTCGCGGCGCGTGTTCACGACGCCTTCGGTGCGCAGCACCGAGAGCTGCTGCGACAAGGTGGGTTGGCGAATGCCCAGCGCACTTTCGAGGTCGCTCACGCACATCTCGCCCTGCGAGAGCTGGCACAGCAGCAGCAAGCGGTCTTCGTTGGCCAGCAGCTTGAGCACGGCGACCGCCTGGCCGGCCGCGCCACGCAGTTGCGCCGGATCGATGACGAGCGTGGAGGTCTTCATGAGGGCACTGTCAGTTCGGGAATTTATATTCTATCAATCCATATAATATTATTCGCTTGAATGAGCGTCAGACCTCGTTCGCGAAAGGAGTACCCATGACCACGCCCCGCGCCACCACCCAGGCGTTCTTCGATCCCGCGACGGGCACGGTGTCCTACGTGGTCTGGGACCACGCAACGAAGCGCGCCGCCGTCATCGATCCGGTGCTCGACTACGACTTCCGCTCCGGCCACACCGACACCGTCTCGGCCGACCGCCTGCTGGCCTACGTGCGCGCGCAGGCCTTGCAGGTCGACTGGATCCTGGAAACCCACGCGCACGCCGACCACCTCTCGGGCGCGCGCCATGTGCAGGCGCAGGCCGGCGGGCGCATCGCCATCGGCGAGCACATCCGCACGGTGCAGGCCACCTTCCGCAACCTCTACAACCTGGAGCGCGACTTCCTGCCCGACGGCAGCCAGTTCGACCACCTCTTCCAGGACGGCGAGCGCTTTCGCATCGGCGAGATCGAAGCGCAGGCCCTGCGCGTGCCCGGCCACACGCCGGCCGACATGGCGTACCTCGTCGACGGCGCGGTCTTCGTCGGCGACACCCTGTTCATGCCCGACCTGGGCAGCGCGCGCGCCGACTTTCCGGGCGGCGACGCGCGCCAGCTCTACCGCTCGATGCGCCGTCTGCTCGCGCTGCCGCCCGAGACCGTCGTGTACGTCTGCCACGACTACCCGCCCGCCACGCGCGAGCCCCGCTGGCAGAGCACCGTGGCGCAGCAGCGCGCCCACAACATCCACGTGCGCGACGGCATCGGCGAAGACGAATTCGTGCGCATGCGCACCGCGCGCGACGCCACGCTCGAAGTGCCGACGCTGATCCTGCCGTCGATCCAGGTCAACGTGCGCGGCGGCCGGTTGCCGCCGCCCGACGACAACGGCGTGGCCTACCTGCGCATTCCGCTGAACACGCTGGCGGGCCATCGCCCGCGCACCCCGCCGGGCTGACAGCGCGGCTTGTTGGCTTGTTCTCGCGTCAGCGCCGCCGCTCCACATACGGCCGCGCCTGCAGCAGCACGATCTTGTCGCCCACGGTCGCCCACTCGATGTCCTGATCGACCGCGTTGAAGGTGCGCTTCACCGCCGCGCCCACGTTCGCCAGCCGCACCACCAGCTCGTCGGTCAGCACGTGGCGGCCCACTTCCACGGGCACTTCCTTCACGCCGCCGTCCTTGTCCAGCTGCAGCGCCGTCTCCTCGGCCGAGCGGCTGAGCACCTGGATGGCCTTCGACCAGCTCGAGTACATCACCTGCTCCGCCACGCGCTTGCCCTCGACCACGCGGATGCCGATGCCGCGCTTGGCCGAGATGTAGGTGACGTGCGGATGGCCCGCGTCGAAGGGGTCGCGGGTGATCATCACGCCGGCGTTGGTCGAATCGATGGCGGTCTGCACGAACACGCCCATCAGCACCGACTCGGCGCCGAAGCCCGCGGCGCTGCGCGCCTCCCAGGCCTCGGGGTTGAACACCGAGGCCCAGACCTTCTTCACCGCGAGTTCGAGCCCGTCGCCGGTCTTCACGTTGGGCACCGTGGTGTAAAGGCCCGCGCCGCTGAAGCCCGGCAGGTCTTCCGAGTTGGACGAGCTGCGCACGAACACGCCGCCACCGCCCAGCTGCGACTGCCATGCGGCGCGCCAGGCCGCCGCGGTGGCCGCGTCGACCGGCCACTGCACGATCTCGTCGCGCAGTTGCGCCAGCGCCTTCTGCCGCACCTGCGGGTCGCCCGCGAAGCCGGGTTGCTGCTGCATGCGCGCGATGCGTTCGGCCAGCCCGTTCGACCGCATGAAGCGGTCGTAGTGCGCGAACGGAATGCAGAAGCCGTCGGGCACGGTGGTCGAGGGGATGCGCGCGGCCAGCACGGCGCCGAGGTTGGCCGCCTTCGATCCGCATTGCACGCTGTGGCGCGCACGCAGCGAGGCCAGCGGCAGCAGGCGCGTCTCGCGCAGGTCAGGCTTCGCGGCCTTGCCGCTGCCCGGTAGTGCGCCGGTAGCGGCCGCACGCACCGCGCGCGGCGGCAGCGCGGCGATTTCTTCTGGCGAGAGACGGCGCAGCTGGTAGCCCGAAGCCGCCACCTTCAGCGCCACCCACTGGCCCGCCTGCGCCTTCAGCACCGTGGCGGCATCGCGCACGTAAGCGTTCGGAATGCCCCAGCCCTTGGCCAGCAGGTTGACATGCGACAACGCCGTGGACGGCCGCTCGGTCAGCACGCCGGCCACCGGCGGCAGGTTGATCGGCACCTCGCGCAGCACGGCGATGTCGTCGGGCAGCAGCGCATTCAGGCCGAAAGCATCGTTCACGATGCGCACGCGACCCGTGGCGGTGCCGAGGTTCATCGGCAGGTAGGGCTGCTCGCGGATCAACGCCTCCTGGCTCACGAAGTCGATGCCGGCCTCCTTCGCGATGCGTTCGTGCAGCGTGGAGTTGGTCTTGAACTTCACCGGCGCGAAGAAGCTGGCCTTCACCTGCGCCTCGGCTTCGCGCAGCAGCGGCACGGTGAGCCGGTCGCCTTCCCAGAACTCGTAGGTGAAGGTGCCGATGTTCTGCTGCCAGCTCAGCGTGCCGAACAAGAAGCGGCGGTCGGGCACGAGGTAGTTGCGGTCGATCTCGCGCTTGATGGTGTTGGGCGTCAGGCGCGTGTCGCGCAGGAAGCGCACGTGCAGCTGGAAGCGCGGCGTGTCGATGTAGTGCATGCGCGCCGGCTTCGCCTGCCGGTCGATGGCGAACAGCACGTGGGCCAGCTGCATCGGCGTGCCGGCGTCGTAGACGCGCGCCAGCGTGTCGAAGTCGCCCTGGCTGCGCAGCGCCGGCATCGACGCGGGCACGGCGGGGCGCGGCACCAGCTGCGCGGCCGGGCCTTCGGGCTGCGGCTGATTCTGTTGCTGGTAGTACGACGGCTTGCGCGCCAGCTGTGCGCCGACCGGTGTGGGCGCGACGGCCACGACGCACAGCGCCAGGCCCGACAGCCACGCCGGTGCCGTGCCGAGCTTCCTCGTCCTGTTGGAATCGTTCTTCATGGGGCTCCCTCTCTTGTTGCCGACAATTGCGAATTCTCGCTGTCGGCCGGCCCCTTGGACGCGTCAACCGCGCGACGCCGTCTCCGTCGATTGGCCGCATTGCGCGCAGAACTTCGCGCCGGGCGCCATCGCCGTGCCGCACTGCCTGCAGGCCGCGGGCAGCATCGAGGTGCCGCATTGCTGGCAGAAGCGCGCACCGGCGGCGTTCACCGCTCGGCAGACCGGGCAGGCGCTGCCCCCGGGCGGGGGCGCTGGTGGCGCGTCTCGCCCGTACCCGTAGCCGCCTCGCGAACCGTGGTGTCCGCCGCCGCCACCGTGGCGCGAGCCGCCATGTCCACCGAAGAGTCGTTCGAGCATGCCCATGTGTTTCTCCCTTGCGTCTTGCAACGGGTCCGTTGGCAACGTCGCCGGTGGCGATGAATTCCCGCGGGCCTGACTGCAGTGGATTCCCTGAAGCAGCTTCAGGGTCAAGCACCCTTCGCCAAAGACCCTCGCGGGCCGCGGTGCTTCAAGGCCATGGCCCCGCCCGAAGCGCCGCCATCGACCCGCCGCTACAGTCGGCCGCAAGGAGCGTTCTCTCATGTCCACATTCGACTTCGACCTCTTCGTCATCGGCGGCGGCAGCGGTGGCGTGCGCGCCGCGCGCATGGCAGCGCAAACGGGTGCGCGCGTCGCGCTGGCCGAGGCCGCCGAGCTGGGCGGCACCTGCGTCAACGTGGGCTGCATCCCGAAGAAGCTCTACAGCTACGCCGCCGGCTATGCCGAGGCCTTCGAGGAAGCCGAAGGCTATGGCTGGAAGCTGCCGTCGGCGCCCCAGTTCGACTGGGCCCACCTCAAGACCCAGCGCGCGAAAGAGATCAGCCGGCTCAACGGCATCTACGGTTCGCTGCTGAAGAACTCGGGCGTCACGCTCGTCACCGGCTGGGCCCAGCTGGTCGACGCCCACACGGTGGAGATCGAAGGCAGGCGCCACACCGCGCGCCACCTGCTCGTGGCCACCGGCGGCACGCCCTTCGTGCCCGAGATTCCCGGCCGCGAACACATCGTGACCTCCGACGCGATGTTCGACCTCGATCCGTTCCCGAAGCGCCTGCTGGTGGTGGGCGGCGGCTACATCGCCTGCGAGTTCGCGTCGATCTTCAACGGCCTGGGTTCCAAGGTGACGCAGCTGCACCGCCGCGCGCACCTGCTCACCGGCTTCGACGACGACGTGCGCCAGTTCCTGGCGAACGAGATGGGCAAGGCAGGCGTCGATGTGCGGCTGAACTGCGAGGCCTCTTCCATCGTGCGCGGACCGGACGGCCTCACGGTCACGCTCGCGCGCGGGCAGCAGATCGAAGCCGACACGGTGCTCTTCGCCACGGGCCGCGTGCCCAACACCAAGGGCCTGGGCCTCGAAGCGGCCGGCGTGCAGGTCGACGACAAGGGCGCGATCGCAGTCGATGCGAACTACCGCACCTCGGTGCCGTCGATCTACGCGGTGGGCGACGTGTCGACCCGCGTGCAGCTCACGCCCGTGGCGCTGGCCGAGGCGATGGTGGTGGTCGATGCGCTGTTCGGCAAGGGCAAGCGCCGCATGGACTACGAGTTCATCCCCACCGCCGTGTTCACCCACCCCAACATCGGCACCTGCGGCTACACCGAGCTCGACGCGCGCGCGAAGTTCGGCGACGTGACGGTGTTCTCGAGCGAGTTCAAGTCGCTGCGCCACACGCTCTCGGGTCGCAGCGAGCGCACCTTCATGAAGCTCGTGGTCGACAAGAAGAGCGACCGCGTGGTGGGCCTGCACATGGTGGGCGCGGACGCGGGTGAAGTGGTGCAGGGCTTTGCCGTCGCGATGCGTGCGGGTGCGACGAAGGCGATCTTCGACAGCACCATCGGCATCCACCCGACGGCGGCTGAAGAGTTCGTGACGATGCGCGAGCCGATGCCCGGCTAAGCGCTGTCTCGCTACTTCTGCTGCTTGCCTTCGAGCAGCTTCACCATCACGAACAGCACCCGGTTGGCCGGCGTCGGCACACCCAGCGCCTCGCCACGCCGAACGACCAGCCCGTTGAGGTGGTCGATCTCGCTGCGCTTGCCGCGTGCGAGGTCCTGCGCGGTCGACGAGTACTGCGAGGGCATGGTCTGCGCGATGGCGCGCACGGCAGCATCGACGTCGCCCGGAATGACGACGCCCTCGGCCTTCGCCACCGCCAGGCATTCGGCGACCACGTCGCGGATCACGTCGGTCACGCCGGTGCCCTGCACGAGTTCGCCGTACGGCAGTTGCGACACGGCCGACAGCGCGTTGTAGGCGCAGTTGAGCACCAGCTTGGCCCACAGCGCACCGCGCACGTTGTCGGAAATCTGCGTGGGCACGCCGGCGGCGATCAATGCCTGCGCGACCTCTTCGCTGCGGCGCGACGGCGCAATCACCAGCTCGCCGCGGCCGTGGTGCTTCACATGGCCCGGGCCGGCCATCTCGGTCGCCACATAGACCACGGCGGCGGCCACGTCGTGCGAGGGCAGCGCCGCGCGCACGCGCTCGTCGTTGTCGACGCCGTTCTGCAGCGTGAGCACCAACGCATCGGGCAGGAGATGCGGCTTGATCTGCGCCGCGGCCGATTCGCTGTCGGTGGACTTCACGCAGAACAGCACCAGGTCGGCACCCTGCACGGCACTCGCTTCGGTGCTGGCGTCGAGCGGCACCTGCACGTCGAAGGTCTTCGTCTCCAGCCGCAACCCGTTCGCGCGCACCGCCTCCACATGCGAAGGCCGCCCGATCAGCACCACCTCGTGGCCCGCGCGCGCCAGCATGGCGCCGTAGTAACAGCCGACGGCGCCGGCTCCCATGACTGCGACTTTCATCGATTCGATTCCTTGGTTGTTCCGTTGACGGAGGGTAGCGAAGACCGCAGGTTCATGCCTCGGTCTCCACGCCGCGCGACTTCAGCCCTTCGTCCATGATCCATTCGCGAAACGCCGCGAAGGCCGGCAGGTCGAGGCGGTCGGGCCGGTAGCAGAGATAGTGGCCCTGGTCCACGCGCACCGGCGTGCCGCAAGGGCTCAGCAGCGCGCCTTCGGCCAGCTCTTCCTGCACCAGCAGCTTCGGCACGAGCCCGATGCCCAGGCCGTTGAGCGCTGCCTGGATCAGCGCCGAGTACTGCGCGAAGCGCGGGCCGGCCACGGTCTGCACTTCGGGCACGCCGTGCTGCGCGGCCCACTGGCGCCAGGCGGTGGGCGCGCCCTCGTGGTGCAGCAGCGTGTGGCCGACGATGTCGATGGGCTGCGCGATGCGGTGCCGCCCCTCGACCAGCGCACGCGCCACGATCAGCACGAACTCGCGCCCCGCGATGTATTCGGAGACCACGCCGGGCCAGCCATCGGGGCCGTAGCGGATGGCGGCATCCACGCCGGCCGGGATGCCGTCGCTGGGCTCCAGGTGCCGGCTGAAGCTCAGCATCACGTGGCGGCTCTTCTGGCTGAAGGCCGGCAGGCGCGGAATGAGCCACTTGGTGAGAAAGGTGGGCACGCTCGCCAGCGTGAGCAAGCCGGCGCCGGCATCGCCCGAGCGCGCCTCGAAGGTCGCGGTCTCGATGGCGCGCAGGCCGCCCGAGATCTTCTGCCAGTACACGCGCCCCTGCGGAGTGAGCTGCACGCCGCGGCCGTTCTTCTGCAACAGCTCGCGGCCGAGGAATGCCTCGAGCCCCGCGATCTGCTTGCTGACGGCGCTCACGGTGATGCACAGGGCACCCGCCGCGAGCGTGATGCTCTGCTGGCGCGCCACGGCGTCGAACGCCAGCAGTTCCTGGATGGTGGGGCAGTCGCGTTTCATGCCTGGCTCCGATTGATGAAAGTCGTGTGAAAAACACTTTCCGATTGCTCAAGCGTCGTCATCCAACTTTCACCCATAAGTGTGCATGTGCTTCCTAGAATTCTCTGGAACGCGGCAATCCGCCGTGCGCAGAAAGTAGAGCATCCGGAAAGTATGCCGGTTGCACAAGACATTCGGAGACACCCCTTGATTCGCGGCATCTCGCTCGTCTACGGCCTGTACCTGCTGCTGCCCATCGCCCTGCTGATGATCGGCAGCTTCGGCGGCAACTGGACCAACACGCTGCTGCCCACGGGCATCACCGGGCAGTGGTACCTCGACCTGTGGCTGGACACGTCGTTTCGCAAGGCCTTCGTGAGCAGCCTGGTGGTGGCGATGAGTGCCTGCGCGATCAACACGGTGCTGGCGCTGCCGCTGGCCTATGCGCTGTACCACGGCGCGCGGCGCGGCGGCAGCCTCGCGGCGCGCATCGTGAGCGCCACGCCGGTCGCAGTGCCGACCATCACGCTGGCCTTCGGCTACATGATCGTGTTCAACACCGACCTCGCCCCCTGGCTGGGCTCGATGCCGCTGCTGATCGCGGCCCACGCGATCCTCACGCTGCCCTATCTCACGAACACGCTGCTGACCGACCTGCGCCACCTGGACCTCGGCCGGCTCGAACAGGCGGCCGCCACGCTCGGCGCCTCGGGCTGGCAGCAGTTCATCGGCATCGTGCTGCCGAGCCTGCGCCAGAGCCTGATCAGCGGGCTGGTGATGGTGGCGGCCATTTCGGTGGGCGAGTTCGGGCTGTCGAACCTGCTCACCAGCTTCCAGAACCGCACCTACCCGGTGGTGCTGCTGCAGGCCTTCTACGGCGCGACGGGCTTTGCCTGCGCGGCGACGGTGATCCTTCTCGTGCTGGCGAGCGCGTCGGCCCTTCTTTCTTCCTCCCTTGTGAAGCAGCGCGCGTAATCCTCATGAGCCTCCTCCTCGATAGCGTCAGCTACAACTACCCCGGCAGCACGCACGGCCTGCACGACGTGTCGCTCGACGTGCGCACGGGTGAACTCGTGGCGGTGATCGGCCCCAGCGGCTCGGGCAAGTCGACGCTGCTCAAGCTGGTGGCGGGCCTGGAGACCGGCCACACGGGCCGCATCGTGCTCGGCGGCGACGACATGTCGCGCACGCCGGTGCACCAGCGCCACATCGGCATGGTGTTCCAGAGCTATGCGCTGTTCCCGCACCTGAGCGTGCTCGACAACGTGGCCTATGGGCTCAAGCTGCGCAAGGTCGACACGGCCGAGCGCCGCCAGCGTGCGCAGGAGCTGCTGGACATCGTCGGCTTGGGCGACTTCGCGCAGCGCGCGACCGCGCAGCTCTCGGGCGGCCAGCAGCAGCGCGTGGCGCTGGCCCGCGCATTGGCCATCGACCCGCGTGCGCTGCTGCTCGACGAACCCCTCTCCGCACTGGACGCCAGCGTGCGCGGCCACCTGCGCGACCAGATCCGTTCGATCCAGCAGCGCTTCAACGCGACCACGCTGCTGGTCACGCACGACCAGGAAGAAGCGCTGGTGATGGCCGACCGCGTGGCGATGCTGAAAGACGGCCGGCTGCTGCAGATCGCCACCCCGCGCGAGATCTACGAGCACCCCGCGAGCCGCGCGGTGGCCGAGTTCGTCGGGCTCTCGACCATCCTGCCCGCCAAGGTGGCAGCGCCAGGCCGGCTCGACATGGGCTTTGCCGAACTCTTCGCCGAGACCGGCACCCGCCCCTTCGGCACCGCGGTGCATGTGCTGGTGCGGCCCGAACACATCCAGCCCGACCCGGCGCCGGACAGCGTGAACCGCCTGGCCGGCCGCACGGGCGCGCAGCGCTACCTGGGCGCGCTCACACGCTACGACTTCGACGTGGCAGGCGCGGGCAAGCCCTTCCTTGCCGAGTCGGCCGCGCCAGCCGCCGAAGCGATCGCCATTGCGCCCGAGCACCTCCGTTTACTCGACCACTGACCCGCCCTTTCCTCCAAGGAGCCACCATGCAACGCAGACATCTGATCCAGGCCGCCGGCGCATTGCCCGTGCTGGCGCTCGCACGCACCGCTTTCGCCTTCGACGGCCCCGAGCTCTATGCGGGCGAGAAGGCACTCTATGCGGAGGCGCAGAAGGAAGGCCTGTGCGTCTCCTTCGACACCGGCCCCGAGTGGGCCAACTGGAAGTCGCTGTTCCGCGACTTCAAGAAGCGCTACCCCGAGATCGAACTGACCTACAACGACATCGGCTCGGCCGCCACCGTGGTCGCGCTCGAAAAGACGAAGCGCCGTCCGCAGGCCGACACCGCCTACTACTTCGCCGCATCGGCCGTCGACGCCGCGAAGAAGGACGTGGTCGCGCCCTTCAAGCCCGTCAACTTCGACAGGCTGCCGCCGGTGTTCCGCGAGGCCGAGGGCCGCTGGTTCACCATCCACACGCTCAACATCGCCTTCCTGGTCAACAAGAAGCTGGTGAAGAACGTGCCCACCGGCTGGGCCGACCTGCTCAAGCCCGAGTTCAAGAGCACGGTCGTGTACCTCGACCCGCGCTCCACCGGCATCGGCCAGGTGCTGACCTTTGCCGCGGCGTACGCCAACGGCGGCAGCGTCGACAACGTGCAGCCCGGCACCGACTACCTGGGCAAACTGCATGCGGCCGGCAACGTGCTGCGCGTGGAAGGCACCACGCCGTATGCCAAGTTCCTGAAGGGCGAGATCCCGGTGTGGATCAGCTACGAGAACGACGGCCTGAAAGCCAAGCATGTCGACGGCATGGGCGACGCGGTCGAGGTCGTGATCCCCAAGGAAGCCAGCGTGGCCGCGCCGTATGCCATCAGCCTCGTGAAGAACGGCCCGAACCCCAACGCCGGCAAGCTGTGGCTCAACTTCATCATGAGCGAGGCCGGCCAGTCGCTGTTCGCGCAGGGCTTCGTGCGCCCGGCCGTGCCGGGCACGCCGCTGTCCGCCGACGTGGCCGCGAAGATGCCCGCCGCGCCGCAGATCAGGCCGCTCGACGTGGTGAAGGCCTCGGAGCGCAAGGCCGAGGTCGACAAGCTCTGGGCGTTGGCAGCACTGGGCAAGTAGGCCGCGATGAGACGCTTCGGCGCCTGGCCCGCCTGGGCCTTCATGGCGCTCTTCTTCGCGGTGCCGCTGGCGGCGCTGCTGCCCGAGGCCTTCGGCGAGGGCGGTAGCGCCTTCGGTCGGCTCTTCGACAACCCGCTGTTCTTCGGCGCGCTGCGCAACACGCTGGGCCTGGGCTTGGCGGCGGGCGCGATCTCGGCGCTGGTGGGCACCTGCATCGCCATCGAACTCGCACGCCAGCCCGAAGGCCGGCGTCAATGGATGATGACCCTGCTGGGCCTGCCGCTCGCGTTCTCGGGCCTGGTGATCGCCTACGGCTTCATCCTCGCCTTCGGCCGCGCGGGCTTCGTGACACAGCTGCTCGCGGGCCTGGGCGCCGACCCGGCCGTGATCGGCAGCTGGATCTACAGCGTGTCGGGGCTGGGCTTCGCCTATGCCTACTACCTGATCCCGCGCGTGGCGCTGTCGCTGTACCCGGTGTTCGCCAACCTCGACCTGCGCCCGGCGCAGGCGGCGCGCACGCTGGGCGCCTCGAAGGCGCGCGCCTTCTGGGACACGGTGGTGCCCGAGGTCTTGCCCTCGGTGTTGTCGAACGCCTGCATGGTGGCCGCGATTGCCATGGGCACCTACGGCACGGCGCTGGCGCTGGTGGGCACGCAGCTGAACATCCTGCCGCTGATGCTGCTCGCGCAGGTGGGCGACGGCGGTTCCGATTTCGCGGTGGCGGCGGCCCTGTCGCTGGTGCTGATGGTGGTGTGTGTGGTCGTGATGGGAGTGGGCGATGTCTTTACACGAAGGCGCGAGCGCGGTGCTGTCGGCGCCGGTCACTGAGGCGCTGACGCGCCTGGCGCAACGGCAGTGGGGGCCGCAGCGCCATCGCCAGCCGGTGGCGATGCTCGGCCCCGGCGACGGCGGGCCGGCCGAGTGCGAGGCCGCCTATGCGGTGGCGCATGCGCTGGCCGGCGCGGGCATGGCGGTGGTCTGCGGCGGGCGTGGCGGCGTGATGGCCGCGGCCTCGCGCGGCGCGGTGGAAGCCGGCGGCATCGCCGTGGGCATCCTGCCCGAGGACGACGACCGCCACGCCAACGAATGGCTCAGCGTGGCCATCCCCACCGGCATGGGCGAGATGCGCAACGGCATCATCGCGCGCAGCGGCGTGTGCCTGATCGCCATCGGCGGCAACATGGGCACGCTGTCGGAGATGGCGATGGGCCTGAAATGGGGCAAGCCGGTGTTCGTGATGCACGGCGACGTCGCACTGCCGGGCGCGGTGCAGGCCGCCAGCGTGGACGACATGCTGGCCAAGGTATTGGCCTGCCTGCTGCGGCCGTAGCTCTCCCCCAGGCTTCGCGCACTTCGTGTCGCTGCGCCAACCCCCTTCCGGGGGCAACACCTGCGGCCCGGCAAAGCCGGTTCCGCGGTGTTCCGCGAAGGGGCAATGGCGGATTGCCGCCGAAGCATCTCCGGGGGCGTCGGCATTGCACAATGACGGCATGCCCTACATGCCCACCTTCGTCGCTCCCGCCCGCTTCACCGACGCCGCCGCGGCGCTCGAGCAGGTCAAAGCCATCTACCAGGGCGGCCTCGCCCACCTGCGCGAGTCGATGCTGCGCTTCGTCGCCGGCGAGGCGCTGCCGGGCCGGGTGCGCGCCTGCTACCCCTTCGTGCGGGTGCACACCCACACCGTCTCGCGCCACACGCCGCCGGCCAATGCCGGACTGAGCTACGGCTTCGTGGCCGGCCCCGGCCGCTACGAGACCACGCTGACGCGGCCCGACCTGTTCTCGCGCTACTACCTCGACCAGTTCCGCCTGCTGCTCGAAAACCACCAGGTCGAGATCGAGGTGGGCACCAGCACGCAGCCCATTCCCATTCACTTCTCGTTCGCCGAGAACGACCACATCGAAGGCACCATGAGCGCCGAGCGCCGCGCCCTCATGCGCGACGTGTTCGACCTGCCCGACCTGGGCGCCATGGACGACGGCATCGCCAACGGCACCTTCGAGGCGCTGCCGGGCGAGCCGCAGCCGCTGTCGCTGTTCACGGCGGCGCGCGTCGACTACTCGCTGCACCGCCTGCGCCACTACACGGGCACGGCGCCCGAGTGGTTCCAGAACTTCGTGCTGTTCACCAACTACCAGTTCTACATCGACGAGTTCGTGCGCCTGGGCCACGAGGCCATGGCCGACGAGAACAGCGAGTACATCGCCTTCATCGAGCCCGGCAACGTGATCACGCGCCGGCGCGGGCTGGCGGCCGGCCACAGCGACACCTTCGCCCACCTGCTGGACGGCAGCCAGGGCACCGCACCGCCGCGCCTGCCGCAGATGCCGGCCTACCACCTCGTGCGCGAGGACTACAGCGGCATCACCATGACGAACATCGGCGTCGGCCCGGCCAACGCCAAGACCATCACCGACCACATCGCCGTGCTGCGCCCGCACGCCTGGATGATGCTGGGCCACTGCGCCGGCCTGCGCAACACGCAGCAGCTGGGCGACTACGTGCTGGCCCACGCCTATGTGCGCGAGGACCACGTGCTCGACGAGGAACTGCCGCTGTGGGTGCCGATTCCGGCGCTGTCGGAGATCCAGCTCGCGCTGGAGCGCGCGGTGGCCGATGTCACCCGCTTCGAGGGCCCCGACCTGAAGAAGATCATGCGCACCGGCACCGTGGCCAGCACCGACAACCGCAACTGGGAGCTGCTGCCCGCCAACCAGCCGCAGCGCCGCTTCAGCCAGAGCCGCGCGGTGGCGCTGGACATGGAAAGCGCGACCATCGCGGCCAACGGCTTCCGCTTCCGCGTGCCCTACGGCACCTTGCTGTGCGTGAGCGACAAGCCGCTGCACGGCGAGATCAAGCTGCCCGGCATGGCCAACCACTTCTACCGCGAGCGCGTCGAGCAGCACCTGCGCATCGGCATGCGGGCCATCGAGATCCTGCGCACGGAAGGCACCACGCGGCTGCACAGCCGAAAGCTGCGAAGCTTCGCGGAAGTGGCTTTCCAGTAGGCCCAGTAGCAGAACGGCGCGGCCGGCGGCTGCGCGCCTCAGGGTTATTCCCTGTGCCTGCATGCGCAGGATTGCCGTGTTTCCCGGACATCATTCGAGGTGTCACACAAATGGAAACACGATGCGCCCGTCTTCATTGCCGCCTGCCGCCGCTCTTCCCCTGTCCCGCCGCCGTTTCGGCTCCTGGCTGGCCGCCTCGGCCGCGGCTGCCGGTGCGGGCCAGGCCGCGCTGTGGGCCGGCAACGCCCGGGCGGCCGACGCGCCGGCCAGCAGCAAGCTGCGCATCGTGATTCCCGCGAACGAAGGCGGCGGCTGGGACCAGACCGGCCGCGCCCTGGGCGCCGCCCTGCTGGCCTCGGGCGCCGTGGGCAACGTCACCTACGAGAACATCGGCGGCAAGGGCGGCACCATCGGGCTGGCCAAGTACGTCGAGAAGTACGACGCCGACCCCGAGGCGCTGCTGGTCAGCGGCATGGTGATGGTCGGCGCGGTGGCGCTGCAGAAGCCCGCCATCACGCTGGCGCACGTGTCGCCCGTGGCGCGGCTGACCAGCGACTACGAGGTGGTGGCGGTGAAAGCCGACTCGCCCATCAAGACCCCCAAGGACCTGATCGCCCAGCTGCGCGCCGATGCCGCCAACACGGTCATCGCGGGCGGCTCGGCCGGCGGCGTGGACCACATGTTCGCCGGCATGCTAGCGCGCGTGGCCGGCGCCTCGGCCGCGCTGAACTACCAGCCGCACCCCGGCGGTGCGCAGGTGGTCGAAGCGCTCGAGACGGGCAAGGCTGCGGCCGGCGTCTCCGGCTACAGCGAATTTGCAGAGAGCATCGCCAGTGGCAAGCTGCGCGCCATCGGCGTGTCGTCGAAGCACCCGTTCCAGGGCATTGCGTCGGTGCGCCAGCAGGGCGTGGACGCCGACCTGGCCAACTGGCGCGGCGTGATGACCGGCAAGAAGGTGCCGCCCTACCGCCGCGCCCAGCTGCTCGAAGCCGTGCAACGCGCCACCACGCACGACCTCTGGCAGAAGACCATCAAGCGCAACAACTGGGACCCATACTGGATGGCGGGGAAGGACTTCGAGAGCTTTCTCGAACTCGACACGGCGATGGCCGGGCCGCTGATCTATCTGCTCAAGCTGAAGGCCTGAGCGCGCTCTCTTTCAGGCAAACAGTTCCGGCATCTCCCGCTGCGCCTTCGGCGTCAGCGTGAGCGCGCGCCCGTCGAGTTCCTGCCGCACCCAGCCGCGCCGCAGCGACAGCTGCAGCCACGCGGCACCGAGCGCGCCGCCCAGGTGCGGGCGGCGCTCGCTCCAGTCGAGGCAGGCACAGGCGAAGCGGCGGCGCGAACGGCGCACGGTATCGACCTCGACACCCAGGCTCTCCAGCGCGATGGCGCCGTCGGGCGTGAGTTCGTACGAGCCGCTCGCCAGTCCGCTGAGCCAGCCCTGCGCATGCAGCCGGTCGTGCAGCGCCACGCCGGCGGTGCCGGCCATGTGGTCGTAGCAGGTGCGGGCGCTGCGCAGGCGGCTCGGCGTGTTGGGCTGGAAAGCGGCTGCGGCGGGACGCGGTGCGCCGGCCACCACCATGAGGCTTTCGAGCGCGGCGGCCACGTCGTCGCTGGCCAGGCGAAAGTAGCGGTGCTTGCCTTGCACCAGTACCTCGACCAGCCGCTCGTCCTTCAGGCGCGCCAGGTGCGCACTCGCGGTCGAGGCGGCCACTTCGGCCACGGTGGCGAGTTCGGTCGCGGTGCGGGCGTGGCCGTCCATCAGGCAGTTCAGCATGCGGGCGCGCGCGGGTTCTGCGATGGCGCCGGCGAGGCGGGCGAGCTGGAAATCGGAAGCGGTGGAGTCGTCCATGCGGCCATCCTAAGGCGACGGCGCATCCCACACTTCGTTCGCGACCGAAGTGTGCCGGCGGCCCCGAACGCACACTGCGCGCCATGACTACTGCTGTGCTCACCCACCCCGCCGATCCGGTCGCCGCCGCCACGCACGCCGACCCGTACCCCTACTACGCCACGCTGCGCGACGGCCCGCCGCTCGCCTGGCACGAGGGCTTGCGCGTGTGGGTCGCCAGCCGCGCCGACGTCGTCACGCAGGTGCTGCAGGCCCACGGCGCGCTGCGTGTGCGTCCCGCCGCCGAGCCCGTGCCGCGCGCGCTCGTGGGCAGCCCGGCCGGCGAGGTATTCGGCCACCTCGTGCGCATGAACGACGGCCCGGCGCACCAGGCGCACCGGCCGGCCTTGCAGCGGGCGCTGGCCGGGCTCGACCTGCATGCCGCGCACGCAGCCGCGCTGGAGGTCGCACGTCAGGTGCCCGCGCAGGCGCCGCTGTCCGAGGCGCTGTTCTCGCTGCCTGTGCGCGCGATGGCGCACCTGCTGGGCTTCGATGACACGGCACTGCCACAGGTGGACCGCTGGATGCGTGATTTCGTCGCCTGCCTTTCGCCGCTGTCGAATGCCGACCAGCTGCAGGCGGCCAGCGCGGCAGCCGGCGAGTTGATGAACCGCTTCGAAGTCCTGACCGCGAATGCCTCGCCGCGTGACGGCACGCTGCTCTCGGCGGTGCTGTCCGAGAGCGCCGCAAGCGCGCCGCTCTCACGCGCGCTGCTGGCCAACCTCGTGGGCCTGCTCTCACAAACTTGCGATGCAACGGCGGGCCTGCTGGGCAACAGCCTCATTGCGCTGACACGTGAGGCCGCGCTGCGCCCGCTGGCGCGCACGCGCGACGGACTGCTCGCCATCGTCGAAGAAACGGCGCGCCACGATCCATCGGTGCAGAACACGCGCCGCTTTGCCATCGAGCCGGTCGAGATCGCCGGCACCTCGCTGGCGGCGGGCGATGCGGTGCTGGTGCTGCTGGCCTCGGCCCACCGCGACCCCGCGTTCAACCCCGAGCCCGACCGCTTCATGCCCGTGCGTGCGCGGCGCCGCGTGCTCGGCTTCGGCCATGGCATGCACGCCTGCCCCGGCCAGGCGCTGGCCTGCACGCTGGCCGCGGCGGGTCTGGAAGCGCTGCTGCGTCAGCGCACGCCCGCTCCCGATGCCCTCCATGCACTCGGCGCGAGCGGCTGGCACTACCGGCCATCGGTCAACGGGCGCATCCCCGTCTTCGACTGATCAATGCGCGGCCCAGCGGCCGGTGCCCGCGAGGTGCGGCGACAGTGCCGCTTCACCCCAGCGCAACGGCAGCGCACCCGGACGGCGCAGCGCGCGCGTCACGTGAAAGCGCATCAGCCGCTCCGCGCCTTCGAACGCCTCCACTTCGGGGCCTTCCGTGACGATCTCCGCCGTGGCGCTCAGGTGCAGCAGCTCGCCGGTGTCGAAGTCGACGAAGAGCAGGCCCGCGCGCGGGTGCGCCTGCAGATTGCCGAGCGTGTTGAAGAAACGGTTGCCATTGAAGTCGGGCACCGTGAGCACGCCGCCCGCATCGACACGCACGAAGCCCGGCCGGCCGCCGCGGTGCGACACGTCGACACCGTGCGAGCGCGCATCGGCCTCGTCGCCCACCGCGGCGGCATCAGGGTAGGCGGTGGCGATGAACAGCGTGTCGGCGGCGCCGATGAGGCGCTCGGCGGCAAGGTCGAGCGTGTCGAGCCACTGCGCTGCCGGCAGATCAGCCGGCGGCGTGGCGAACACCGGCTCGCGCGCCTGGATGTAGCGCGGGCAGTTGCCGAAGCTCTGCTGCACCTCGACCATGAAGCCTGCTCCATCGAGCGCCTCGACCGTGCCGTTCATGCGGTTGCGCCGCCGCGTGTGCGGCTGGATGCCCAGCAGCCCGAGCGTGGCGCCCGGCTCGAGCTGACCCGTGAGCGGATCGCCCGCGCCCGGCAGCGCATCGACGCGCAGGTGTGTCGCATCGGGCGAGTGCGCGAAGCCGGCCGGTGCCGCGAGCATGCTGGCCCACGGCTGCAGGTCCGCATCGAGACTGCCGACGACGAGGAAGGGCAGCAGCGCAAAGAAGTCGCGGTGCTGGTCGGGCATGTAGTCGCGGATCACGCGCGGCCCGATCGCCTCCATCTGCTCGCGCGCGCCCACCAGCGACTGCAGCGCGCGCTCTCCTGCGTGGAACGGCGCGGCGATCATGACGCCACCGCCAACCCGACCGGCGAACGCACCATCGGCACGAACCCGGGCAAGGCTTCCACACGCGCCAGCCAGGCACGCAACTGCGGGTAGGCGTCGAGCGACACGCTGCCTTCGGGCGCGTGGGCCACGTAGGCGTAGTTCGCGATGTCGGCCAGCGTGGCCGACGGGCCCGCGAGGAAGGGCTGGTCGGACAGGCAGGTCTCCATCACCGCGAGCAGTGCGTGCGAGCGCTTGACGGTCTCGGTGCGGTCGGCGTCCAGGCCAAACAGCACCATGATGCGCGCGGCCGCAGGCCCGAACGCCAGCGGGCCGGCCGCCACCGAGAACCAGCGCTGCACACGCGCCGCGCCCACCGGGTCGCGCGGCATCCAGCGCGCCGGATCGGGGGCGTAGCGTTCGTTGAGGTACACGAGGATGGCGTTGGAATCGGCCAGCGTGACATCGCCGTCCTCGATCACCGGCACCTGGCCGAAGGGGTTGCGCGCCAGGAACTCCGGCGTGCGGTGCTCGCGCTGGCGCAGGTTGAGTTCGACGATCTCGAAGGGCAGGTCGAGCAGCGTGAGGAACAGGCGCACGCGGTGCACGTGGCCCGAGATGGCACTGCCGTAGAGCTTGATCGATTGAGCGGGCTTGTTGTCGGCCATGGGGAGTCCTTCAGGTGGGTATGTCTCGAATTCTTCTCTCTTCCGACAAATGAATGAATAGCTTTTGGTGGATTTGACTGCTGCGTTTTCCGGTTTAATCGCGTCATGGATCGCTTCAAGGCCATGCAGACCTTCGTGCAGATTGCCGACCAGGGCAGCCTGACCCGCGCCGCCGAGGCGCTCGGCAGTTCGCTGCCCGCCGTGGTGCGCGCGCTGGCCGCGCTCGAGGCGCACCTGGGCGTGCGCCTTTTTCACCGCACCACACGGCGCCTGTCGCTCACCGAGGAAGGCCGTCACTACCTGCCGAGCGCGCGCGAGGTTCTGCTCGCGGCCGACGCCGCCGACCAGGCGCTGAAGGCCGAGGCGCGCGAGCCCGCCGGGCAGCTGGTCATCACCGCGCCGGTGCTGTTCGGCCACATGTACGTCGCGCCCGCCATCGTGCGCTTCATGCAGCGCCACGAGAAGGTGCGCTGCAGCGTGCGGCTGCACGACCGCACGGTCAACCTGCTCGAAGAAGGCATCGATGTCGGCATCCGCATCAGCCCGCTCGAAGACTCGTCGCTGGTGGCGCAGACGCTGGGCAGCATCCGGCGTGTGGTCGTGGCCAGCCCCGCCTTCCTGGCGCAGCACGGCGTGCCGCGCCATCCGCGCGATCTGGCGGGCATGCCCTGCGTGCGCGGGCGCGTCGACGCGCCGCCGCAGTGGACTTTTCGCGAGGGCGGCGACGGCGGCAAGACCGTGCACGTGACGCCCGACAACCGCCTCGAGTTCAACCACCTCGCGCCCGCCGTCGAGGCCTGCGCCGCAGGCATGGGCTTCGGCACCTTCTTCTCCTACCAGGTGCTGCCGCACGTGGCGCAGGGCCGGTTGCAGCTGGTGCTCGAAGACTACGAGCCCGCGCCCCGGCCCGTGAGCGTGATCTACCCGAACGCGCGGCTGCTGCCGGCGCGCACGCGGGCCTTCATCGACTGGATGAAAGAGGAGTTCAGCGGCCTGCGCATGTAGGCGGTGCACTGATTGGCCGGCTGCGTCAGAATGGCCGCGTGCCGTCCCACACCACTCCCTCTTCACCTTCCTTCTCCCCGCTGTTCCAGGTCCGTGCGCTGCGCAAGCGCTACGGCGAGACCACGGTCGTCGACGACCTCTCGTTCGAGATCGCACCCGGCGAGTGCCTGGGCGTGATCGGGCCCAACGGCGCGGGCAAGACCACCACGATCCGCATGTGCCTGGGCCTCACCGCACCCGACGGCGGCAGCATCGAGGCGCTGGGCCTGCAGATGCCGCGCGACGCGCTGGCCATCAAGGCGCAGCTGGGCGTGGTGTCGCAGTTCGACACGCTCGACCCCGACTTCAGCTGCGCCGAGAACCTCGTCGTGTACGGCCGCTACTTCGGCTTCAGCAAAGCCCAGGTGCGTGCGCGCGTGCCGCAGCTGCTGGAGTTCGCAGCGCTCTCGCACAAGGCCGACGCCAAGCCCGGCGAACTGTCGGGGGGCATGCGGCGGCGCCTGTCACTGGCGCGCGCGCTGGTGAACGACCCCAAGTTGCTGCTGCTCGACGAGCCCACCACCGGCCTCGACCCGCAGGCGCGCCACCTGATGTGGGAGCGCCTGCAGGTGCTGCTGCAGCAGGGCAAGTCGATCCTGCTGACCACGCACTTCATGGACGAGGCCGAGCGCCTGTGCTCGCGCCTGCTGGTGCTCGACCACGGCCGCAAGATCGCCGAAGGCCGCCCGCGCGATCTCATCGCCGAGCACTTGGAGCCCGACGTGGTCGAGGTGTACGGCAACGGCGCGCTGTCGCTGGCCGGCTCGCCCGAACTGCAGGCGCTGGCCGCGCGCGTCGAGGTGAGCGGCGAAACCGTCTTCTTCTACACGCAGGACGCACGGCGCCTGCTCGATGCGCTCACGCAGCACAGCGGTTTGCGCACCTTCCATCGGCCGGCCAACCTGGAGGACCTGTTCCTCAAGCTCACTGGCCGCCAGATTCGCCAGGACGGGTAGACCTTCTTTCTATGAATACAACCACTGCTTCTTCCGTGCCACCTTCCTCGCCCTCGGTGTGGCGTGCGCCTGAACTGTCGATGCGCTGGTGGCCGGTGTTCCTGCGCAACCTGCTGGTGTGGCGCAAGCTCGCTTTGCCCAGCCTGATCGGCAACATCGCCGAGCCGCTGATCTGGCTCGTGGCCTTCGGCTACGGCATGGGCGCGCTCGTGGGGCAGGTGACGGTGGACGGCACGCAGGTGCCCTACATCCTGTTCCTGGCCAGCGGCTCCATCTGCATGAGCGCGATGAACGCGGCGAGCTTCGAGGCACTGTACTCGGCGTTCTCGCGCATGCATGTGCAGAAGACGTGGGACGGGATCATGAACGCGCCCGTGGGGCTGGACGACATCGTGCTGGCGGAGATGCTGTGGGCGGCGTTCAAGTCGATCTTCACGGTGACGGCGATCCTGTTCGTGATGCTTGGGCTCGGGATCAGTCACAGCCCGAAGTTGATCGTGGCGTGGATGGTGTTGATCGGGTGTGGCATCACGTTTTCTTCGGTGGCGTTGATCTTCAATGCGTTGGCGAAGGGGTATGACTTCTTTACCTACTACTTCACGCTGTTCATGACGCCGATGATGTTCTTGAGTGGGGTGTTTTTTCCTTTGGAACAGCTGCCTTCTGTTGTGCGGTCTGTGGCGGCGTGGCTGCCGTTGACGAATGCTGTGGCGTTGGTGCGGCCGCTGTTCATGGATCGGTGGCCTGAGGGGTGGTGGGTGCATGCGGCTGTTTTGGTTGTGTATGCGGTTGTGGCTTTCTGGATTGCGTTGGCGTTGACTCGGAAACGGTTTCGGGGGTGATTTTTTGGGCGTGACCCGGTTTGCTTCCCGGGGCCGGGTCTCGCCCCGGCGGGCGACCTACTTTTCTTTGCTTCGCCAAAGAAACGTAGGCAAAAGAAAAGCGACCCTGCTGTCTGCGTCCCTTCGCTTCGCTACGGGCAACCTGCGGTGCTCACGTTCCGCGGGGTCTCGCCCAAACTCGCTTCGCTCAGACAAGGGCGAGCCCTGATCCGCGAAACGCTGCGCTCCTCGGCGCATACAGAAGGGATGAGGGAACCGAACTCGCCATCGCTGCGCTCGGCTTCCAACACCACACGGGCCTTCGCTTCGCTCGGCCTGGCGCTCTCCCCCCTGAATCCAGGGCCGAGCAACGCGAAGGCCCGTCTCGGCCCGAGCGCAGCGATGGGCCGTCCCCGCCCCTCCCCTCTGGCTGCGCCGAGGAGCGCAGCGTTTCGCGGATCAGGGCTCGCAGCTGTTTGAGCGAAGCGAGTTCTGCGAGACCCCGCGAAATGCGAGCACCGCAGGTTGCCCGTAGCGAAGCGGAGGGACGCAGACAGTGGGGTCGCCTTTTCTTTGCTTACTTTCTTTTGGCGAAGCAAAAGAAAGTAAGTCGCCCGCCGGGGCGAGACCCGGCCCCGGGAAACAAAACAACCACCACCCCAAGTCACCCAAAACAACTACATTGCACACAATTGAATTGCGAACTACAATTCCCCACATGCCAACGAACCCCCAACAAGACGAGATGCTCAAGCTGGACAACCAGCTCTGCTTCGCCGTCTACTCCGCCTCCTTGGCAATGACCCGCCTCTACAAGCCGCTCCTCGAAAAGCTGCAGCTCACCTACCCCCAATACCTCGTCATGCTCTCTCTTTGGGAGCAAGACGGCCCCACCGTCTCCGCCCTCGGCGAGCGCCTCTCGCTCGATTCCGGCACGCTGACCCCCCTGCTCAAGCGCCTCGAAGCCAACGGCTACGTAGCCCGCGTCCGCGACGTCGCAGACGAGCGCCGTGTCCACATCACGCTCACCGCGGCAGGCCGCAAGCTCAAGGCCCGCGCCGCCAACGTCCCCGAGTGCCTGATGGCCGCCACCGAATGCTCGGTGCCCGAGCTGATCGCCCTCACGCAGCAGATCCAGACTCTGCGCGACCGCATCCGCAAAGCCGCCTGACAGGCACACAGACACACAAACCGTTCAGAGTTCTCCCCGGCCTCCCCAGGAAGCCCTTTCACCACCCCAAGCCAAAGGAAATCACCATGACCACCAAGCTCGACAAAGTTCTCTACACCGCAGAAGCCCACACCGTCGGCGGCCGTGACGGCGCCGGCAAGTCCAGCGATGGCGCCATCGACGTCAAGCTGAGCTCGCCCGGTTCGGGCAAGCCCGGCACCAACCCCGAGCAGCTGTTCGCGGTCGGCTACGCCGCCTGCTTCATCGGCGCCATGAAGGCCGTCGGCCCGAAGATCAGCGTGAAGGTGCCGGAAGACGTCGCCATCGACTCGAAGGTCTCCCTCGGCCCGACGAACGGCGGCGCGGCCTACGGCATCTCGGTGCAACTGGCGATCACGCTGCCCGGCCTCGACGCCGAGCAGAAGAAGCTGCTGGTCGACACCGCCCACCAGGTCTGCCCTTACTCGAACGCAACGCGCGGCAACATCGACGTGGAACTCACGATTGTTTGAGCTCGCCCCCAGGCTTTGCGCACTTCGTGTCGCTACGCCAACCCCCTACCGGGGGCAACACCTGAGGCCCGGCAAAGCCGGTTCCTCGGTGTTCCCTTGAAAGGAACCAGAAAGCGCCCCGGCCACAAGCCAGGGCGCTTTTTTTGTCTGTCGCGCTATCTGTCTCACGGGTGACGCCGAAACGCCTGCCGCGATAGCGCCTTTCACCAAGCTTGGCTAATGTGGCCGCACGTCTCGTCCCGCCCACCCCGTCCTCAACGCACACCCGTGGAGATCGACCCATGAGCACCACCCACCTCCTGATCCGCAAAGACCAGCTCGCCACCGCGCGCCTGCACACCGACACCACCGAGCGGCCGCTGGCCGACGGCCAGGTGCGCGTGCGCATCGACAGCTTTGCGCTCACCTCCAACAACATCACCTACGCCGCCTTCGGCGATGCGATGAGCTACTGGCAGTTCTTCCCCTCCGAGGAAGAAGGCTGGGGCAGCATCCCGGTGTGGGGCTTCGCGAGCGTGGTGCAGTCGCTGCACCCGGGCGTGGCCGTGGGCGAACGGCTCTACGGCTACTGGCCGATGGCCACGAGCGCGGTGCTCAGCCCCGACCGGCTCTCGCCCGCGCGCTTCACCGACGCGGCGCCGCATCGCGCCGAGCTGCCCGCGGTCTACAACCAGTACTTCCGCTGCAACGCCGATCCGCTGTACACCACCGACACCGAAGACCTGCAGGCGCTGCTGCGCCCGCTGTTCATCACCTCGTGGCTGATCGACGACTTCATGGCCGACAACGATTTCTTCGGCGCCACCACCATGCTGCTGTCGAGCGCGTCGAGCAAGACGGCCTACGGCACGGCCTTCCAGCTGCACCAGCGCGAAGGCATCGAGGTCGTCGGCCTGACCTCGCCCGCCAACGTGGCCTTCTGCCAGAGCCTGGGCTGCTACGACCGCGTGGTGACCTACGACGCGCTGGACAGCATCGCGGCGGACACGCCCTGCGTGTACATCGACTTCGCCGGCAACGGCGAACTGCGCACCGCGATCCACGAGCGCTTCGCGAACCTCAAGTACAGCAGCTCGATCGGCGGTACGCACGTGGAGCAACTGGCGTCCAAGGGTGCGGGCAAGAGCCTGGCGGGCCCGCGCGCCACGCTGTTCTTCGCGCCCGCGCAGATCAAGAAGCGCACAACCGAATGGGGCGCCGACGAGTTCGGGCGGCGCATGGTGGCGGCCTGGCACCAGTTCCTGTCCAAAGTGACCGACACCAACAACCCCTGGCTGCATGCCGAGCACCACCACGGCGGCGAGGCGGTGCAGGCCGCCTACGCGCAGGTGCTGGCGGGCAAGGGCGACCCGCGCACGGGTCATATCCTCTCGCTCTTCAAGACGCCGGGCGGGCGCTGACCCTGAGCCGGACGCGGTGAGGGTCCGTGTGGCGACAATCGCCGCATGACCCTTTCTTCTGCCGCGCCCGCGAATACCCATCCTTACGAGAGCCTCACGCCCGACGTGGTGCTCGACGCGCTCGCGACACTCGGCCTGCACGGCGACGGCCGGCTCACCGGCCTGAACTCCTATGAAAACCGGGTCTACCAGGTCTACCTGGAGGACCCGAACCCTCACCCGGCGGTGGTCGTCAAGTTCTACCGCCCCGGTCGCTGGAGCGAGGCCGAGATCCTCGAAGAGCACGCCTTCTCGCTCGAACTCGCCGCCGGCGAGGTGCCGGCCGTGCCGCCGCTGGCCTTCGACGGCAAGACGCTGCACCACCACGCCGGCTTTGCCTTCAGCGTGAGCCCTTACCGCGGCGGTCGCGCGCCCGAGCTCGACAACTTCGAGGTGCTCGAATGGGTCGGCCGCTTCCTGGCCCGCATCCACACCGTGGGCAGCGCCCAGCCCTTCGCAGCCCGCCCCACGCTCGACCTGCAGACCTTCGGCCTCGACTCGCGCGACTGGCTTCTGGAGAACGACAAGATCCCGCTCGACATGCAGCGCGACTGGGAAAAGACCTGCAACGAGGCGCTGGACATGGTCCGCGCCACGGCCCTCGCGCTGCAGCCGCCGGCCTCCGATTTCCAGCCGCGCAAGCTGCGCCTGCACGGCGACGTGCATCCCGGCAACATCCTGTGGACGCCCACCGACCGCCCCGGCGGCGGCCCGCACTTCGTCGACCTGGACGACGCGCGCACCGGCTTCGCGGTGCAGGACCTGTGGATGCTGCTGTCGGGCGACCGCGCGCAGCGCACGGCGCAGCTGTCGGGCCTGCTCGACGGCTACGAGCAGTTCCGCGAATTCGACCGCCGCGAGCTGGCGCTGATCGAGCCGCTGCGCACGCTGCGGCTCATCCACTACAGCGCCTGGCTGGCGCGGCGCTGGGAAGACCCGATCTTCCCGATCAACTTCCCGTGGTTCGGCTCCAGCGACTACTGGAAGGGCCAGATCCTCGTGCTGGAAGACCAGTGCGAGCAGATGGCGGAAGAGCCGCTGTACGCCTGAAAGCGGGGCGCCCCGGCGTCAATCGCGGCGGGCTTCCTGCAGGCTTTCCAGGGGAACCCAGCCGCTGCGGGCATCCGAGGGGCGCTCGCACCACGCCCAGCCATTCAAGGTCCTGGAACTGATCAGCACGTCGCCTTCATCGACATCCAGCTCCCGGGCTGTGTAGTCTTCCAGCGCCTGGCCGTGCCCCGCCCCGAGGCGCTCGATGATCTGCCCCGGCACCCAGCCTTCCTGCTGACCGGCGGCGCGACAAAGGTACCAGTGGTCCCACGCTTCGGGCCCTTCGTACTTCTCGCCGATGGTGAGCTGCGTGCCTTTGACGAAGGTGATCGGCTGGGGATATTCGCTCCGATGCCGGGCAACGGCTGTGTATCTCATGATGCTGCGGGTTCCTGGTGTTTCGTCGCGACCGCCATGGCGCGAGCGACATCCCGGGACCTTACCAGCGCCCGGTCAGCCCGCAGCGTGGCTCAGTGCCACGCCTTCCAGCAGGCGCTCCACCAGCACATTCGACGGCCCCGCACGCCACACGCCGTAGGCCTCCGACTGCGCCACGTCGCGGTCGAGCGGGCGGAACACCGCGCCGCGCAGCGCCGAATGCCGCATCGCCTGCGGCACCAGCGCAACGCCCATGCCTTGCGACACCAGCGACACCACGGCCAGCCAGTGCCGCACCTCGTGGCGCACCTCGGGCAGGAAGCCGGCCTCGACGCAGATCGAAAGAATGCGCTCGTGGTAGTCGGGTGAGGCTTCGCGGGAGAACAGCACGAAGGGCTGGGCCTTCAGGTCGGCCGGTGCCAGCACGCGCTTGCGCGCCAGCGCATGGCCGGCGGGCAGGCAGGCCACGAAGGGCTCGGACAGCAGCAGCCGGTGCTGCAGCTCGGGCGGCATGCGGCTGGTGTGGACGAAGCCCAGGTCGAGCCGGTCGTGCAGCAGCTCGGCGATCTGCACGCCGGAGTTGAGTTCGCTCAGCGTGATGCGCACCGCCGGATGCCGCGCCTGGAACGCGCGCAGCGCGGGCGGCAGGCCGCGATACAGCATGGCGCCGACAAAGCCGATGCGCAGGCGCCCGGCCGAGCCGCTGGCCACGTCGCGCGCCTCCAGCGCGGCCTCCTCGGCCTGCTGCAGCACGCGCCGCGCCGACACGCGCAGTGCCTGGCCCGCCGGCGTGAGCCGCACCTCCTTGCTGTTGCGCTCGAACAGGCGCGCGCCCACCGAGTCCTCGAGCTGGCGGATCGCCACCGACAGCGGCGGCTGCGAGATCGCCAATCGCCGCGCGGCGCGCCCGAAGTGCAGCTCTTCGGCGAGCACGGAGAAGTAGCGCAGGTGTCGCAGTTCCATGAATAGGCAAATCGAATCGAACAAGACCAATTCAATATTAGACACAGATCATTGCCAATTCAACAATGCGGCGAACAAGGAGACGCCCGCATGCCTACATCCGCTGCCACCGCTGCCGCCGCGCCCCAGACCGCGCACCCGATCCCCGATCGCCACGGCCAGAACCTCTTCACCACCGACAGCGAGCTGCACACCCTTCTCGCGCTGTACCTGCCCGATGCGCTGCGCTCGCACATGCGCCCGCACTTCGAGCGCCTGGGCGGCCTGGCGGGCGGCCTGCTCGACGAGCTGGCCGGCACCGCCGACCGCAACCCGCCCACGCTGAAGCAGCGCACGCGCACCGGCATCGACGAGCAGAAGGTCATCAAGCACCCGGCCTATGTCGAGATGGAGCGTCTGGCGCTCAGCGAATTCGGCCTGGCCGCGATCTCGCACCGCGACGAGACGCTGGGCTGGAAGGGCAAGATGCCGCCGCTGGTCAAGTACGTGCTGACCTACCTCTTCGTGCAGGCCGAGTTCGGCCTGTGCTGCCCGGTGTCGATGACCGACTCGCTCACGCGCACGCTGAAGAAGTTCGGCGCGCCCGAGCTGGTCGAACGCTTCCTGCCGCGCCTGACCTCGCTGGACTTCGACGAACTCGCGCAGGGCGCGATGTTCATGACCGAGCAGGCCGCCGGCTCCGACATCGCCGCCACCGCCACGCTGGCGCACCGCGAGGCCGACGGCAGCTGGCGCATCCGCGGCGACAAGTGGTTCTGCTCCAACCCCGACGCCGACTTCGCGATGGTGCTCGCGCGCGCCGACGATGGCCCCACGGGCATGAAGGGCGTGTCGCTGTTCCTGCTGCCGCGCCGGCTGGACGACGGCAGCCTCAACCACTACCGCATCATCCGCCTCAAGGACAAGCTGGGCACGCGCTCGATGGCCAGCGGCGAGATCCGCCTCGACGGCGCCGTCGCCTACCTCGTGGGCGAGGAAGGCCGCGGCTTCCAGCAGATGGCCGACATGGTCAACAACTCGCGCCTGTCGAACGGCGTGCGCGCCGCCGGCCTGATGCGCCGCGCCGTGGCCGAAGCCGAATACATCGCCGCCGAACGCCGCGCCTTCGGCCGCACGCTCGACCAGATGCCGCTGATGCAGCGCCAGCTCGACAAGCTGCGCGTGCCCGCCGAGCAGGCGCGCACCATGGTCTGCCAGACCGCGCAGGCCCTGGCGAGCTCCGATGCCGGCGAACCCGACGCCTACGCACTGCTGCGCATCCTCACGCCGCTCATCAAGTTCCGCGCCTGCCGCGACGCGCGCCAGGTCACGGGCGATGCGATGGAAGTGCGCGGCGGCTGCGGCTACATCGAGGAGTGGAGCGATCCGCGCCTCGTGCGCGACGCGCACCTGGGCTCGATCTGGGAAGGCACCAGCAACATCGTGGCGCTGGACGTGATCCGCGCCGTCAAGCGCGAAGGCTCGCTGCCCGTGCTGCGCGCGCATTGCGAAGGACTGATCGCCGCCGCGACCACGCTCGCCCCGGCCTTCGCCGCCGCGCTGCGCGACGCGCTGGCCCGCGCCTGCGCACTGACCGAGACCGCCGCGCGCGAAGGCGGCGACGTGCTGGCCCGCCAGGCCGCCTCGGCGCTGTACCACTGCACCAGCGCCGCCGCGATGGCCTGGGAGGCCTCGGCCGGCGGCTCCGACGACCGCCTGCGCTGGGCCCAGCTGGTGCTGCTGCACCGCGTGCTGCCGCGCGACCCGCTCGCGCCCGATGCGATGCCGGCGGACTGGAACAGCGCCGTGGTGCGCACCACCACCGCCTGAACCTTTTCCTTTTCTTCCAAGAACGACGGAGACACACCATGCGACACCACTTCACCCTGCTGCGCAGCGCAGCCGCCGCCTGCGCCGCCCTGCTGATGACGGCCGCGCCCGCCGTGCACGCGCAAGCTGCCGGCGCCTTCCCGACCAAGCCGCTGATGCTGGTCGTGCCCTTCCCGCCCGGAGGGCCGACCGACGCGATGGCGCGCACGCTCGCCGCCGAGATGAAAGACCGGCTCGGCCAGCCCATGATCGTGGAGAACCGCGCGGGCGCCGGCGGCAACATCGGTGCCGACTACGTCGCGCGCGCCGAAGCCGACGGCCACACGCTGCTGTTCGGCACCTCCGGTCCGCTGGCCATCAACAGCAGCCTGTACCGCAAGATCCCTTACGACCCGGTCAAAAGCTTCGCACCCGTGATCCAGGTCGGCTACCTGCCGAACATCCTGGTGGTCAACCCGGCCCTGCCGGTGAAGGACGTGCCCGGACTCGTGGCCTACGCCAAGGCCAACCCCGGCAAGCTCAGTTATGCCTCGTCGGGCAACGGCGCGTCGTCGCACCTGGCGGGCGTGCTGTTCAACTCGATCGCAGGCACCGACCTGCAGCACATCCCCTACAAGGGCACGGGCCCAGCGCTCAACGACCTGCTGGGCAACCAGGTGAGCATGACCTTCACCGACATCCTCACCGCGCTGCCCTACGTCAAGACGAACAAGCTGCGCGCGCTGGGCGTGGCCACCGCCAACCGCTCGCAGGCGCTGCCCGACGTGCCGACCATCGCGGAGCAGGGCTACAAGGGCTACGACGTGAGCGTGTTCTTCGGCATCGTCGCGCCCGCCGGCACGCCCGCCGACCGCGTGGCCAAGCTCAACCATGCCTTCGCCGAAGTGCTGAACTCGCCGAAGGTCAAGCAGATGTTCAGCGCGCAGGGCCTCGAGGCCACGCCCGACAGCTCGCCGCAGAAGCTCGGCCAGTTCATCGTGAGCGAGACGGCGAAGTGGAAGGACGTCGTCAAGAAGTCCGGCGCGCAGCTCGACTGAATTTCAACCACCCAGAGGAGACAAGAGAAAAATGAAGAAGCTGTCACACCTGTTCGTCGCCACCGCACTGCTCGCAGCCGGTCCGGCGATGGCCGAGACCTATCCCCAGCGCCCCGTGACGCTGATCGTTCCCTACGCCGCGGGCGGCCCCACCGACCAGCACCTGCGTGCCGTGGCCGAGGAGGCCGGCAAGGCCCTCGGCCAGCCCGTGGTGCTCGACAACCGCCCCGGCGCGAGCGGCACCAACGGCGCCGCCGCGCTGGTGCGCGCCGCGCCCGACGGCTACACGCTGGCCGTGCTGCCGGCCTCGGTGTACCGCGAGCCCTTCATCAACAAGGTGGCCTTCGACCCGGCGCGCAGCTTCTCGTACGTGGTCATGCTGTCCGACTACACCTTCGGCCTCGCCGTGAAGGCCGATGCGCCGTGGAAGACCTGGAAGGACTTCGCGGCCGACGCCGCGCGCCGGCCCGGCAAGCTCAACGTGGGCGCCACCGGCGCGGTGGGCACGCCGCGCATCGTGATGGACGAGGCCGCCGAGGCGGCGAAGATCCAGCTCAACATGGTGCCTTTCAAGGGCGACGCCGAAGTCACCAATGCCATCCTGGGCGGCCACATCGACGCCGCGCCGCTCTCGGGCGTGGCTGTGCCCCACATCGAGGCCGGCAAGATGCGCTACCTCGTCATGCTCACGCCGCAGCGCGTGAAGCGCTACCCGCAGGTGCCCACGCTGCGCGACGAAGGCGTCGATGCGGTCATCGATTCGCCCTACGGCATCGCAGGCCCCGCCGGCATGGACCCGGCGCGCGTGAAGACCGTGCACGACGCCTTCCTCAAGGCGCTCACCTCGCCAGCCGGCCTGCGCGTGCTGGAGCAGCTGAACCAGCAGGCCAACGCCATGGACCCCGAGCAGTACCGCCGCTACGCGCTGGCCACGACCGCGCGCGAGAAGGACCGCGTGGCGCGCCTGCGCCAGCGCGGCCTGCTCGACTGACCTTGACGACTGCAAGCACCATGCCGCACGACACGCCCACCTGGCCGCCCGAAGAGCCGGGCCTTCTCTTCGGCCTGCCGATGCCGATGGCGCGCAGCTTCGCGCTGCGCGGCGAAGCCATCGGCGACGACCTCGCACGTGTGCGCATGCCCTACAGCGCCGACCACACCAACAGCCGCGGCGACGTGCACGGCGGCGCGATCGCCGTGCTGTTCGACTGCGCGCTCTCCAGCGCCGTGCGCTCGCACGCGCCCGAAGCCTTCGGCGTGGTCACCGTCGACATCACGGTGCACTACACCGCACCGTGCGCCGGCGACGTGATCGCCACCGCCGTGTGCGAGCGACGCGGCCGTGCCATGTGCTTCGCGCGCGGCGAAGCACGCAACGCCGAGGGCGAACTGCTGGCGATGGCCACGGGCACCTTCAAGCTGGTGCCACGCACCGCTTCACCTTCTTCCGAGTCCACTCCATGACCACCGCCTCCATTTCGACCGGCGCCCTCGCGGGCATCCGCGTCCTCGACATCTCGCGCATCCTCGGCGGCCCGTACTGCGGCCAGATCCTGGGCGACCACGGCGCCGATGTGCTCAAGGTGGAGCCGCCGCAGGGCGACGACACCCGCACCTGGGGTCCGCCCTTCAAGGACGGCGTGGCCTCGTACTACCACGGGCTGAACCGCAACAAGCGCATCCAGCACCTGGACTTCGCCACCGAGGAAGGCCGCGAGGCACTGCTCGCACTGGTAGCCGAGGCCGACGTGCTGATCGAGAACTTCAAGACCGGCACGATGGAGCGATGGGGCATCGGCTACGAGACGCTGTCGCAGCGCTTTCCGCGCCTCGTGTGGTGCCGCGTCTCGGGCTTCGGCGCCGACGGCCCGCTGGGCGCATTGCCCGGCTACGACGCCGCGGTGCAGGCCATGACCGGCATCATGAGCATCAACGGCGAGGCCGACGGCGGCCCGCTGCGCGTGGGCCTGCCGGTGGTCGACATGGTGACGGGCCTGAACGCGGTGATCGGCGTGCTGCTCGCACTGCAGGAACGCAACCGCAGCGGACGCGGCCAGTTCGTCGAGGCGGCGCTGTACGACAGCGGCCTGTCGCTGCTGCATCCGCACGCAGCCAACTGGTTCATGGACGGCACGGCGCCACGCCGCACCGGCAACGCGCACCCCAACATCTACCCCTACGACGCGCTGGCCACGGGCACCGACCCGGTCTTCGTCGCCGTGGGCAACGACCGCCAGTTCGGCGCCTTCTGCCGCTGCATCGGCCTGCCGGCGCTCGCCGACGACCCGCTCTACGCCACGGCCGGTGCGCGCTCCATTAACCGCGAAGGCCTCAAGCAGCAACTGGAGGCCGCGCTCGCCGCCTTCGACGGCCGCGTGCTGGTCGATCAACTGATGGCCGCCGGCGTGCCTGCCGCACCCGTGCTGCCCGTGGCTGCCGCGCTGCAGCACCCGCACACGCTGCACCGCGAGATGGTGGTGGAGATGGAAGGCGGCTACCGCGGCATCGGCGCGCCCGTGAAGCTCAGCCGCACACCGGCCAGCTACCGCCATGCGCCGCTGACGCCGGGCGAGGCCTTCCTGCCGACGGACGGCGACGCGACCCCGGGCTGAACCGCGTCAGTCCAGCGCGAGGTTCAGCGCGCGGATCAGCGGATGCCAGCGCGCCGACTCGCGCGCCAGCAGCGCCGCGAACTCGGCCGCCGTGCCGTCCATGGGCTCGATGGCGTACTCGGTGAAGCGGCGCTGCACCACCGGGTTGTGGACCGCGTTGGAGGCCACACGCTGCAGCCGCGCCACCACCTCGGGCGGCGTGCCGGCCGGCGCCACGAGCCCCAGGAAGTTCGAGGCCTCGACCCGGGGCAGCCCCAGCTCCGCGAAGGTCGGCACGCCCGGCAGCGACGCCAGGCGCGACGCGCTCGCCACCGCCAGCGGACGCAGCCGCCCGCCCTCGATGAAGCGGCGCGCCACCGTCAGCTCGCCCATCGCGACCGGCACCTGGCCGCCGGCCACGTCGACCAGCGCCTGCGCGATGCCGCGATAGGGCACATGCACCATCTCCAGCCGCGCCTCCTGCGCCAGCAGTGCCATCGCGAGGTGCTGCGGACTGCCGTTGCCGGCCGACGCGAAATGGAAGCGGCCCGGAAAGGCACGCGCATCCTCGACGAAGGCCCGCGCGTCGCGCACGCCGCTGGACGGCCCGACCAGCAGCACCATCGGCAGCCGGGCCAGCAATGCGACCGGCGCGAAGTCACGCGAGGGGCTGTAGCCCAGGGTGCGGTACAGCGCGGGGTTGAACACCAGCGTCGTGCTGTCGGCCGACAGCACGGTGTAGCCATCGGCCGTCGCACGCGCGACCTCGGCAGCGGCGAGTGCGGTGTTGCCGCCGGCCTTGTTCTCGATCGCGACCGGCTGGCCGGCGTCGATGGCGATCTGCGCGCCGAGCACGCGCGCGACGAGGTCGGCGGTCGCGCCCGTGGTGTACGGCACGATCCACCGGACCGGCCGGGTCGGAAAGTCGAGCGCCATCTCCTGCGCCTGCGCCGCGCGGCCCAGGCCTGCGGCGAGGCACAGGAAGGCGCTCAGCCGCCGCCGGCGCGCGTCCGGCGGGCAGGTCACGGCGTGGCCCTGCTCGTCTTCAGGCCCTGGCCGGCGGCCCAGGTCGACACGTCCTCGCGCTTGATGGCGGCAGCCATGAGGCCCGGGAACGCATCGGGCGTGCACGCGAACGAGGGCACGCCCAGTGCCGCGAGCTTGGCGGCCAGGTCGCGGTCGTACGACGGCGCGCCCTCGTCGCTGAGCGCCAGCAGCGCGATGAACTGCACACCGGCTTCCACCAGCTGGTGGGCGCGGCGCAGCAGGCCGTCTTCCACGCCGCCTTCGTACAGGTCGGAGATCAGGATCAGGATGGTGTTGCGCGGCTCGCGCACCAGCGTCTGGCAGTAGCCCACCGCGCCGTTGATGTCGGTGCCGCCGCCCAGCTGCACGCCGAACAGCAGGTCGACCGGGTCCTGCAACTGCTCGGTCATGTCGACCACGGCGGTGTCGAACACCACGAGCTTGGTCGACACCGCCGGCAGGCTCGCCATGACGGCGCCGAAGATGCTCGAATAGACCACCGACGCGGCCATGGAGCCGCTCTGGTCGATGCACAAAATCACTTCGCGCTGCGGTTGGCGCGCCTTGCGCCCGTAGCCCACGAGCGACTGCGGCACCACCGTGCGGTACTCGGGCTGCCAGTGGCGCAGGTTGGCGCGGATGGTGCGGTGCCAGTCGATCTCCGAATGGCGCGGGCGGCGGTTGCGCTGGCTGCGGTTGAGCGCACCGCTCACGGCGCTGCGCATCGGCTCTTCCAGCTTCTTCATCAGCTCGTCGACCACCTTGCGCACCACGGCGCGCGCCGTGTCCTTGGTGCCGGCCGGAATCACGCTCGCCAGCGCTACGAGGTTGGCGACCAGGTGCACGTCGGGCTGCGCGTTCTCGAGCATCTCTGGTTGCAGCAGCATCTGGCGCAGGTTGAGCCGCTCCATCGCGTCGCGCTGCATCACCTGCACCACCTGGCTCGGGAAGTACTTGCGGATGTCGCCGAGCCAGCGCGCCACGCTGGGCGCCGAATCGCCACGCCCGCCCCGCTGGCCGCCCTGGCCCAGGCCGCGCCGGCCATCGGCTTCGTAAAGCGCGGCGAGCGCCTGGTCGATCTCGCGCACGCGGCCCTCGATGGCGCCGCAGCTGGCGTTGGCTTCGCTGCCGAGCACGAGACGCCAGCGCTGCAGGCGATCGGTCGGCGGCAGGGCTTCTTCGTCGATCGGGTTCGAACTCATGCCTTCACTCCCAGCAGTTCCCGCAACAGCGGCAGCGCGAGCACCGCGCGTGATTCGTCCCAGTCGGTGGCGGCCACGGCCGATGGCAGCGTGCCGCCGACCGCACCGCGCTTGGCGCGTTCGCCGAGCGCGCGCCGGTCGGCGCCCGAGAAGTCCGCGAAGCTGCGCCGCACCAGCGGCAGCACCTGCACGAAGTGCTCTTCGCCGAGCCCCGAGAGCCAGCCGTCGACCAGCGACCACACGGCATCGTCGTGCAACAGCACCATCGCGTTGCGGTTGAGAAAGCCTTCGAGCCACGCGGCCGCATCGGTCGGCGGCGCGCCAGCCGAGAGGTTGCGCGCCAGTTGCTGCGAGGCGCCGTCGCTGTCGATCTGCGCGTCGTCCAGCAGCAGGCGGCAGCTCACGCCGCGCAGCAGCGGCGCGCCGGTTTCGCCGAAGGCGATGGCGCGCAGCGCGTTGCGCCAGGCGGTGGTGGTGTCTTCGCCGTCGCGCAGGCGCACGGCATCGTGCGCGGCGATGAGGCGTGTGCGCAGCGACTCGGCCGCCTCGGCGTCGAGCGCGCCGCAGGCGATCGGCAGGCCGATGGCGCCGCGAACGATGAGGCTGTCGAGCACATGCGAGAGCAGCGCGCTGTCGGTCTGGCGCACGCTGCCGTAGCGGAACACGTTGGCCAGCGGCGGCACGGCGCCGATGAGCTGCACGGCGTCGCCGGTGAGCGCGGCGCGGTCTTCGAGCGCTCGGGTCACGGCCTGCACGGCCACCGGCAGGTCGGCCAGCAGCACGATGTCGACCTGCTCGGCCAGCGCGGCGAGCGAGGTCTCGCTCGCGAGTCCTTCCATCACGCGCGCGCTGGCGGCCTGCGCCACGGTGGCGCCGAAGCGGCTGGCTTCGATCACGCGCAGCGCGAACTCGGGCTGCCATTGCAGCTGCCAGGTCTCGCGGAAGGTGCCGCGGTTGGCGCGCTGACCGGCGGCGGGTTCGCCCCAGGGCAGCTCGAGCAGCCGCAGACGGTGCAGCAGGTGGCTGCGCGCCAGGTCGTTGGGCTGTCGCAGATCGAGGTCGAGCGTCTTCGCGGTCGCCTCAGGCTTCAGGCGCAGGCTTTTCTGCGCCTGCTCGAGATCGCGCTGCAGCGGCACGGTCGGCACATCGGCCGGCACCTGGCCCATGCGGTCGCCGACCGTGAGGCGCTCGCGAATGAGCGTGAGCGGTGCCTGCTCGCCCATGCAGATCACGCTGCGCACGGCCTCGTCGAGTTCGGGCAGGCCGGGCGCGGGGCGCTCGCGCAGCGCGGCCAGCGTTTCCGCGAGGCGCGTGGCTTCGATCAGGTGGGCGGAAGAGCAGTCGAGATCGTGTTCACGCAGCAGCCGCGCGACACGTGCGAGCCAGCCCGTGGTACGCCCCGCCACCTCGTGCCCCTGCTGCCACAGGTGCTCGTACCAGCCCGGCGAATCGATGCCCGCGCCGTAGCCGCTGGCGCTCGTGAGGTGGCGATACGTCCACGGCACCCAGGTGGCCAGCACCTTGAGCTTGGGCAGGCCCTTGAGCAGCGCGGCATCGGCCTTGGCGGTGGCCGTGCCCTGCAGCGCGGGCACATGCCACGCACCGCAGACCACGGCGATGCGCTGGTGGCCGGCCTTGACGGCCTCGCGGATCGACTGGCGCATGAAGGCTTCGCGCCGCTGTTCGCGCTCCATCGCGCGCACGCCGCGCCGGTCTTCGGGCGTCTCGGCGCGCACGGCCGTCATGGCCTCGGCGATGGCGCCGAACAGGTCCTCGCCATCGCCGCGTTCCTCGACCATGTGGTTCCACCAGCTCTCGCCGTCGGCATAGCCGGCGGCGTGGGCGAGCCAGTCGAAGGGGTCGTCGGGCAGCGTGTTCGCGGCCTGTTCCTGTTCGGTCGCGTCGACCGTCTCGACGACCGGCACCGTGTCGGTCTCGTCATCGTCGAGCGGTGTTTCCTCGAGCGCTTCCGCCTTGGCTTCGTCGGCCTCGGCGGCGACGCGTGCCGCCTGCTCGATCGCCATGCGGTGCGCCTGCGGCAGGTCGATGAAGCGCGTGGGCACGCCGCGCGCGGCGCCCCACCGCAGCGCCTGCCACTCGGGCGAGAACTCGGCGAAGGGATAGAAAGCAGCGAGGCCGGTGTCCTCGCTCGCATGGATCAGCACCGCGACCGGCGGTTGCAGATCGGCATGCGCGAGAAAGGACAGCAGCGGCTCCGCCTCGGGCGGGCCCTCGACGAGGATGCAGTCGGGCTGCAGCGACTCGAAGGCGCGCAGCAGGCTGCGCGCACAGCCGGGGCCGTGGTGGCGGATGCCAAAGTAGTGCAGCGGCGAAGGCGCCGCGCTCGTGCTCATGCGCCTGTCCGTGTCAAAGCTGTTCGCGGCAGGCGCGATAGAGGTCCTTCCAGTCGGCCCGTTCCTTGACGACGGTTTCCAGGTATTCCTTCCACACGACCTGGTCCTGCACCGGGTCCTTGATGACCGCGCCGATCAGGCCCGAGGCCACGTCGGCCGAACGCAGCACGCCATCGCCGAAATGACCGGCCAGCGCCATGCCGCTGTTGATGACCGAGATGGCCTCGGCGGTCGACAGCGTGGAAGTGGGCGACTTGATGCGCGTCTTGCCGTCCTCGGTCTGGCCGTTGCGCAGTTCGCGGAAGATCTGCACCACGCGGCGCACTTCCTGCAGCGCGGGCGGCTCGGCCGGCAGCGCAAGCGCGCGGCCCAGTTCGCCGACGCGCTTGACCACGATCTGCACTTCCTCGGCCTCGCTGGCCGGCACCGGCAGCACCACGGTGTTGAAGCGGCGCTTGAGCGCGCTCGACAGCTCATTCACGCCCTTGTCGCGGTTGTTTGCGGTGGCGATCACCGAGAAGCCACGCGTGGCCTGCACCTCGGTGCCCAGCTCGGGCACGGGCAGGGTCTTTTCCGACAGCACGGTGATCAGCGTGTCCTGCACATCGGCCGGGATGCGCGTGAGTTCTTCGACGCGCGCGATCTTGCCCAGGCGCATGGCGTGCACCAGCGGGCTGGGCACCAGCGCCTTTTCCGAAGGGCCGTGCGCCAGCAGCTCGGCGTAGTTCCAGCCGTAGCGCAGCTGCTCTTCGCTGGTGCCGGCCGTCCCCTGGATCAGCATCGTCGAGTCGCCGCTCACGGCCGCGGCCAGGTGCTCCGACACCCACGACTTGGCGGTGCCCGGCACGCCGTACAGCAGCAGCGCGCGGTCGGTGGCGAGCGTGGACACGGCGATTTCCATCAGGCGCGAATTGCCGATGTACTTGGGGCTGACCTCGAAGCCGTTGGCCAGCTTGCCGCCCATCAGGTAGGTGAGCACGGCCCAGGGCGAGAGCTTCCAGTTGGCGGGGCGCTGGCGGTCGTCGACCTTCTGGAGCGCATCGAGTTCTTCGGCGAATTGCTGTTCGGCATGCTGGCGCAGGACATTGCTCATGGACGGCCTTGGGAAGAAGTGGAAATGGAAGAGGAAGAAGACGAAGGAAGCGTGACGACCAGCCGGCGTGCGCGCACGATGCGCGCGGTGTCGACCAGTGCGTTGGCGAGGCCGGGGCTTTCCTCGGCCGCGCGCGGCAGGTCGGCCAGCAGCGGCAGCGCATCGGGATGCAGCAGCGCGGCGGCGGTGCCGAGCACCTGGCGCAGCACGTAGTCGTTGACGAGGTCGCCGCGCTCGACGCGCATGCGCAGCACCTGCGCGATTCGCAGCGACAGCGCGGCCGATGGTGTGTCGCCGGGCGCGCAGGCCTGGTCGGCGAAGGCGACGACGTCCTGCACGCCTTCGCCGGCATCGCCGAGCTGGGTCGCCCAGTGGCGCTCGCGGCGTTCGCGCGGCAACAGCGCCAGCAGCGGGCCCACGCCGCCGCGGTGGTTGCGCGGGCGATCGAGCAGTGCGTCGCACCAGTCGAAGTCGGGCGCGGCCAGCACGGCCTCGTTCCAGCCGCGCAGCAGCGCGTCGTGCCAGTCGCCTGTCGCGGCCCAGTCGAGCAGCGCAGCGGGCGTCATGCCGGTGCGCGTGGTCCACCAGGCGAGCGGCATCTGACGCACCAGCTGGTAGAGCCACCACGCGCGCTCGCCGAGGCTGTCGTGCGTGGGGCGCGCGGCGTCGATGGCGTCGTCCTTCCAGCGCGGGTCGGCGGCCTCGGGGGCGTTCAGTTGCCACGTCGCGCCTTGCGACGAGAGCAGCGGCGCAAGGAAGGCCTCGAGGCGCCGCACGTGCGCGCTGGCGGGCAGGCGCTGCAACAGTTCGACGACGGTCTGGCGCACATCGCGCGCGCGGTCTTTCAGCTGGGCTTCGAGCAGCGCTTCGTCGTCGGGGCCGAGGTTTTCGGCCAATGCACCAAGCAGCACGGCGCGCTCCTTGGCGGGCAGTTGCGGCAGCTCGGCGGCGAGGCGTTCGCGCGCACCAGCCGGGTCGTCGCGGCGTTGCTCGACGAGCACGGCGCAGCGCTGGTCGATGCTGCCTTCGTCCCAGCGGGTCTGCGCATCGGCCTGTGCGCTGGCGCCGACGGCGTAGCGCCAGTCGTCGTTGCGCGCGGCCAGCCAACGCCCACGCTCGCCGAGCGCGGCCCCGACGGCGGACCGCAGCGCGGTGTCGCGGCGACCGGCGTCGAGCGCGGCGGGCAGCAGGCTGGGCGGCAGGCGCCAGCCGGCGGTGGCAAGCACAGTCAACACCTCGTGCTGCAGGCGCTGCGGTCCGGAGGCGAGCGCATCGGCGATCACGGCGAGCAAGGCGGGGTCGCCGAGCGCGGGGCTGGTGTCGTGGGCGGCAGGCGGTGCGTCGTCGGCAGGCAGGCCCGGCGCGACGAAGCCCGCGCGACGGCCCACGGCCACGGCGCCCGCGACGCGCAGCAGCAGGCCCTGCGCGGCGTCGGCCGGTTGTTGTTGCAGCGCCTGAAGCAGCGCGCCGAAATCGCCGGCCATGCCGTCGGCTGCGGGCACGGGTTGGCGCGCAGTGCCGACGAGGGCCGACTGCAGCAGAGTATTCCAATGGCTCATGCGCGCGCTCCGCTCAAGGTCCACACAGGCGCGCCCGCGCCCTCGGCAGCCCACGCCGTGAGCGGCGCGAATTGTTCGCCGTCCCATTCGCCGAAGACGCGCAGCGGCGCGCCGCCCGAATGCGCCAGCAGCTGCCAGGCTTCGGCCGCGGCCAGTTGCATCGGCAAGGCCTGCGGTGCGGCGCCCAGGCGCAGCCACCACTGGTCACCATGCCGCGCGGGCACGGCCTCGGCCCACACCAGGGGCAGCAGCGGCTGCCAGGGGTTGGCCGCGATCTGCGCCGCCATGCGTTGCCATTCGTCGGCCTCGTCATTCACTGCGACAAGCGCCGCGGTCGATGCAGCCTCGGCCGGAAGCTCAGCCACCACCGCGCGCTGCGAGGCGTGACCGGGATAGAAGCGCAGCACGGCCGCGCGTTCGCTGCCGCTGACCCAGCCGGTCTCGAAGCCGCGTCCGCCGTGCGAGTAGTCGAGCAGCAGCGCGCGGCGTCCGCTTGCGCGCCCCTGCAGCCACACATGGCGCTCGACCAGTTTGGCGTCGCGCTCGTCGAGGCACTGGCCCAGCACGAGCCAGTGGTCGCTCACGCGTTCGCCCTCGGCGAGCAGCGCCTCGCGGTCCTGCGGCCAGCCGAGCGCGGCGCGCAGGTCGGCGCGCGTGGCGGGCGACAGGCTGTCGCGGCGCGGCACCGCGTCGACGATCAGCTGCAGCCGGCCCAGCCGGTCGAGCAGCCGTGCGGGCCAGCCTTCGCCGGCGCCGATCAGCTCGGCCGCCTGGATGATGCGCTGGCCGAGCCCCGGCGCCTGCGCATCGACCATGCGCGCGGCCATGGCGGCCCAGCCTTCGGTCTGTTCGCTGCCGAGCGCGGCCAGGCCGCGCTGGGTCTGGTCGTCGAGCCAGCGCGCGAGTTCCTGCACGCCGGCCTCGATGCGCTTCCAGCGCTGCGCGTCGCGCTTGGCGGCCGCGGCGGGATCGGGTGCGGCGGCCGGTTCGGCGGCGCGGGCTTCTTTCTTCTCGGCCTTGTCGCGGCGCGAGGCAAGCCAGTCGGCCACCCACGGCGGCGGCGCGCCGGCGGTGAAGCTGGCCTCGCTCTGCGCGCGCAGCAGCATCAGCGCCAGGCCGTGCTTGCAGGGGAACTTGCGGCTCGGGCAGGAGCAGCGGAACACCGGGCCCGACAGGTCGACCTGCGTTTGATACGGCTTGCTGCCGCTGCCCTGGCATTCGCCCCAGACGGCGTCGTCGGAATGCCCGAGCGTGGGCCACTTGGCGGGCGCGAGCAGGCCTTTGGCGGCCTTCGCGGAGGCGTCGTCCGGCGCGAGCGCGAGGACGGCTTCGGTACTGAGACTCATGGGAAGGGCAGCCTCGCGCCGGGCCGCGGCGCGGTCAGGGATGGGAGGAGCGCGACCATCAGGGCGCGATGGGGTTGCCGGGCGTGCCTGCTTCGCCGGCCACGACCGCTGTCGGGGCCGGCGTGCGGTAGGACACGCGTGCCGCCGGCACGGGGGCAGCCGTCGGCGACGGCACCGCGGGCCGCGTGACGCCGGCCTTGGTGACGGTGACGGGCGTGGCCGGCACCGCGGCAGGTGCGCCCGCAACAGGCACCGCCTGCCCGGGTGCGGGTGCCGTCTCGTACGGGTTGTGCAGCACCACGCTCTTGCCGACGCCCACGCCGGTGCCGATCGGTCCGACGCCAACGCCCACACCGACGCTGGCCGAGCCGGTCACGGCGCCGTTGTCGTGCAGCGCCACGCCCGCGCCGAGCGGGCCCCAGCCGGTGTTGAGGCCGACCGAGAAGTTGCCGTCCTTGGTGGCACCGAGCCCGAGCGAGAGCCCGGGCACCAGCGGAATGCCGATGTGATAGTGCGAACAGCCGCCCACCAGAAGCAACAACAGCAGCGCCGAGGTGGCAGCCGCTGCGCGACGAACGATGCGCGGCCGGGCCGTCACACCAGCAGCGCGTTGACGCGCCTCACGTAGGCTGCCGGATCGGCCGGCAGGCCGCCTTCGGCCAGCAGTGCCTGGTCGAACAGGATGTGGGCGAGGTCGTCGAAGTGCGCCGAGCCTTCGAGCTTCTTCACCAGCGCATGTTCGGCGTTGACCTCGAGCACGGGCTTGAGGTCGGGCGCGGGCTGGCCGGCCTGCTTGAGCATGCGCGCGAGCTGCGTGCTCATGCCGCCGTCTTCCACCACGAGGCAGGCGGGCGAGTCGACCAGGCGCGTGGTCACGCGCACGTCTTCGGCCTTGTCCTTGAGCGCTTCCTTCAGCTTTTCGAGCAGCGGCTTGAACGATTCGGCGGCTTCCTCGGCGGCCTTCTTCTCGGCCTCGTCCTGCAGCTTGCCCAGGTCGACAGCGCCCTTGGCCACGCTCTGCAGCGGCGTGCCGTCGAACTCGTTGAGGTAGTTCAGCGCCCACTCGTCGACGCGGTCGGTCATGAGCAGCACCTCGATGCCCTTCTTCTTGAAGACTTCGAGCTGCGGGCTGTTCTTGGCGGCGGCGAGGTTGTCGGCGGTGATGTAGTAGATGGCGTCCTGGCCGTCCTTCATGCGCGCCTTGTAGTCTGCAAAGCTCACGCTCGCGACGTCGCTGGTGGTGGAGGCAAAGCGCAGCAGCTTGGCGATGCGGTCGCGGTTGCCCATGTCCTCGCCCAGGCCTTCTTTCAGCACCGCGCCGAACTCGGCGTAGAACTTGGCGTACTTGCCCGATTCGTCGGCGGCTGCGGCGGCCGTTTCAGCAGCGGTGGGCGTGTTCTTGTCGACCACATCCGTCACGCCTTCGGTCGGCTCGGGGGCCGGCACCGATTCGCCGGAGCCCACGTCGGTCTTGCCCTCGCCGCTCTCGGGCGCGGTCTTCTGCTTCTTGGCCAGGTCTTCGAGCATCGACAGCACGCGCTTGGTGCTGCCTTCGCGGATGGCCTTCACGTCGCGGCTTTCCTGCAGCAGCTCGCGGCTCACGTTCAGCGGCAGGTCGGCCGAGTCGATCACGCCCTTCACGAAGCGCAGGTAGTTCGGCAGCAGCGCGTCGGCGTCGTCCATGATGAAGACGCGCTTGACGTACAGCTTCACGCCCGCGCTCTTGTCGCGATTCCACAGGTCGAACGGGGCCTTGGCCGGGATGTACAGCAGCTGCGTGTACTCGGTGCTGCCTTCGACGCGGTTGTGGCTCCAGGCCAGCGGGGCCTCGAAGTCGTGGCTGATGCTCTTGTAGAACTCTTCGTACTGCTCGGCGGTGATGTCCTTCTTGGGACGGCTCCACAGGGCGTTGGCCTTATTGACGGTTTCCCATTCGCCGGTCTTCACCATGTCGCCGGGCTGGTCGTTCTCGCCGTCCTTCCACTCTTCCTTTTCCATCAGGATGGGCAGGGAGATGTGGTCGGAGTACTTGCCGACGATCTGCTTGAGCTTCCAGGCGTTGAGGTATTCGTCCGCATCGTCGCGCAGGTGCAGCGTGATGCTCGTGCCGCGCGCGGCGCGCGTGATGTCGGCCACCTCGAAGTCGCCGGCGCCGCCGCTCACCCAGCGCACGCCCTGGTCGGCGGGCAGGCCCGCGCGGCGTGATTCCACGGTGATCTTGTCGGCCACGATGAAGCCCGAGTAGAAGCCCACGCCGAACTGGCCGATGAGCTGTGCGTCGGCCTTCTGGTCGCCACTGAGGCGGCTCATGAAGTCTTTGGTACCACTCTTGGCGATGGTGCCGAGGTTGTCGATGGCTTCCTGGCGCGACAGGCCGATGCCCTTGTCGGTGATGGTGATGGTGCGCGCGGCCTTGTCGAACGACAGGCGCACGTCGAGTTCGGGCTGGTCTTCGTACAGCTCGGGGTGGTCCAGCGCCTCGAAGCGCAGCTTGTCGCAGGCGTCCGATGCGTTGGAGATCAGCTCGCGCAGGAAGATTTCCTTGTTGGAGTACAGCGCATGCGTGACGAGGTGCAGCAGTTGCGCGACTTCAGCCTGGAACGGGAGTTTGGTATTGGAAGAATCAGCCATGGGAAAGAAATAGATCGAAGCCAAAAAATTCTAAGGCGAGCCGCCCGCGTCGGGCGGCGGCCTTGCCAACTTCATGAACTGGGGTTGTCGCGCCAAAAAACAACGGAAGCAAGGCCGCGCGAACTTTGTCACATGGCTGTCGGCTGTGCGCCGCGCTTTCCGCAGGTTCAGCGGGGTTGGGACTCCACTTCACGCGTCCAGCGGTCGATGAGCCGCTTGCGCTCGGCGGCCTTGCCGTATTTCTCGAAGTCGTACTTGATGAGCTTCACGTCGGCCATGGAAGGCACGCGCGGGTCAGGCTTGAAGGTCTTGTTGGCCGGAGACTGCAGGCTGCCGGCCTTGGCGCCGATGGACTGGCCCGCAGGGCTCATGAGCCAGTCGTAGTAGCGCCTGGCGTTCTCCTTGTTGCGCGCGCCCTTCACGAGCGCGATGCCGCCGATCTCGAAGCCCGTGCCTTCGCAGGGCGCGGCGGTCTTCACCGGAAATTTGTCGTGCCGCCAGCGCTCGAAGCCGAAGATGAAGCTCACGCCGATCGCCACTTCGCCCTTGGCCACGTTGGGCGCCTGCGCCTGGCCGCTGCGGGTGTAGCTGGTGACGTTCTTGTGCAGCTTCTTCAGGTAGTCGAACGCCGGCTCCTCCCCCATCTGCTGCACCAGCCCCGCGATGACGGTGTAGGCCGTGCCGCTGGTGGCGGGGTGCGAGATCTCGATCTCGCCCTTGTATTCGGGCTTGATGAGATCGGCCCAGCACTTGGGTTCGGCGAGCTTCTTTTTCTTCAGCAGGTCGGTGTTGAAGCCGAAGCCCATCGCGCTCGTGTAGAAGCCGCCCACCATGTTCTGCGACATGGCGTACTGGCGCACCGACCAGTCGTGCAGGTCGTTGATGTAGGCCGGGCGATACGGCTCGAGCAGGCCCTGTTCGGCGGCCTGCAGGAACGGATCGCCCGTGCCGCCCCACCAGATGTCGGTCTTGGGGTTGGCGGCTTCCGCACGCAGCTGCGCACCGATCTCGCCCGTGCCCTTGTGGGCCTGCAGCACCTTGATGCCGGTCTCGCGCGTGAACGCCGTGGCGGCCGCCTCGCACCAGCCGGCGTCGGTGCTGCACAGCGCGTTGACGGTGCCCTGCGCGGCGGCCTGTGGCGCCCCGAGCAGGAGCACCGCGCCCATGCAGGCGGTGGCAAGGGCACTCAGGGTGTGCAGCGGGGCGAATGAAGGCATGCGCAGGTCTCCTCGTTGTTCGACGTCGGTTTGAAGGCGCAGGATAGCGCTCGCACAGGTTCCTGGGCTCAGCGTGTCGCCAGCAGCGGCGGGAGGTGCTCGACCAGCCAGTCGATCACCACGCGCGTCTTGAGCGGCAGGTAGCGGCTCGGCGTGCGGATCACGTGCAACGGAAAGCCGAAGGGCTGCGGCTCGTCGAACACGCGCACCAGCGTGCCGGCCGCGAGCGCGTCGGCCGCCAGCCAGGCCGGCAGCCGCGCCAGGCCCATGCCGCCGATGGCGGCCTCCAGCAGCACTTCGGCGCTGTCGCAGCGCAGGCGCGAGGGCAGCGCGGCCTCCACCGTCGTGCCACCCGCGTGAAAGCGCCACGGCGACACCTGCCCGTCGCGGGCGTAGTACACGGCCTCGTGCGGTGCGACCAGCGCGCCCACGTCGCGCGGATGGCCGCGCTCGGCCAGGTACGCGGGCGCGGCGCACAGCAGCATCCATTGCACGCCGACCGGCCGCGCCACGAGGCCGGCGCTGTCGTCGAGCTCGCCGCTGCGGATGGCGAGGTCGAGCCCCTCCTCCACGAGGTCGACGCGCCGGTCGTTGAAGGCCAGTTCGAGCGACAGCTGCGGATGCTGGCGCGCCAGGGCCAGCAGCAGCGGCCCCACCTTGAGCCGCCCCAGCATCGCCGGCATGCTCAGCCGCACGAGGCCGGCCGCCGTGTGGCGCGCGGCGTCGGTGAGCGCCTCGGCCGCGTCCAGCTCGGCCAGCGCGCGGCGGCAGCGCTCGTAATAGCCGTGCCCTTCCTCGGTGAGGCTCTGGCTGCGCGTGGTGCGCAGGAACAGGCGCGTATCCAGCCGCGCCTCGAGCCGCGCGATGCTCTTGGCGACGGCCGAACGGGTCACGTGCAGGCGCTGCGCGGCGAGCGCGAAGCTGCCCGCCTCCACCGCCGCGACGAATTCCTCGATGCCTTGCAGGCGCTGACTCATTGGATACTTTCAAGCACCATTCTTCGGAAAATTATCCACCACTGCGTCGCATTGATCGTCAATAGCATCGAGGCCGATCTTTTCCGATGGAGCCTTTCCGATGCAAGAACCCGACGTGCTGCGCCGCTGGCAGCTTCCGACTCTGGGCCGTGCCCACCTCGAACAGGCCGAAGCGCCGATGCCCTCGCTAGGCGCGGGCCAGATCCTCGTGCGCGTGGGGGCGGTGTCGCTCAACTACCGCGACCTGCTGATGGTGCGCGACGGCATGGGCATGGCGCTCGACCTGCCCTTCACGCCCGGCTCGGACATGGCGGGCACCGTGGTGGCCGTGGGCCCCGGCGTGCGCCGCTTCGCCGTGGGCGACCGCGTGATCAACACCTTCTGGGGCGGCTGGATCGACAGCCACTGGCACGCCGACACCACGCTGCTCGGCGGTCCCGGGCCGGGCATGCTGGCCTCGCACGTGTGCATCGATGCCGACTGGGCGGTGGCCGCGCCCGCCACGCTGAGCCTCGAGGAAGCGAGCACGCTGCCCTGCGCCGGCCTCACGGCGTGGTTCGCGCTGGTGGAAACCGGCGCCCTGCGCGCGGGCGAGACGGTGCTGATCCACGGCACCGGCGGCGTCGCGCTGTTCGGTCTGCAGCTGGCGCGGCTGCACGGTGCGCAGGCCATCGTGGTCACGGGCAGCGCCGACAAGCAGGCCGCCGCACGCGCACTCGGCGCCACGCACGTGCTGGCGCGCGACAGCGACTGGCCCGCCGAGGTGCGCCGGCTCACGCAGGGTCGCGGTGCCGACCACGTGCTCGAACTCTCCAGCGGCCCCGACCTCGACCGCTCGCTGCAGGCCGTGAAGCAGGGCGGGCGCGTGTCGATCATCGGAATGCTGGGCGGTGACACCTTGAGCGCGTCGTTCTACGCGATGGTGCTCGGCCGCGTGACGGTGCAAGGCATCGGCGTGGGCCACCGGCGCGCGCTCGAAGAGCTGGTGCGCGCGGTCGATGCCAATGCGCTGAAGCCGGTGATCGCGGCGCGCTACGGCTTCGACGCATTGCCCGCCGCGCTCGACCACCTGGAGCGTGGCGCCTTCGGCAAGGTCATCGTGACGATGGAAGGCTGACCGCGCACCATCTGCAAATGCCGCACTGCACAATTTCACAGCAATCGTGAACAGTTGCCGCTAAGCGCGCCAGTTTGCTCGACGCTCCCATTTCCCGTTCCTAGAATGCGGCCCGCGTTCGGCTCCCGCCGTGCGTGCTTTCTCAACTTCAGGATGGAGCGTTATGGAACACAGTACCTACAAAAAGTGGTCTGCAGAATTCATTGGTACTTTCTGGCTCACGCTCGGAGGCTGCGGAAGCGCAGTTCTGGCAGCAGCCTTTCCGGGCGTCGGCATCGGCCTGCTCGGCGTCTCGCTGGCCTTCGGCCTGACGGTCGTCACGGGCGCCTATGCGCTCGGTCCGATCTCGGGCGGCCACTTCAATCCGGCCGTGTCGATCGGCCTCGCAGCCGCAGGCCGCTTCAAGGCCGGGCAGCTGCCGGGCTACATCGTGTCGCAGGTGCTGGGCGCCATCGCGGCGGCCGGCGTGCTGTACCTGATCGCCACCGGCAAGCCGGGCGCGGACATCGGCGGCTTCGCCACCAACGGCTACGGCGAGCACTCGCCCGGCAAGTACGGCATGACGGCCGCACTGATCAGCGAAGTGGTGATGACCGCCGTGTTCCTGATCGTGATCCTGGGTGCCACGGCCAAGCGCGCGGCAGCCGGCTTCGCGGGCATGGCCATCGGCCTGTGCCTGACGCTGATCCACCTGGTGTCGATCCCTGTGACCAACACCTCGGTGAACCCGGCGCGCAGCACCGGCCCCGCACTGTTCGGCCCGTCGTACGCCGTGTCTGAACTGTGGCTGTTCTGGGTCGCGCCCATCGCGGGCGCGATCATCGGCGCGGTGATCTACCGCGCACTGCTCAGCAGCAACGACGACTGAGCTTTCCGCAGCGGAGGCTGGCTCAGCTTCCGCTGCCCGACTTCACCATCGGCAGTGAAGTCGATTGCCCGATGGGCTCGGTGCCCGTCGGGTGCGACGCCGCATAGGCGCCGGCCTGGATGTCGGACACCGGGGTCATCCCGCTGATCGCCGGCGCCGAGGTCGACTGCCCAATGGGCTCCGTGCCGCTCGGACGTGCCGCCGCCATCGCGCCGGCCTGCACCTCCGGGTTCTCCGGCGAATTCATCTGCAGCGGATGGAAGTCCGAACCATCGGTGGTTTCGGCGGATGCATTGACCGTGCCCAGGGCCGCGAACGCGGCGAAGGAAGCGACGGCAAGAAGATGGAACGAAGTGCGCATGGTGTGTTCTCCTGAGGGCAGGTTGTCTCCGGTCGCGTGCCGTCGCGCGGGACACGCGCGGCAGGACCTGCAGCCACTCTAGGCAGCCAGACTGAGACCAGCGTGAGCGAAGAATGAGCCGGGCGTGAGCACCTTCGCCCCGTCTACACCGGCAGCAGCACCCGCGCCCTCAACCCCGGCCCGTCGTCGCGGTTGCGCAGCTCGATGCGCAGGCCATGCCGCTCGGCCGCCGTGCGCGCAATCGCCAGGCCCAGCCCGCTGCCGCCCGCCGCCGCGCCCGGCACGCGAAAGAAGCGGTCGAACACGCGCGCCAGTGCGGCCGGCGGAATGCCCGGCCCGTTGTCCAGCACGTCGACCACCGCCTGCCCGTCGACCCGGTGCAGCCGCACATCGACCACGCCCCCTTCGGGCGCGTAGCGCAGCGCGTTGTCGATCAGGTTGTCGAACACGCTGCGCAGCTCGGCCGCGGGCGCGGTCACCACGGCGGCGGCGAGGCCTTCGAAGCCCACGTCGATGCGCCGCGCGTCGGCCAGCACCATGCGCTGGCCCAGGGTGTCGCGCAGCAGCACCTCGATGTCCACGCGCTCGCCCGACGCGTCCGACGGCGGCGCATCCTGTCGCGACAGTTGCAGCAGCTGCTCGATCAGGTGCTGCGCGCGCGTCACGCCCGCCTCGAGCTGGTTGAAGCGCTCGGTGGCTTCGCCGGCCGGCACGTGCGCACGCAGGTTCTCGATCTGCAGGCCGATGGCGGCCATCGGCGTGCGCAGTTCGTGCGCTGCGTCTTGCACGAAGCGGCGCTGCGTGGCGAAGGCGCTGCGCACGCGCGACAGCAGGTGGTTGAAGGCACCCACCAGCGGCGTGATCTCGTCGGGCACGCGCGCCAGCGACAACTCGGTCGGGCTGCGCTCGTCCTGCGAGGCCACGTCGCGTGCCACGGCGCGCAGCGAACGCGAGGCGGCCAACACGATGAGCCACAGCACCAACAGCGCCACCGGCAGCAGCAGCGCGATCGGCAGGCCTTCGAGCAAGGCACGGCGCAGCGCGCGGCGGTGGCGGTAGTCCTCGTTCTGCAGCACCTGCACGCGCGGCGCATCGGCATGCGGACCGGGCTCGGCGGTGAACACGCGCCAGCGCGTGTGCGCGGGCCCGTCGGTGCGCACGTCGCGAAAGCCACTGCCGGGCTGCAGCGGCACCGACAACGCGGGCCACGAACTCGCGCGCAAGGCGGCGCCGTCGGCGCTCCAGAGCTGCACCACGAACGCGCCACGCGAGAACGCTGCCTCGCCGTCCATCGGGCGCGGGGTCTTGGGCGGGTCGTTGCCTGTGTACGACTCGGCGACCAGCCGCATCTGGTCGTCCAACGCGTTGTGGACCAGGTTGCCGTAGGCGAGGAACGAGAACCACGCCGTGAGCACCGCCGCCGCCACGTGCAGCGTGACGAGCCACAGCAGCAGCTGGGTGCGCAGCGAGCGCGGGCGCCACCAGCGGCGGGCACCGGTCATGCAGCCACTCGCCAGCCCAGGCCGCGCACGTTGCGGATGGCGTCTGCGCCGAGCTTGCGACGCATGCCGTGAATCAGCACATCGATGGCGTTGCTGGTCACCTCGTCGCCCCAGCCGTAGATGCGGTTCTCGAGCTGCTCGCGCGAGAGGATGGCGCCGGGCCGCTCCAGAAGTGCATGCAGAAGCGAAAACTCGCGCGCGGTGAGCGCCTCGCGCACGCCGTTCACCACCACCTCGCGCGTCGTGAGGTCCAACTGCAGCGCGGCGGTGCCGATCAGCGAATGCGCCGCGCCGTCGCGGCGGCGCACCACGGCCCGCATGCGCGCGAGCAGTTCGCGAAACTCGAAGGGCTTGAGCAGGTAGTCGTCGGCGCCCAGGTCCAGGCTGTGGATGCGGTCGTCCAGGCCGTCGCGCGCGGTGAGCACCAGCACCGGCGTGGCATCGCCGCGTTCGCGGGCGCGGCGCAGCACCTCGGTGCCGTCCTGCCGGGGCAGGCCCAGGTCGAGCAGCACGCAGGTGTAGCCGCCGTCGCCGAGAGCACTCTGGGCCAGTTCGCCGTCGCGCACCCAGTCGGCCGACCAGCCCGCGCCCTCGAGCGCCTGCTTCAGGCTGCGCCCGATCATTTCGTCATCTTCCACCAGCAGCACGCGCATCGCGGCGACTCCTTCGCGCGCAAGGTAGCACGTGATCGGGATGACCGGTAGTGCCCTGCGCCGCGGCGCAGCGTAGGCGCGAAGTCTTAGGTGGGGCTTAGGGCCGCAGGATGCGGATGGTGTGCCGCTCGCCCTCGCCGTCCGCGGCAAAGGCCAGCAGCCGCAAGGCTTCTTCTTCCACGCCCAGCCGGTCGGCCGCGGACCAGCGCGTGAAGGGTTCCAGCACGACGGTGGCCGCGTGCTTCGTGCGTTCGATCTTCCAGGTGCCCGCCACGAAGCCGTCGAGCAACACCGTGCCGCGCACGATGCCGTTGATGGTGAACACGCGGGCGCGGTGCGCCTCGTCCAGCACGCGGCTGCGGTCGACGTGCGACAGCAGCAGGTTGTCCCATTCGGCGACCAGGCGTGGCGGCGCGGGCGTGTCGGGGTCGGGGCGCGGCGCGCGCGGCAGATCGAACAGTTCCTCGCCCTGCTCGCCGGTGAACACGCGCAGCTGCGGCCTCAGCCGTTCGGCCACGGCCTTCCAGCCCGTCAGGCCCGACCAGGCGCCGGCATCGGCGAGCGTTGCCGGGCCGAAGGCGGCGAGGTAGCGCAACAGCAGGTCGTCTTGCGTGGCAGCAGCAATGCCTGCGACGGATTCACCGAGCCACTCGCCGAGCGGCTGCAGCAGCGCGTTCTGGTGCGAGTTCCAGCTGCCCGCGGGCGGCAGGTGGACCAGCGGCACGTTGTTGCGGATGAGCGCGGCGAGCGAGGCCGGTGCGCGGTCTTTCCAGCGCTCGGCCAGCGCCTGACCGAGGGCCGTCCCGGTGAGCGGCCCGTCGCCCAGCAATGCACGGCCCGCCTTCACCACGGCCGCGCGGTCGATGCCTTCGAGGGCGCGCGCATGCAGGCCCGACAGGCCGCGCTGGTGCACCGGTTCGAGCAGCGGCCGCCAGGCCCACGCATCCGCCGCGGTCATCAGGTGCAGGGTCGCGCGCAGTGTCGACATGCGCACGATACGGCGCTGCTTCAGCGCGTCGGTCAGCTGCTCGCGGCGAAAGCCTTCGAGCCGGCTCCACAGGCCGATGTAGGGCGGGTTGGGTGCCTGCGCCTGCAGTCCGGCCAGCTTCCCGATGGCCTGCGTGACGGTCGCCTTGTGCCGCGCCAGCAGCATCTGCCGGGCCAGCGTGGCCCGGTTCAGCGCGCGACGGCTCAGCACCGCGGCCATGGGTTGATCTTTAGAACTTCTCGTGCGGCGCCAGGTAGCGCCACTGCCCCACCGGCAGGTTGCCGAGCATCACGCGGCCGATGCGCACGCGCTTCAGGCCCACCACCTTGAGGCCGACCAGCTCGCACATGCGGCGGATCTGGCGCTTCTTGCCCTCGGTGAGCACGAAGCGCAGCTGCTCGGGGTTCTGCCACTCGACACGCGCCGGCTTGAGCGCCTGGCCGTCCAGGCTCAGGCCGTGCCGCAGCCGGGCGAGCATGGCGGGCGGAAACACCGCCTGCACGTTGGTGGTGACCGGATCGTCGTCGTCCAAACGCACCAGCTGGCCGGTGGGCGCGGGCTCGCCCAGGCCGTGATAAGCCACGCGCACGAGGTATTCCTTGTCCATCACCGAGTCTTCACCGATGAGCTGGCGCGCGATGCGGCCGTCCTGCGTCATCACGAGCAGGCCGGTGGAGTCGATGTCCAGCCGCCCGCACGGCGCCAGGCCGCGCAGCTGCTGCGGGCTGAAGAAGAAGCGCGCGTTGTCTTCCGCCCAGCGGTTCTGCGGGGTGAACAGCATGACCGCCGGGTCGTGCCCGTCCTCGGCCTGCCCGCTCACGTAGCCGATGGGCTTGTTGATGAGGATGGTGACCTGGTTCGCCTGCTGGCCCTTGGCGGCCTTGTCGACCTCGATGCGGTCGTTGGGCGTGACCTTCACGCCCATCTCGGCGGGCTTGCCGTTGACGCGCACCCAGCCCTGCGCGATCCAGTCGTCGGCCTCGCGGCGCGAGCACAGGCCGAGTTCGGCCATGCGTTTGTTCAGGCGCACGGCGCCGGTGGGGGATGAAGAAGGCTCGGTCATTGCTGCTTGCTCGATGTGCGGGAGCGATGCTATCCTGAACGCAGACGCGAGTTGATCGCGTCATTTTTGGGGGATTCCCAAGTGAGCACACGCAAGTACCCGTACGCCATCGTCATCGGGCGTTTTCAGCCCGTCCATTTCGGTCACCAACGACTCATCGAAGAAGGCCTTCGCGCCGCCGAACGGGTCATCGTGGTGGTCGGCTCCGACCGCAAGCCCCGCAGCGTCAAGGACCCGTTCACCTTCGACGAACGCGAACGCATGGTGCGCGCCTGCCTGCGCGGCACCGAGCAGATGCGCGTGAGCGTGGTCGGCGTGAGCGATTCCCCCTACAACGACCAGCTCTGGATCGCGTCGATCCAGTCGGCCGTCGACCGCCTGATCCAGCAGGACGGCCATGCGCCGGGCAAGGCCCGCGTCGCGCTGGTCGGGCACCTGAAGGACGCCTCGAGCTATTACCTGAAGCTGTTCCCGCACTGGGAGTTCGTGGGCCACCACAACGTCGAGAGCCTCAACGCCACCGACGTGCGCAGCCTCTATTTCGACCCCGAGCACCGCGGGCAGCTCGCGCGCGCCGACCTGCCCGACGGCACGGCCGCCTTCCTCGAGCAGTTCACCCACACCGCCGACTACGCCGCGCTGTGCGAGGAACGCGCGTTCCTGGTCGACTACCGCGACAAGTACCGCTATGCGGGCAGCGAGTTCCCGCCGATCTACACCACGGTCGATGCCGTGGTGGTCGAGGCCGGCCACATCCTGCTCGTGCAGCGCAAGTTCCATCCCGGCAAGGGCACGTGGGCGCTGCCCGGCGGCTTCGTCGGCCAGCACGAGCGGCTGCAGGACGCGGCCGTGCGCGAGCTGCGGGAAGAAACCCGCCTGAAGGTGCCCGTGCCCGTGCTCCACGGCAGCATGAAGGCCAGCCACGTGTTCGATGCCCCTGACCGCTCGCAGCGCGGCCGCACGATCACGCACGGCTTCTTCTTCGAGCTGGCGCACAACCAGTGGACCGGCCTGTCGGACGTGCGCGCCGACGACGATGCAGCCGAGGTCCGCTGGGTGCCGATCGCCGAATTCCTGGGCATGCAGGAGCACGTCTACGAAGACCACTACTTCATCGCGAATCATTTTTTGGGAGGCCTGGGAAAGAACTGAACCACCAGGCCATGTCAGCAAGAACGGCCCCGGTTGACGGGTGCCACAGTGAAAGGAGCTTTCACATGAACCGCCATCTCACCTCCACGCCCCTGGGCAACAACCTGCTGCTGCGCACCGACTCCTACAAGGTGTCGCACTGGATGCAATATCCGCCCGGCACGCAGACCGTCTACAGCTACATCGAGTCGCGCGGCGGGCTCTTCACCCACTCGCTCTTCTTCGGCCTGCAGGCCTACCTGCGCGAGTACCTGCAGACGCCGGTGACGCACGCCGACGTCGAGGAAGCCGCCGCCCTCATGGCGGTGCACGGCGAACCCTTCAACCGCGAGGGCTGGCTGCACCTGATCGAGAAGCACGGCGGCTTCATGCCCGTGCGCATCCGCGCGGTGCCCGAAGGCAGCGTGACGCCGGTGCACAACGTGCTCGTCACCATCGAGAACACCGACCCCGAGTTCTTCTGGGCCACGAGCTTTCTCGAGACCGAGCTGCTGCGCGCCATCTGGTATCCCACCACCGTGGCCACGCTGTCGGCGGCCGCGCGCACGATGCTGCTGCGCTACCTCGAGGCGACCTGCGACGACCCGCAAGGGCAGATCGCCTTCCGGCTGCACGACTTCGGCGCGCGCGGCGTGTCGAGCCTCGAATCGGCCGCGCTGGGCGGCCTGGCGCACCTGGTGAACTTCATGGGCACCGACACGCTCGCCGCGCTGGTGGCCGCGCGCCGCTACTACGACTGCGACGTCGCGGGCTTCTCGATTCCCGCCGCCGAGCACAGCACCATCACCGGCTGGGGCCGCGAGCACGAGGCCGATGCCTACGGCAACATGGTCGACCAGTTCGGCAAGCCCGGCGCGACCTTCGCGGTGGTGAGCGACAGCTACGACATCTTCAACGCCTGCGCGCGCCTGTGGGGCGAGGAACTCAAGGCCAAGGTGGTGGCCTCGGGGGCCACGCTGGTGGTGCGGCCCGACTCGGGCGATCCCGCCGAGACCACGCTCCAGGTGGCGCGGATCCTGGCCGATCGCTTCGGCACCACGACCAACGCCAAGGGCTTTCGCGTGCTGAACAACGTGCGCATCATCCAGGGCGACGGCGTGACGCTCGACTCGCTGCGGCTGTGCCTGTCGAACTTCTATCACAACGGTTTCTCGACCGAGAACATCTCCTTCGGCATGGGCGGCGGGCTGCTGCAGCAGGTCCACCGCGACACCATGCAATGGGCGATGAAGTGCTCGGCCATGCAGGTGAACGGCGAATGGCGCGACGTCTACAAGTCGCCCGTGGGTGACCGCGGCAAGGCCTCGAAGAAGGGCCGGCTCGCCCTGGTTCGCGGTGAAGACGGCGGCGTGCAGACGCTGCGCGAGGAGCTGCGCGCACCGGACCAGCCCGACCTGCTGCGCACCGTGTACGAAAACGGTCGCATCGTCGAAAGCACCACCTTCGAGGCGGTGCGCGAGCGGGCCGCCGAAGGCGCGAGGCAACTCATCACCTCGCGCGCGCCCCTTTGACCCCGGAGCGAGACATGTGTCACGCCGGCCCCGGCCGGCGGGCGCCGGCTGTCACGGGGCTTGACCATAATCCGCGCAAACCGCCGAATCCATGACCAAACTCCTGATCCTCAGCGTGAGCGCCGGCAACGGCCACGTCCGCGCCGCCCAGGCACTCGAAGCCACCCTCGCCCAGTCGTTCGCGCCGCACACGGCGGTCCACGTCGACGCCATGGCCCATGTGCCGGCGGGCTTTCGCAAGGTGTACACCGACTGGTACCTGCAGCTGGTCAACCGCGCGCCCGAGCTGTGGTCGTACCTGCACCAGCGCACCGATGTCACGCCGCACCACGCGCCGTCGCAGCGACTGCGCCGCGGCATCGAGCGCCTGAGCACCGTCGCGCTGGTGCGCGAGATCCGCCGCGCCAAGCCCGACGCCGTGATCTGCACCCACTTCCTGCCGGCCGAGCTGCTGATGCGCGAGCGCAACCGGGGCCGCCTCGAGTGCCCCGTGTGGCTGCAGATCACCGACTACGACCTGCACAACATGTGGCTGGTGCCGGGCATGACGGGCTACCTCGCAGCCACGGAAGAGGTCGCCTTCCGGCTGCGCGCGCGCGGCATTCCGCCGGAGCGCATCCATGTCACCGGCATTCCGGTGATGCCCGCGTTCTCCGAACCCGACGCGCCGGAAGTCGCACACGCCGCCTGCGCGAGCGCGCTGGGGCTGGACCCCGCACGACCCGTGCTGCTGATGGCCTCCGGCGGTGCCGGCGTGGGCGATCTGCCGAGCATGGTGGAGCGCGTGCTGGCGCTCGGCGGCGACACGCCCTTCCAGGTGATCGCCGTGGCCGGCCGCAATGCGGAGGCCCACGCACGGCTCGAGGCGCTGTCGCAGCGGCATCCGGGCCGCGTGGTGGCCGTGGGCTTCACGAACGAGATGCACAAGATGATGGCCGCCGCCGACCTCGTGGTGACCAAGCCCGGCGGCCTCACGGTGTCGGAGTGCCTGGCGCTGGGCAAGCCGATGCTGCTGATCTCGCCGATTCCGGGACAGGAAGAGCACAACGCCGGTTTCCTCATGGAAGAAAGCGCCGCCTGGCTGGCCTACGATGCCATCGGCCTGGACTACAAGGTCGCGCGCCTCATGGCCGACCCCGCCAAGCTCGCGGCCATGGCCGCGCGCAGCCGCGCACTGGGCAAGCCGCAGGCCGCGCGCGCGGTGCTGCAGCGCGTGCTGGGCGCGAAAGAATGAGCCGCGGCGTCGCAGAGCCCCAACCCGGCATCGGCCGCACGCTGATCTACCTCGCGTGGGTGGTGACGATGGCGTTCTTCTTCGCCAACGCCGAGATCCAGATCGAGGGCGGCGCCGGCTGGGCCACCTCGCTGCCCACGTGGCGCATCGAGAACAACATCTGGCTCGACCTCTTCTGGGGCGGCCGCGCGATGACGGGGTACCACGCCTGGGTGTTCACCTTCATGATGCTGGTGTTCTTCTCGCCGCTGGCCTTCCAGGGGCGCTGGACGCTGCGCGACTGGGGGCTGGCGCTCGCGGGGCTGATCGTGTTCTGGGTCTGCGAAGACTTCCTGTGGTTCCTCATCAACCCGGCGTTCGGGTTCGAAAACTTCAATCCCACCAAGGCCTTCTGGCACAAGCACTGGCTGTGGGGCGCGCCGGTGGACTACTGGGGCGGGCTCGCGGTGGCGTTGCTCATTCTGGTGCGCCGGCACTGGCCGCGCCGATAGCGCGAAGGGGTGTCCGCAAGGCGCCAGCAGCCTGCGACACCCGCTCCTATACTGGCCGCCCCGTGGCCGATGGCCATCTCCGAACGACCTTTCACAGGAGCTCTCCATGGCACTCCAACTGCGCTCCCTCGTTCGCTCCAACGGCGAACTCGAACTCTCGCTGCACGACGATCCGATCCCCGAACCGCAGGCCCACGAGGTGGTGATCCGCGTCGAGGCGTCGCCGATGAATCCGTCGGACCTGGGCCTCTTGTTCGGCGCCGCCGACATGAGCACGGCCGTGGCCTCGGGCACTGCCGATCGCCCGGTCGTCACGGCCACGGTACCCGAACGCGCACGCGCCTCGATGGCTGCACGGCTCGACCAGTCGATGCCCGTGGGCAACGAAGGTGCGGGCGTGGTGGTGAAGGCCGGCTCGTCGCCGGCCGCACAGGCACTGCTGGGCAAGACCGTGGCGGCCATCGGCGGCGCGATGTATTCGCAGTACCGCGCGGTGGCCGTGCCGATGTGCCTCGAACTGCCGGCAGGCACCACGCCGGCCGAAGGCGCATCGTGCTTCGTGAACCCGCTGACCTCGCTGGGCATGGTCGAGACCATGAAGCGCGAAGGCCACAAGGCGCTGGTGCACACCGCAGCCGCATCCAACCTCGGCCAGATGCTCAACAAGATCTGCCAGAAGGACGGCATCGACCTCGTCAACATCGTGCGCAAGCCCGAGCAGGAAGCGCTGCTGCGCGGCATCGGCGCGAAGTACGTGTGCAACGCGAGTTCGCCGGACTTCCTCGAACAGCTGACCGATGCGCTGGTCGCCACCGGCGCCACGCTGGCCTTCGACGCCACGGGCGGCGGCAAGCTCGCCGGCCAGATCCTCGGCTGCATGGAAGCGGCGCTGAACCGCACCGCCAAGGAATACAGCCGCTACGGCTCGACCACGCACAAGCAGGTCTACATCTACGGCGGCCTCGACCGCAGCCCGACCGAGTTCGTGCGCAACTTCGGCATGGCCTGGGGCATGGGCGGATGGCTGCTGTTCCCGTTCCTGCAGAAGCTCGGCGACGAGGGCACGCAGCGGCTGCGGGCGCGTGTGATCGCGGAGCTGAAGACGACGTTTGCGAGTCACTACACGCGGGAGGTGTCGCTGGTCGAAGCGCTGCAGCTGGATGCGATCGGGGTGTATGGGAAGCAGGCGACCGGGGAGAAATTCCTGCTGAATCCGAACAAGGGCTGATCGGGCACGCGCTTGTTGGGGAGCGCCCGACAGGCGGCACGGCGCGGTCGGCCCCACTATGCCGGCCGCTTCGCGGCTCCCCTGCGGTGCTCGCGTTTCGCGGGGTCTCGCAGAACTCGCTGCGCTCAAACAGCTGCGAGCCCTGATCCGCGAAACACTGCGCTCCTCGGCGGCACAGAGGGGCCGCCCACACCGCACCGCCTGCCGGGCTCTGTGGGTGAATGAACGCCCCGCCCCTCGTTTCGCTTTTTTTTAGACGACGAGCCGGTACCCCACCGCCGTCTCCGTCAACAGATGCTTCGGCTGCGCCGGATCGGCCTCCAGCTTCTGCCTCAGATGCCCCATGTAGATGCGCAGGTAGTGGCTCTGGTCCGTGTGCGATGGGCCCCACACCTCGCGCAGCAGTTGCCGTTGCGTGAGCACGCGGCCGGCATTGGCCACCAGCACGGAGAGCAGGCGGTACTCGGTCGGTGTCAGGTGCACTTCCGCGCCCGCGCGGCGCACGATGCGTGCGGCGCGGTCCAGTTCGATCTCGCCGAAGCGGAACACGGCTTCGGCGGCGGGCTCGTCGCCGTTGCCGCTCGCGGCGCGTGGGCGGCGCAGGTTGGCGCGCACGCGGGCCAGCAGCTCGCCGGTGCCGAAGGGCTTGGTGAGGTAGTCGTCGGCGCCGGCGTCGAGGGCGGCGATCTTGTCGGCTTCGTCGGTGCGGGCCGACAGCACGATGATCGGCACCTGCGACCATCCGCGCACATCGCGGATGAGCGACACGCCGTCGCCGTCGGGCAGGCCCAGGTCGAGCACCAGCAAATCGGGTTGCCGCGTGCCGGCGGCTGCGAGTCCGTCGCGCAGGGTGCCGGCCTCGTGCACCTGCCAGCCTTCGGCCTCGAGCGCGCCGCGCACGAAGCGGCGGATCTGCGGCTCGTCTTCGATCACGATGGCGGTGGGGGACGGCATGGGTGGGCTGGGTTCAGAGTTGCGCTTCTGCGGGCTCGGGTGGCTCGCGGCGCGGGAGGGTGACGGTGAATTCTGCACCGCCGTCGCGCGCATTCGCCGCCGTGATCTCGCCACCGTGCGCGCTCACCACCGCGCGGCAGATGGCCAGGCCGAGGCCGACGCCGGGCGTGGCGGACTCGGCCTCGCCGCGCGTGAACTTGTCGAACAGCGTCTGCTCGCGGCCCTGCAGCGCGGCCGGCAGGCCGGGACCGTGGTCGCGCACCGTGAGCACCAGCGCGGCGGGCTCGGCGCGCGCGCTCACCTCGATGGGCGCGGCACCGTACTTGGCGGCGTTTTCCAGCAGGTTGACGAGCACGCGCTCGATGAGCACGGCGTCGAACTCGACCAGCGGCAACTCCGGGTCCCAGGCGGTCTGCACGGCGATGCCACGCAGCGCGGGGCGCGCGGCGCGGATCGCGGCGCCCACCACTTCCTCGACCGACTGCCAGTCGCGCCGCAGGTTCACCGTGCCGCCGGCCACGCCGCTTTCGAGGCGGGCCATGTCGAGCAGGTTGCTGACCAGCGCATGCAGCGCGTGGGCCTGCGCGACGATGGCGCGCGCGGCCTCGCCGTGTTCCTCGGGCGGCAGGGTCTGCAGCGATTCGGCCAACGCGATCAGCGCGGTGAGCGGCGTGCGCACATCGTGCGAGATGGCGCCGAGCAGTGCGTTGCGCAGGCGCTCCGACTCCATCTCGACCACGGCGCGCTGCGCCACCTCGACGTAGTGCACGCGTTCCAGCGCGATGGCGATCTGGCGCGCCAGCGTGTCCAGCTGCTGCGCCTGCTCGGGAATCATCAGCCAGCGCGGGCGGGCCGGGCACAGCGCGAGCACGCCGCGCACGCGCATCGGCGCGCGCAGCGGCACGTAGTGCCAGGGCTGCGCCGCGAGCGTGGCGGTGGCCAGGCCGGCGCTCTGGCCGTGGCGGAAGGCCCAGTCGGCCACCTGCGCGTCGAAGCCGGGCGGCGGGTCGGCGGGGGGCACGAGCTGGTCGGCCGCGTCGGTGACCAGCACGCGCGCATGGCCGCCGAAATGGGCCTGCACGGCGGCAGTGCCGAGCGTGACGACCTGGGTGCTTTCGAGCGCGGCGGAGAGTTCGCGCGTGAGCTCGAACAGCGAGCGCGCGCGGCGCTCGCGGCTGGTCGACACGCCGGCCGCGAAGCGCAATCCGGCCGTGAGCTGGCCCACCAGCAGGCCGACGCCGAGCATCACGGCGAAGGTCAGCAGGTACTGCACGTCGCTGACCGCAAAAGAGAGGCGCGGCGCGACGAAGAAGAAGTCGAAGGCCGCCACGTTGAGCATCGCGGCCAGTGCCGAAGGCCCACGCCCGAAGCGCATGGCCACGCCCACCACGCCGAGCAGGAACAGCATGACGATGTTGGACAGCTCCAGCACGCCGGTCAGCGGCGTGCAGAACAGCGTGAGCGCGATGCTGGTCGCCGCCGCCCAGGCGTAGCCGGGCCAACGGGCATGCGCGCGCTCATCGTCTTCGTCGTCGGCACGCGACGCCGCGAACGGCGACTGCGACAGGCGGCGTGCGCTGTCGACGCGGCCGACCTCGAGGATGTCGAGTGCCGGTGCCCGCTGCGCCAGTGCACTCGACAGTGGCACTGCTGACTTGGCCCAGCGCCGCCAGCCGGTGACGGGCTCGGTGCGCCCGATGACCAGCGTCGCGCAGTTGAGGCGTCGCGCCTGCTCCGACAGCTGCTCCGCCACATCGGCGCCGGTGAGCACGGCGGTGGCCGCGCCCAGTTCTTCCGCCAGCTTGAGCACGGCGAGGATGCGGTCGCGCTCCGCCGCGTCGAGGCGCTGCAGCCGCGGCGTCTCGACATACGCCGCATGCCAGCGCACGTTGAGCTGGCCCGCGAGCCGCGCCGCCGTGCGCACGGTCTGCGCGGCGCCCTCGTGCGGGCCGACGCAGGCCAGGATGGCGCCCGAGGTGTTCCAGGCCTGCAGCGCGGCGCCGCCCTGCCCGTTGCCGCCGGGGCCCGACTGCTCGACGCGCCAGCCGCGTACATCGTCCTCGACGTGTTCGGCGGTGCGGCGCAGGGCGATCTCGCGCAGCGCGATGAGGTTGCCCTTGCGGAAGAAGTTCTGTGCGGCGCGCTCGGCCTGTTGTGGCAGGTAGACCTTGCCGGCGGCGAGCCGCGCCGTGAGTTCGTCGGGCGTGACGTCGACCAGCACCACCTCGTCGGCCTCGTCGAGCACGGTGTCGGGCACGGTCTCGTGCACGCGCACGCCGGTGATGGCGCCGACAGTGCCGTTGAGGCTTTCGAGGTGCTGTACGTTGAGCGCCGACCACACCTCGATGCCGGCGGCCAACAGCTCCTGCACGTCCTGCCAGCGCTTGGCGTGGCGCGAGCCGGGCGCGTTGGTGTGGGCCAGCTCGTCGACCAGCAGCACGGCGGGCTTGCGCGCGAGGGCCGCGTCGAGGTCGAACTCGGCGAGCGTGCGACCGCGGTAGGGCAGCTCGCGCAGCGGCAGCGTGTCGAGCCCCGCGAGCAGCGCGGCGGTCTCGCTGCGGCCATGGGTTTCGACCACGCCGATGAGCACGTCGCGCCCCGCCTCGCGCTCGCGCCGGGCGGCGCTGAGCATGGCCCAGGTCTTGCCCACCCCGGCGCTGGCGCCGAAGTAGATGCGCAGCTTGCCGCGCAGCGCGCGTGCCTCGTCGCTGCGCAGCTGGGCCAGCAGGGCGTCGGGGTCGGGGCGGGTCTCGGGCATGGGAAGGCGTGCAGGTTATCGCATCGGCGGCGTTTTCTTGTCGCGCCGCGCATGTCGGCGTGCGGTGCGCGACAGCACCCACCACGCGAAGCCCAGCGGCACGAACAGTGCCGCCATGGCCAGCAGCACGTGCAGCAGGTCAGAGACCATGGCGCAGGCCGCAGCGCGCGAGGTGCTCGCGCCAGCTCACGAGTCGGCCGATCTCACCCGAGGGCACGCACTCGATCAGGCAGTGCAGCACCTCGGCGTAGCGGGCGGTCGGAAAGCGGATCATCAGGCGCACGCAGGGTGCATCGCTTTCCTGCGTGCTGCAGGCATGCAGCAGCGGCTCGCAGCGCACCACCCCGGCCTCGGCGCAGGCAGCGATGCTGCGGCGCACGCGCAGCGCGTCGGCGCAGCAGACGGTGACGTCGAGCACATGGAACTGCGTCGTGCGCGGCGCGAGCGGACTTCGCACCACGCTGGGGTGTTCACGGTAAGCGGCATAGGCCATGGTCTTTTCTTTCTCCTCAACGCACCGTCGAAGCAGTCGAAGCATCAAGCGCCAGGTTCAGCGCCAGCACGTTGACGCGCGTTTCGCCCAGCACGCCCCACAGCGGCTTTTGCGTGTTCTGCACGATCAGCGCATTCACCTGGTCGAGCGACACGCCGCGTTCGCGCGCCACACGGGCGGCCTGGTAGTGCGCGGCGGCGGGGCTGATGTCGGGGTCGAGCCCGCTGGCCGAGGCCGTGACGAGGTCGACCGGCACCGGCGCGGTGTTGCCCGGGTCAGCTGCGCGCAGCGCTTCGACGCGCGCCTTCACCGCATCGGCCAGCGTGGGGTTGAGCGGCCCCTGGTTCGAGCCGCCCGAGGCGCTCGCGTTGTAGGGCTGCGGCGCGGTGGCCGACGGGCGGCCCCAGAAGTGCTTCGGGTCGCTGAAGTTCTGGCCGATGAGCGTGGAGCCGATGGGCTTGCCGTCGCGCACGATCAGGCTGCCCGCTGCTTGCGCCGGGAACACCGCCTGCGCGGCGCCGGTGACGGCCGCGGGGTAGATCAGGCCGGTGAGCGCGCTCAGCAGCGCGAAGAGCACGAGCGCGGGGCGCACGATGCCGCCGTTGTTGTTGCTGTCTTTCATGATGAAGAACTCCTCAGACCAGACGGACTGCAACCAGCAGCCAGTCGATCAGCTTGATGCCGATGAAGGGAACGAGCAGGCCGCCCAGGCCGTAAATGGCGAGGTTGCGGCGCAGCAGCGCGGCAGCGCCCACGGGCCGGTAGCGCACGCCCTTGAGCGCCAGCGGAATCAGGAACACGATGACCAGCGCATTGAAGATCACCGCCGACAGGATGGCCGACGACGGGCTCGCGAGCTGCATCACGTTGAGCGCACCCAGCTGCGGGTAGGTCGAGACGAAGATCGCCGGAATGATCGCGAAGTACTTCGCCACGTCGTTCGCGATCGAAAAAGTGGTGAGCGAGCCGCGCGTCATGAGCAGCGCCTTGCCGGTTTCCACCACCTCGAGCAGCTTGGTCGGGTTGGAGTCGAGGTCGACCATGTTGCCGGCCTCCTTCGCGGCCTGCGTGCCGCTGCCCATGGCCACGGCCACGTCGGCTTGCGCGAGCGCGGGGGCGTCGTTGGTGCCGTCGCCGGTCATGGCGACGAGGCGGCCTTCGGACTGGTACCTGCGGATCAGCGCGAGCTTGTCCTCGGGCGTGGCTTCGGCCAGGAAGTCGTCGACGCCGGCTTCGGCGGCAATGGCGGCGGCCGTGAGTTTGTTGTCGCCCGTGATCATCACGGTCTTGATGCCCATGCGGCGCAGCTCGGCAAAGCGGTCGCGGATGCCGGTCTTGACGATGTCCTTGAGCTCGACCACGCCGAGCACGCGGTTGCCTTCGGCCACGGCCAGCGGCGTGCTGCCGCGGCGTGCCGTTTCTTCGGCGGCGCGCAGCATCTCGGCCGGCATGGTGCCGCCGAACGATTCGACATGGCGGCGCACCGCATCGACGGCGCCCTTGCGCAGCAAGATGGCGTCGGTGTCCAGACTGTTGGGCGCGGCCGGCAGGTCGACACCGCTCATGCGGGTCTGTGCGGTGAACGGCACATAGCGCAGCACTTCGACAGAGGCTGCCTCCAGCCCGTCGCGACGTGCCAGCTCGACGATGCTGCGCCCCTCGGGCGTTTCATCGGACAGCGAGGCGAGCATGGCAGCGCGTGCGAGGCGGCCCTTCGGCACGCCGGGTGCGGGCAGGAAGGCACTGGCCTGGCGGTTGCCGTGCGTGATGGTGCCGGTCTTGTCGAGCAGCAGCACGTCGACGTCGCCGGCCGCTTCCACGGCGCGGCCCGAGGTCGCGATCACGTTGGCCTGCATCATGCGGCTCATGCCGGCCACGCCGACGGCCGACAGCAGGCCGCCGATGGTGGTCGGGATCAGGCACACGAGCAGTGCGACCAGCGCGGTGAGCGACACCACGGTGCCCGCACCCGCCGCCTCGACGCTGAACACCGAGAACGGCAGCAGCGTGACGGTGACCATCAGGAACACGATCGTCAGCGCCACCAGCAGGATGGTCAGCGCGGTCTCGTTCGGCGTCTTGTGGCGCTTGGCCGCTTCGACCATGCCGATCATGCGGTCCAGGAAGGACTCGCCCGGGTTCACCGAGATGCACACCACCAGCCAGTCGGACAGCACGCGCGTGCCGCCGGTGACGGCCGAGAAGTCGCCGCCCGATTCGCGCACCACGGGTGCCGATTCGCCGGTGATGGCGCTCTCGTCGACCGAGGCCACGCCTTCGATGACCTCGCCGTCGAGCGGGATCACGTCGCCGGCCTCGACCAGCACGACGTCGCCCTTGCGCAGGTTGGGTGCCTGCTCGGGCAGCCACTGCGCACCATGGTGCGGCTCATGCAGCTTCTTGGCCCAGGTGTCCTTGCGCAGGCCGCGCAGCGATGCCGCCTGCGCCTTGCTGCGGCCTTCGGCCAGCGCTTCGGCGAAGTTGGCGAACAGCACGGTGAACCACAGCCACACGGTCACGGCCAGCACGAAGGCGGGCTTCATGCCGGTGTCGCCGGGGAAGCTCAGCGCATGCACCCAGAGCAGCGTCGTGAGGATGCTCCCGATGTAGACGATGAACATCACCGGGTTGCGCCACTGGGTGCGCGGATTCAGCTTGGCGATGGCGCCCCACAGCGCGGGCTTGACCAGCGCCGCGTCGAACAGCGAGAGAGAGGTTTTGGTTTTGACAGTCATGGTGCGCTCCTTACTTCCAGAGCACGAGGTGTTCGACGATGGGCCCGAGGGCCAGCGCCGGCACGTAGTTGAGCAAGCCGACCAGCAGCACGGTGCCGATCAGCAGGAAGACGAACAGCGGGCCGTGCGTGGGCAGCGTGCCGCTGGTGACGGGCAGGCGCTTCTTGGCGGCCAGCGCGCCGGCAATGGCGAGCACCGGAACGATCATCGCGAAGCGCCCGAGCCACATCGCCAGGCCCAGCAGGCCGTTGTAGAACGGTGTGTTGGCCGACAGGCCCGCGAAGGCGCTGCCGTTGTTGTTGGCAGCCGAGGTCAGTGCGTACAGCACTTCGGAGAAACCGTGCGCGCCAGGGTTGGCGATGCCGACCTTGCCCGCGCCCGCGCTCACCGCCAGCGCCGTGCCCGCCAGCACCAGGATCGGCGTGACCAGGATGGCGATGGAGATCAGCTTCATCTCGCGCACCTCGATCTTCTTGCCGAGGTATTCGGGCGTGCGGCCGATCATCAGGCCCGCGATGAACACCGCGAGCATCGCGAACACCAGCATGCCGTACAGGCCGCTGCCGACGCCGCCGAAGACGACCTCGCCCAGCTGCATCAGCACCATCGGCACCATGCCGCCCAGCGGCGTGAGCGAGTCGTGCATGGCGTTCACCGCGCCGCACGAGGCGGCCGTGGTCACGGCGGCGAAGAGCGCGGAGGCGTCGATGCCGAAGCGCACTTCCTTGCCTTCCATGTTGCCGCCGCTTTGCAGCGCGCTCGCCATCTGGTCCACGCCCAGCGGCGCCAGCAGCGGGTTGCCGGCCTGCTCGGCGGGCGTGACCGCGATCACGGCAACGACGAACAGCACCGTCATCGCCGCGAGCACGGCCCAGCCCTGGCGCAGGTCGCCGACCACGCGGCCGAAGGCAAAGCACAGCGCCGCCGGGATCAGGAAGATCGCCAGCATCTCCAGCAGGTTGCTGAAGGCCGTCGGGTTCTCGTACGGATGCGCCGAGTTGGCATTGAAGAAGCCGCCGCCGTTGGTGCCGAGCATCTTGATCGCTTCCTGCGAAGCGACCGGGCCCATGGCGAGCGTCTGCGTCTGGGTGGTGGCGTCTTCCATCACGGGCGCGCCCTTGTCGTCCTTCAGCGGCTGGCCGTCGGCACCGTTCTTCGGCTGCTGGAAGGCCGTGGCCTCGACCGTCTGCACGGTCTTGTAGGCGTCGAAGTTCTGGATCACGCCCTGCCCCGCGAGGCACAGTGCGAGCACGAACGAGATCGGCAGCAGCACCCACAGCGTGACGCGCGTGACGTCGGCCCAGAAATTACCGACCAGGCCCTTGCCGTCACCACGGCGCGCAAAACCGCGCACCAGCGCGAAAGCCACCGCGATGCCCGTGGCGGCCGACAGGAAGTTCTGCACCGCCAGGCCGAGCATCTGCGTGAGATAGCTCATCGTCGACTCGCCGCCGTAGCCCTGCCAGTTGGTGTTGGCCACGAAGCTCACCGCCGTGTTGAAAGCGGAATCGGGCGACACCGCGCCCATGCCGGCCGGGTTGAACGGCAGCGCGCCCTGCAGGCGCTGCAGGACGTAGAGAAAGATCGCGCCGATGGCGTTGAACGCCAGCAAGGCCAGCGCGTAGCGCAGCCAGTGCATCGACTGCTCGGGCTTCGTGCCCGCCAGTCGGTACAGCGGTGCTTCGACGCGCTGCATCCAGCGCGGGATGCGTTCGCCGCACAGCGCGGCCAGCAGCTTGCCGAGCGGCCAGGCCAGCACCAGCAATGCGCCGAGGAAAAGGGCCAGCAAGACCCAGGCCGAGGTTTCCATGTCAGAACTCCTCGGCGCAGATCAGCGCGAACACCAAGTACGCGAACAGGACCACGGCGACCAGCGCGCCGAAGCCATAGAGCACTTCAAGACCGATCACGACGCATCTCCCTGCGTGCGTGCATCTGCCGCAGCCTCGGACGGCTTGCGCGGCCCTTCGAGCCGGTTCAGCCCGACGACCATGGCCCCCACCACGACCCATAGCGCCAGCAAGGCGCTCAACCAGACGATGTCCATTCATCACTCCTGCAAACAAGACGGGATGAGTCTCGGCAGGCGTGCGTAAAACCGGGGGAAAGAGTGGGCGGGGGGGCGTAAAGAAAGCGTAAAAACGCCGTCCGGCGACAGGCTCAGCGCACCATCCACCGGCCGTCGTCACGCCGGCTGACGAAGTAGCCGGCGCGAGCAACGCCTGGGTCGTCGATGGATTTTTCGTTGACGATGTCCATCTCGCCGCGCGCGATCAGCCAGGTGCCGCCGCGCTTGCCGTTGGACCATTGGAAGCGGTGGAACCGCGCGTCGGAGCCGATGTAGAAGGTGTGCTGCAGCGGCGACGCGCCGTAGTTGCGGAACTCGGCGACGGGAATCTGCTGTGTCTCGCGGGCGGTGCCGCAGCCCACCGCAATGAGAAGCGCCACGACCGCCAGGGCCGCGACGCTGCCGCGCAGAAAGGGCCGGGTCGTCCCCGGCGCAGGCCGCGCGGCGCCCATGGCGGGGGTCAGCGGCCGAAGCCGCCGTTGTAGTAGCCCACGGCGGAGTTGTAGTGGCTCACGATGTTCTGGAACGTCGAAGGGAACTTGCTGTCCTTGAACGTCCGCCATTGGCCGATCATGCTCAGCAGGCTGCTGTGCAGCGACTCATAGCTGTAGTGGGGTGCTTTGCCGTCTGCCCCCTTGGCTTTGGCCTTCGCCTTGGCTTCCTCCAGCGCCTTGGAGAATTCTTCCAGCGAAGCCTGCAGCTCGCTGGCCGATGCATCGACCTTGGCGACGGCTTCCTTGTTCTTCAGTCCGTCGATCTGATCGAGACTGTTGACGAACTTCTTGGCCACCGCCATCGAGGCCAGCATGTGGTAGTTGAGCATGTCGCCCTCTGCCTTGAGCTTGGCCATGCGTTCGGCGCGTGCCGCGTCCTGCACGCGACCCAGTTCGTCGCCCAGCTTGTCGATGCTGACCAGCATGCCCTTGAAGGCGGCGTTCATGTCGACATCGGCCGCGCGGGCCTTGACCCACTTGTCCTCGAGGAAGCCCTTGGACTTGTAGTACGGGTCCATCGGCGTCCAGACGGCGATGAGCTTCTCGCCCGTGGTCACCACACCGTCCACGGCGGCGTCGAGCGCTGCATCGCCTGAACCGTCGGTGCGCGCCTTCTGCAGGTCGTCCAGGGTGGACCGCATGTCGGAGGGAGCGCCATAGAACGCCGACTCGCTCGGCGACTTGCCGTTCACGTTCATCCGCACGTAGCTCTTGTACACGGCGGCGACGCTGCGGTTGTCGTCGATGAGTTCGTTGTAGCCCTTGCTGTACGCAGAGCGGGCCGCGGCCTGCACGCGGGCCGGGTCCTTGGCGGGCTGGGTCTTGCCCGATGCGGAAGGCGAATGCGAGGCCGCCGCCGGTGCCGGCTTGTTGTCGTCCTTGCAGGCCGCGAGCACGGCGCAGAAGCACAGGCTCAAGGCAAACAGGCGCGTGCGCGCCGATCGGTTGTGGTGCGCGGTCATGGCGCTCTCCCTGGGTTGTGGTTGTTCGGTGCCGCGCCCGTCGATGAAGGCCATCGCTCGCAGCGGCGTCGGGTGCGGAAAATCATAGCCAGCGCTCCCGTGTTCGGCCGTTCGGAACGGACGAAAAGCACACTGCGCACCCCACTAAATTGTGAGGATTCGCTTCAAGACACAGCCTGAAAAATCAGAGCGCGCGCTCGAGCTGCCAAGCTTGGTACTTCAGGCTTACCACCGCGCCGATCACGATGCCCGCGATGGCCGGCAGGCTCGCGATGCTCAGCGTCGACAACGCGCTCAGGCCTTGCCCGATGGTGCAGCCCATCGCAGTGACGCCGCCGATGCCCATGAGCACCGCGCCCGTCGCGTGATGCGCCAGGTCGCTGGTGCCGGCAAAGCCTTCCCAGCGGAATTCGCGCGACCACAGCGCATGCAGTGCGGCGCCCACCACCACGCCGGCCACCGACACGATGCCGAGCGTGAGCCGCTTGTTGGCGTCGCTGTAGAACATGAGCCAGTCGAGCGCGTAGGCCACCGGCGTGACGAAGCTCAACGCTTCGGCGCGGCCGGAGTTGGTGGCAAGAAACACGTGCTCGAGCGTGAGCGGATGCTCTTCGACCACCGCCCAGTGGCCGCTGAGCCACCACGCGGCAACGACGAGCGCACCGATCAACACGCCGCCGACAAGGCTGCGCACGTCGCGCGTCTCGCGGCCCCATGCGGCCCACACGAGCAGCGCGCCGCCGAACGCCAAGCCGAGCGCGAGGCGCAGTGAAGCTGCGTTGAGTTGGAAAGACGCGGCCAGCACTTCAGGCAGCGACGCGTTCATCGCGAGGTCGACATGCACCGCATCGACGGTCGCCACGCGCAGCACCGCGGTGATGCCCTTCAGCGTGGCGAAGGCCGACACGCCCATGAGCACCAGCACCACCAGCGCCTTGAGGTTGCCGCCACCCAGGCGCACCAGCGTCTTGTTGCCGCAGCCCGAGGACAGCACCATGCCGACGCCGAACAGCAGTCCACCGACCAGCGCGGCCAGCCAGAGGATCTGGTGCGAGGCATAGAGCGTGCGGTCGGCATCGACGAGCCCCGTGAAGACGAGCGCCGAGAAACCGATGAGCGCGATGCCGCCGGCCGCGGCCCACTGCTTCACGCGCGTCCAGTCGCCGAGCGCCACCACGTCGCTGATCGCGCCCATGGTGCAAAAGCGCGTGGCGCGCGCGACGGCGCCGAACACCGCCGACAGCACGAAGGCGGCCACGAGCGCGAGCGTGGTGAGAAGGGAAACCTGCTCGATGGACATGCCCCGATTCTAGGGAGCGCCCTCGCGCGCGCACCGACTCAATTCAGGCCAGACCGGGGTTCGGTGCGATGTTCTTGAGCACGGGCTCGTCGAGCCGGCGCGTGGACACCACCTTGCGCGACTTCAGCCACGGCTCGATGACTTCCCACACGGGCTTGTTGCCGGCCGTGCGCGCTTCCTCACTCACGGGCGCCCAGCCGGCCACCTTGTAGCTGCGGCTGGCGTCGATGGGCTTGCCGCCCAGGCGCATGTCCTGGATGCGCTGGCCCATGGCGGCGGTCGGGTCGCAGGTGTACTGCAGCCCACCCACGCGCACCATGTCGCCGCCCTGCTGGTAGTAGGGGTCGGGGTTGAAGAGGTTGTCGCAGACGTCTTCGAGCACGGTCTTGAGCGTCTCGCCGGTCATCTGCGTCACGGTCGCGTACGAGTACGTGGTAGCCGTCATGTCCATCAGCCATTCGCGCGTGATCGGCTGGCCGGGCAGCAGCGAGGTGCCCCAGCGGAAGCCGGGCGAGAAGGCGATGGGCGCGTCCTGCACTTCCATGAGCGCGTCGAGCAGCAGCTGGTCGCCGGTGCCGTTGAAGTTGCCGCGCCGGTACAGCACGCCGTCGGTGTGGGCGAGGGTTTCAGCGAGCTTGGCTTCGTAGGGCGCGCGCACGCGGGTGATGAGCGCGTCCATCTCCTTGTCGGCCGGGATCAGGTCGGAGAACACGGGCAGCAGGCGGTAGCGGAAGTCGCTCACCTTCTTGCCCTTGACGTCGAAGTCGATCACGCCGAGGAACTTGCCGTTGGAGCCGCCGTTGACCACGATGGTCTTGCCGCCCGCGTTGCTCACCAGCGTGGGCATGGGCGTGCCGTCGTGCGTGTGGCCGCCGAGGATGGCGTCGATGCCGGTGACGCGGCCGGCCATCTTGAGGTCGACGTCCATGCCGTTGTGCGAGAGCACCACTACCACCTGCGCGCCCTTGCCGCGCGCCTCGTTCACCACGCGCTGCAGGTTGTCGTCCTGGATGCCGAAGGTCCAGTCGGCCACCATGTAGCGCGGGTTGGCGATGGGCGTGTAAGGAAAGGCCTGGCCGATGATGGCGCAGGGCACGCCGTTGATCTCGCGCATGACGTAGGGCTTGAACACCGGGTCGCCGAAGTCGGCGGTCTTGACGTTCTGCGCCACGAACTCGACCTTGCCCGCAAAGTCCTTCTCGATGATCTGCTGCACCCGCGCCATGCCGTAGGTGAACTCCCAATGCCCGGTCATCACGTCGACACCGAGCAGCTTGCAAGCGTCGACCATGTCCTGCGCGTCGGTCCACAGCGACGTGGCCGAGCCCTGCCAGGTGTCGCCGCCGTCGAGCAGCAGCGCGCCGGGGCGGCTGGCCTTGAGTTGCTTGACCAGCGTGGCCAGGTGCGCGAAGCCGCCGACCTTGCCGTAGCGCTGCGCGGCCTTGTCGAAGTCGAGGTAGGTGAGCGCATGCGCCATGCGCGTGCCGGGCTTCACGCCGGCGGCTTTCAGCAGATGCTCGCCCACGAGGTGCGGCACCCTGCCGCGCATGTCGCCCACGCCGATGTTGACGCCCGGCTCGCGGAAGTACAGCGGCTTGAGCTGCGCGTGGCAGTCGGTCATGTGCAGCATCGACACGTTGCCGAAGGCTGGCACGGTGTACATGCTGTCGAGGCCGGCGGCCACGCTGCCGCCGTGGCGGGCCAGGCCCAGGCCGGCGACAGCGCCGGCACCGAGCATCTGGACGAACTCGCGCTTGGAAAGGTTCATGAAGCAGGAAGCCAGGCGTTCAGCGGTTGACGGGAGACTGGGGGTCGAGCAGCAGGCCCATCACGTCGCGGATCTGCTTCTCGTTGAGGATGCCGGAGTGGCCCACGCGCGGCATGTTGGAGCAGGCGTTGTAGGCACGCGCATTCCACAGCTTGCCCCAGGTGTATTCGACGATGGGCTTGGCGGCGGCGCTGGCCGGGTCGGCCACGCCGCGCAGCTTGCCGTAGTGGTACAGGCTCGGGCCGAGCGTGCCGAAGGAGATTTCTTCCTTCGACATCTGGTGGCAGTTGTAGCAATTGCCGCCGTTGGCGGCATTGGCCGCGTCGGTCCAGGTGAGACCGCGTCCGTTTTGCGCGATCTTCTCGCCCTCGCGCCAGTCGCCGACGAACTTGCCGTCGGCGGGCCAGCGCACGGTCTTGAGGTTGGCGGCCTCGATCTCCTTGGCCACCTTGTCGTCCAGCGGCTTGCCGGTGGCGTCGGCTTCGCTGCACGCGAGGTTGGCCGGGTCCTGCACGAGGCGATCGACCTTGGCGATGCCCTGGTCGCGGAACGAGCTCTTCAGCGCCTCGGCGGTGTAGCGGTCGAGGTCGGCGGCGCTGTCGACGGACGCGCAGCCGAACACGGTGAGCGCGCAGGCCACGGCGACCAGGCCGAAGAAATGATCGGATTTCATTTCGTTTTCCTTCAGTGACTCACCGCGCGGCGCGCGATGCAAGCAAACGGGCGTTGGCCCGGCCAGGGATACCGCGGAACCGGCTTTGCCGGGCCGCTGGTATCGCCCCCTGCAAGGGGGTTGGCGAAGCGACACGAAGTGCGCGAAGACTGGGGGTGAGCGTCATGACTAGCGCTTGATGGCGGGGGCGGTGGTTTTCACGCCCTTGCCGTTGACACCCATGTAGACGGCCAGCGCGATGGTCGCGTCGCTGGCGTAGCCCGGGTAGGGAAAGCGCTGCTGGCGGTAGCAGTCGTTGAGCCGCCGCTGCATGCCCCACAGCTCGCCCGAGGACACGCGGTACGCCGGCCATGCGCCGAAGCCGTCGCCCGCGCCGGGGCTCTTCGTGAGGTTGGGCAGGTCCTGCAGGCGGATGCGCTTGTCGTCCGCGCCGTGGCAGGTGGCGCAGGCGAAGTCGTGCGGGCCCGCGCGCAGGAAGAACAGGCGCTTGCCCACTTCATAGGCGCGGCGCTCGGTGGCGTGCGACTGCGGCAGGCTCAGCGGCATGCCTTTCGACTCCGCCGAGATCCACGCGACCAGCCCCTCGATGTTCTTCTGCTCGCCCTGTCCGAACGGCGTCTTGGCGATGGCCGCGGCATCGAAGCCCTGCAGCGTCTGCATGCAGGTGAGCAGGCGCGACTCCATGTCCTGCACGCGGCCGGTGTCTGGGAAGTAGCGCGGCAGTTCCGCGAACGCGCCCTTCACCACGCCCGGGCCCTTGCCGAGGTCGCACTTCTCCATCGACGCGGCCTTGGGGCCGCGCTTCTGTTTCCAGAGATCTTCGCCCTTGGCCTCGAACAGCTCGGCCGGGTTGCCGTCCTGCAGCAGCGCGCGGTACTCGGCGATGCCTTCGGCCGTGGTCTTCTGCGCCGCGGCGGGCAGCGCGATGCCGCCGGCCAGCAACAGCAGGCCAAGGCTCAGGCTTGTGGTTGTCCTCATGGGGCCGCCTTTTTTTCTCGTGGGGAACAGCAAGCACGCATCCGCAGGCGGATACGTGCGCGAAGAAAACGTCAGCTGACGGTGGCTTCGTCGGTGCGGGTGTCGCCGCGGTTGTCCTTCCAGGTCACGGCGATCTTGTCGCCGGCCTTCGCGCCCTTCAGCGTGAACTGCATGAACGGGTTCTTCGACACCGCCGGGCCCCAGTCGGCCGTGAGCACGGTCTTGCCGTTGAGCGAGGCCGTGACTTCCTGAATGAACCAGGCGGGAATCGTCTTGCCGGCCGCGTCCTTGCGCTGGCCGGTTTCCATTTCGTGCGCCATGAGGATGCGAACGGTCGTCTTGTCGCCCGCGGCCTGGGCCCGGATGCGCATGGGATCTGCCATGGTGGTCTCCTTCTTCTCGTCGTGTTCTTTTTTGCGTGAAGCCGTCGTTCGCTCAGCCGCCGCAGCCGCCGAGCGTGACCTTGACTTCCTTCTTGGCGAAGAGCGCCTTGCCGTCGTTCATGACCGCGATGGCGTACACGTCGGACGACTGGCCCAGCTTGGCGCGCGTGGTGAAGTTGGGCTCGACGAATTCCGAGGTGTTGAAGATCGCGACCACGGCGTTCGGGTTCTTCTCGACCAGCAGCATGAGCTGCTTCACGCCGGGCAAGGTGGTGGCCACGCTCAACGGCACCACGGCGCCGTTCTCGGCGATGTCGGGGCCGGTGATGGTGACGTCCTTGCTCTCGGCGGGTGCGCCGGCGACGCCCACGGCCTTGAGCGCGTCGGCCACGCTCTTGGCGTCGAAGGCGTCTTTCGAATACGCAAGGGCGGTGGCGGGGAGCCAGCCGGCGGTGGCCGCCAGGCCCGCGAGGGCGGCGGACTGCGTGAGCATCTGTCTGCGGTTTTTCATGGGGTTGTCTCCTGTCGAATCATGGTCCGGCGCTGTCGGCGAGCCAGCGCGCGATGGCCTTGGCATCATCGTCGCCCAGGGTCTGCGGCGGCATCGGGATCGCCCCCCAGACGCCGGTGCTGCCTGCCTTGATCTTCTGCAGCAGGTGGTCGGTCTGGCCGGGGTACTTCTTGGCGATGTCGGAGAACGCAGGGCCTACGAGCTTCTGCGTCATGCCGTGGCAGGCGGTGCAGCTGTTCTTCTCGAGCAAGGCGACGGGCGCCTTCGGTGCGGCCGCGGCCGGTGCGGTGGTCTTCACGGCGGCGGGCGGTGCGGTGGCGACGCCACGCTGCGCGCCCACCAGCCGGTTCTGGTCGGCGAGGTTGCCGTGGCTGCCACGCGCATGTGGCGGCAGTTGAGCCACCGTCGCCGCGGCGGGCACGCAGTCGCGCATGCAGGCCACGGCCGACACGTCGGGCCTGGCCGCGCGGCCGAATTCGCTGCCGGGCCACATCGCGTGCGCGGTGGTGCCGCCGTTGCGGTTGGGCATGCGGGCCTGCACCTCGCGGATGTTCTTGTCCGACAGCGTGAAGTCGTCGGACACGATGCCGCCGAGGTTCAGCATGTAGGCGGTGACGGCATACACGTCGTCCGGCGTCAGCGACTTGGGCTGGTTCCACGGCATGGCGCGGTACACGTAGTCCCACACGGTCGACAGGCTCGTGACCTTCATCAGCGTGGTGCGGCCCGGGAACGAGGGGTCCTTGAGGCGCGCGACGTGGCCGCTCTTGACGTCCTCGGCCGTGGTGCCGCCGACGATCGGGCTGAACACCTGGTTCGATTCGCCGAACACGCCGTGGCACGAGGCGCACTTGCCTTCCCACAGGTCCTGCCCGCGCGTGACCGAGCCCGAGCCGGGCGGCAGGCCCTTGAAGTCGGGGCGCACGTCGATGTCCCATGCGGCCACTTCCTTGGGCGTGGCGTCGCGGCCGATGCCTGCGTAGCCTGACGCCTTCGGTTGTGCAACCGCCGCGGTCACGCCGCAGGCGAGCACCAGAACGAGCAGCGCGCGACTAGGAAAGCTGGACATTCGCCACCTCCCCGTTTGCCTGCACCTGCCACGACTGGATGGCGTTGTTGTGATAGATCGAGCGCGTGCCGCGCACCGCGCGCAGCTGCTTGTAGCTGGGCTGCACGTAGCCGGTGTCGTCCATCGCGCGGCTCTGGATGATGGCGGGCGAACCGTCCCACACCCAGTCGATGTTGAAGCGCGTGAGGCACTTCGAGAGCACCGGCGATTCGAGCCGCGCGGTGCGCCAGTTGCGCCCGCCGTCCACGCTCACGTCCACGCGCTTGACCTTGCCACGCCCCGACCAGGCAAGGCCGGTGATGTTGTAGAAGCCCTTGTCCAGCAGCATCTGCCCGCCCGAGGGCGTGGTCACGACGCTCTTGCATTCCTGGATGCTGGTGTACTGGCGGTGCTGGCCGTCGGGCATCAGGTCGACGTAGTGCACGTTCTCGTCCTTGGTGCCGTAGGGCTGGTCGCCCAGCTCGATGCGGCGCAGGTACTTGACCCAGCTCACACCCTGCACACCCGGCACCACGAGGCGCAGCGGGTAGCCCTGCTCGGGGCGCAGCATCTCGCCGTTCTGGCCGTAGGCCACAAGCACCTCGCCCGAGCGGATGAGGCTCATGGGGATGGTGCGCGTCATCGACGAACCGTCGGCGCCCTCGGCCAGCACGAAGCGCTCGCCCTTCAAATCAGCACCTGCCATCTCGAGCAGCGTGATCAGCGGCACGCCGGTGAACTCGCTGCACGACAGCATGCCGTGCGTGTACTGAGCCGTAGGCACCGCGACGTTGCCCCACTCCATGCCGGTGTTGGCGCCGCACTCGATGAAGTGAAAGCGCGACACCGACGGCAGCCGCATCAGCTCGTCGAGCGTGAAGACCTTCGGCGCCTTCACCATGCCGTTGACCATCAGCCGGTGCTTCGACGGGTCGATGTCCCACCATCCCTGGTGGTGCCGCTCGAAGTGCAGGCCGCTGGGCGTGACGATGCCGAACAGCGACTGCAGCGGCGCGAAGGACACCGAGGCCTGCGCGGTCGGCGTGAGCCCCGGGCTCTGGCGGCGCTGCACGTTGGCTTCGTATTTCGAAGGCTTGCCGTAGCCGTCGGTGACGACCGGCTGGCCGAGGCCCGTGCTGTGCGCGGGCAGATTCAGGATCGCGGGATCGCCATCGCCGACAACCGGGCGCGATTGCGCGAGGGCCGACGACGTGGCGGCCGTGCCGGCGACGGCGGCGGCGAAGGCGTTGCGGATGAAGTCGCGCCGCCCCTTGCCGGCTTCGGCGAAGACGGCGCGCACACCTTGTGCATCGAGGAAGTTCTCGGGTGCCTTGCGCACCTGGCCGGTCGGATGGTTGCTGGCGCTCATGGCGGCAGGCCCGTGGTCTTACTTCGCGCCGCCCAGCACCCAGGCGGCCAGCGCCTTGGCGTCGGCTTCGCTCATCGCGGGTTGCGCCGGCATCGGCACGGCGCCCCACTTGCCGGTGCTGCCCTTCTGGATGCTGGCCGTGAGCACGGCGAGCGCGTCGGCCTGGCCGGTGTACTTCTTCGCGACGTCGAGGTAGGCGGGGCCGACCAGCTTCTTGTCGACCGCGTGGCAGGCGAGGCAGGCGTTCTTCTGGGCCAGTTCCTTGTTCGCAAGGGCCGGGGTCGACAACAGCATCGTGGTGACAGCAACGGCGAGCGACGGCAACAGCAACTTCAAATCAGTCTCCTCGAAACGCGTGGCGACGCGGCCCGGCTTCATCGTTAAATAAGTAAATCGTTATGTATTGATTTTATGAACGATCGTCCGAATGGGAAGACCCTCGGACTTGGGAAAAACCCGCTCGTCATGCGCGTGCATAACGAGGGTGCGTTGTCAGGCGCGCACGGCCGCGCGCGCCTGCGCCAGTCGCTGTTCGAGGTACGCGCCGTAGAAATCCGAATCGCCGCCGGTCAGCCGCTCGGCCACTTCGCGACCGTTACGTCCGAAGAAGAGCACCGTCGGCGCGACGCTCACGTGCCATGCCTTGATGAGCGCGTCGTGCGTGCGCGCGATGCCGTCGAAGTCGCGCACGCTGCGCGCGTCGCGAAAGTCGATCTGCACCACAGGCGTGCCGGCGGCGAGTTCGGGCACGAGGTAGTGCGTGCGCACGATCTGGCAGAAGGGACAGCCCTGCAGGCTGGCCATGACGACCAACGGCTGCGACCGCGCCAGCGCCGCGGCGAGTGCGCCGGCCAGCGAAGCCGGCGCGGGCAGTGGCGCGTCAGCCGCCTGCACGGTCATCGGTGCGACGCACAGCGCGGCAAGGCCTGCGACGAGCTGCCGGCGCGTGCGGTCGCCGCTCATCGCGCCTCCTGCTCCAGCAGCAGGTAGGTGTTGTAGGCGTTCATGCGGTTGGCCACCTTGAACAGCGGCCAGGCCTCGAAGCGCGACCAGTCGGTGGCGGCATAGGCTTCGTCGAAGGGGGTCATCTCGGTGGCGGCCTTCTTCATCGCCTCGCGCAGGAAGACGAGGTAGTCGCGCGTCTGCCGCAGGTCCTGCGCCGGGTCTTCCGAGGCGGGGCCGTGGCCCGGCACGATGGTGCGCGCATCGAGCGCGAGCAGCGCGTCGAGCGCCGCGATCCAGTGCCGGCTGTCGGCCGAGCCGACGTAAGGCGTGCGGTTGCGGAACACGATGTCTCCGGTGAACAGCACCTTCTCCTTCGGCAGGTAGATGGCCAGGTCCTCGGGCGTGTGCGCGGGACCGGCGGGCTGGATCACGAAGCGCGTGCCACCGATGGTCAGCTCGGTGCGCGCATCGATCCACACATCGGCCGGCACCAGCTTCGTGCCCGCATCGATCCACGGTGCGAGCTCCTGGCGCGAGGCTTCCAGGCGCAGCCGCGCGGTGTCGGAGGTGAGGTAGGCCTTGCCCAGCGTGTGCGCCACGATCTGCGCGCCCAGCGCCTTGAACACCTGCAGGCCGTAGATGTGGTCCGCGTGGTAGTGCGTGAGGATGACGTGGCTGATCGGCTTGGGCGTGAGCTTGCGGATCTCGGCCACCATGCGCTCGGCGACGGCGGGCGAACCGAGCGCGTCGATCATCACGACGCTGTCGCGCGTGATGACGAATCCGGCGTTGGAGATGAAGTTCTGGTTGTCCTTCGAGCCCAGCGCGGGAATGCCCTGCACGTAGTAGATATCGGGCGCGACCTGCAGCGGTCGGATCTCGGGCGCCGCGAATGCGGCGTTCGCGCAAAGCCAGAGCGCGGCGCACATCAACAGCGCCTTCGCGCGAACGGCGGTGGGCCGGCACGGGAACATCGTGGGTCGTCTCCTGCGGGCTCGGCGGCGAGGGCCGCGGGCTTGCCCGGCTGTAAATATAAGCAGAAGATGATATTTTGCGCACAACGACAACAGCCAGAGGGTTTCCCCATGAGACACGCATTCATCGCTTTCCTGTTCGCCCTCGTGGCTTCGTTCGCGCACGCGCAGGACGTCAAGGTGGTCTATCACGTCAACACCGGCGTGGAGAGCAGCGCGGCGATCCTCGCGAACATCACGAACCACCTGAACGCGGACCCGAAGGCGAAGATCGTGGTGGTCACGCACGGCCCCGGCATCGACTTCCTGCTGACCGATGCGAAGGACAGCAGGGGCCGCGAGTTCAGCGGCCCGGTGAGCGCGCTGGCGGGGCGCGGCGTGGAGTTCAAGGTGTGCAACAACACGCTCACTACGCGCAACATCGATGCGGGCAAGCTGCTGATGGAAACCAAGGTGGTGCCCTCGGGCGTGGCCGAGGTGGCGCGGTTGCAGGCGAAGGAAGGCTACGTCTACCTGAAGCCCTGAGGGGCCGCTGTAAAGGCTGGCTGATGTCGGCCTTCTTCTCTTCTTATTCCTGCTCGATGGCGATCTGCACGCAGATGCTGCGGCACAGCGCCACCACGGTCTCGTTCGCGATGCTGTAGTAGATGCTCACGCCGTCGCGGCGCCTTGCGAGCACGCCCGCCTGGTAGAGCGTGTTCAGGTGCTGGGACATGTTCGGCTGCGTGGTGTCGATCTCGGCCAGCAGCTCGCTCACGTTCTTCTCGCCGTTGCACAGCAGGCTCACGATCTTCAGCCGCATGGGCGCGGCCATGGCCCGGAACAGGTCGGCGGCAATGTCGAAGACCTCGTCCTCGGTGACAGCCGCGGACTTCTTTCGGGGTTTGGTGGCCATGCTGAAAAGGTTCATGAGCAGGTCGCAATGTACATCGGCGCTTGGCGCGGCGAGCGATGTCCCGGTGGGCTTGCGGCCATTGGACGAGGCGCCGCGTCACAAAAGCGACCGCCGCTGCGTCTTCGGGGTGCGGGGATGTCCCCGCTCAACCACCCGGAGCACCCAGCATGCACGCGCAGCCAAAGATAGCCCTGCCCTATCGGGGCCATTGCCACGTCCTTCTCGACAGCGTTCGGACGCGATCTAATAATCAAAGCACTTTCTTTGATAAAAAAGCAGGTTGCGTATGAACAAACAATCAAGGACCTGGCTCGGCGCCGGTCTCACGGTCGCGGTGCTGGGCGCGGCGGGCTACGGGCTCGTGGCGAAGTTCCAGCCGGCCCATGCACAGGGCGGCGGCATGCCGCCGGCCAAGGTCGCGGTGGCTCCCGCAAAGCAGACGGAGATGGCGCGCTTCCTCAGCGGCATCGGCACGCTGGAGGCCAACCGTCAGGTCGAGGTGCCGGCCGAGGTGGAGGGCCGCATCGCCCAGATCCTCTTCACGCCCGGCGCGCAGGTGCGGGCCGGCCAGCTGCTGGTGCAGCTCAACGACGCGCCCGAACAGGGCGACCTCGAACGGCTGCGCGCGCAGCAATCGAACGCGCGCACCGCGCTGGAACGCACGCGCCGCCTGTTGCCGCAGCAGGCCGCCACGCAGGAGCAGATGGAACAGGCGCAGGCCGCGTTCGACCAGGCCAGCGGCGAGCTGCGGCGCGTGCAGGCGCTCATCGAGCAGAAGCGCATCAAGGCGCCCTTCGACGGCGTGCTGGGCATCCGCAAGGTCAACCTCGGGCAGTTCGTGCGCGCGGGCGATGCGATGGTCTCGCTCACCGACAGCCGCACGCTGTTCGCCAACCTCACGCTGCCCGAGACCGCGCTGCCGGCGCTGCGGCGCAACCAGGCGGTGGCGCTCGCGGTCGATGCGTACCCGGGCCGCGTGTTCCAGTCCAGGCTCAGCGCCATCGAGCCCCAGATCGGCAGCGACACGCGCACCGTACGGCTGCAGGCCACGGTGGACAACACCGACGGCGCGCTCACGCCCGGCATGTACGTCAACGGCAAGGTGGCGCTGCCGGCGCGTTCCGATGCCATCGCCGTGCCTGAAACCGCCATCACCTACAGCACGCACGGCGACTCGGTGTTCGTGATGCGCCCCGGCGAAAAGGGCGACGGCTTCTCGGTGCAGCAGGTGTTCGTGAAGACCGGCGAGCGGCAAGACGGCCTGGTTGTCGTCGAGCAGGGCCTGAAGGCCGGCGAGCAGGTCGTCACCTCGGGCCAGCAGCGCCTGTACAACGGCGCGGCCGTGGCCCCGGCCGCGAAGGACACGCTGGCGCTGCAGGAATCGAAGTCATGAAATTCACCGACCTCTTCGTGCGCCGGCCCGTGCTGGCGCTGGTGGTGAGCACGCTCATCCTCCTGCTGGGCGCGCGTGCCCTGGGCGACCTGCCGGTGCGCCAGTACCCGCTGACCGAGAGCACCACGCTCACCATCACCACGCAGTACCCCGGCGCCTCGCCGGAGCTGATGCAGGGCTTCGTCACGCAACCGATCGCCCAGGCGGTGGCGACCATCGAGAACGTCGACTACCTCTCGTCGTCCTCCACGCTGGGCCGCAGCGTGATCAGCGTGCGCATGAAGCTCAACGCCGACGCCAACCAGGCGCTCACGCAGGCGATGGCGCAGGTCAGCCAGGTGAAGTACCGGCTGCCGGCCGAGGCCTTCGACCCGGTGATCCTCAAGTCCTCGGGCGAGGCCACGGCGGTGGCGTACGTGGGCTTCTCGAGCAAGACGATGCCGGTGCCGCAGCTCACCGATTACCTCTCGCGCGTGGTGCAGCCGCAGTTCGCATCGATCCCCGGCGTCTCGGGCGTCGAGGTGTCGGGCGGGCAGACGCTGGCGATGCGCGTGTGGCTCGACGCCAACCGCATGGCCGCGCGCGGCATCTCGGCCGGCGAGCTGGCCGACGCGCTGCGCCAGAACAACGTGCAGGCCGCACCGGGGCAGGTGAAGGGCCTGTACGTGGTGTCGAACATCCGCGTGAACACCGACCTGGTGAACGTGGCCGAGTTCCGCGACATGGTCATCAAGCGTGACGGTGAAGCCATCGTGCGCCTGGGCGACGTGGCCACGGTGGAACTGGGCGCGGCCAGCGCCGACAGCAGCGCCACCATGGACGGCGACAAGGCCATCTACCTCGGCCTGCAGGCCGCGCCCAACGGCAACCCGCTGGTGATCGTGAAGCGCATCCGCGACCTGCTGCCCGGCATCAAGCAGAACCTGCCGCCGGGCGTGGAAGTGCAACTGCCCTTCGAACTCGCGCGCTTCATCGAGGCCTCGATCGACGAGGTGCAGAAGACGCTGCTCGAAGCCATCGCCATCGTGGTGCTGGTGATTTTCCTGTGCCTGGGCTCGCTGCGCGCGGTGCTCATTCCGGTGGTGACCATTCCGCTGTCGATGCTCGGCGCGGCGGCGCTGATGCTGCTGTTCGGCTTCAGCATCAACCTGCTGACGTTGCTCGCGATGGTGCTGGCCATCGGCCTGGTGGTGGACGACGCCATCGTGGTGGTCGAGAACGTGCACCGTCACATCGAGGAAGGCAAGTCGCGCGTGCAGGCCGCCCTGATCGGTGCGCGCGAAGTGGCCGGCCCGGTGATCGCGATGACGCTCACGCTGGCCGCGGTGTACGCGCCGATCGGACTCATGGGCGGGCTCACGGGTTCGCTCTTCAAGGAGTTCGCCTTCACGCTGGCAGGCGCGGTGGTGGTGTCGGGCGTGATCGCGCTCACGCTGTCGCCGGTGATGAGCTCGTTCCTGCTGCCGCAGGACGCCACGGCGGGCCGCATGGCGCGCTATGCCGAGACCTTCTTCCACAAGCTCGCCACGGCCTACGGCCGGCTGCTCGACGTGTCGCTGCACCACCGCTGGGTCACGGGCCTGCTGGCGGCCGCCGTGCTCGTGAGCCTGCCCTTCCTCTACAACGCGGCGCAGCGCGAGCTGGCGCCCGGTGAAGACCAGGCGATGGTGATGACCGTCATCAAGTCGCCGCAGCACGCCAACATCGACTACGTCGAGAAGTTCGGCAAGAAGTGGGACGAGGCGCTGGCCGCGTTGCCCGAGAACACCGGCCGCTGGCTCATCAACGGCTCGGACGGCGTGTCCAACAGCATCGGCGGCGTGCAGCTGTCCGACTGGAAGGACCGCCAACGCAATGCCGACCAGATCCAGGGCGAGGTGCAGGCCGGCATGAACGAGGTCGAGGGCAGCAGCGTGTTCGCCTTTCAGTTGCCGTCGCTGCCGGGCTCGACCGGCGGGCTTCCGGTGCAGATGGTGATCCGCAGCGCGGGCGACCACCGCAGCGTGTTCGAGGCGATGGAAACGCTGAAGAAGTCGGCGCGCGACAGCGGCAAGTTCGCCGTGGTCGACAGCGACCTGGAGTTCAACAACCCCGTGACCGAAGTGCGCGTGGACCGCGCCAAGGCCAACAGCATGGGCGTGACCATGAAGGCCATCGGCGACACGCTGGCGGTGTTGGTGGGCGAGAACTACGTCAACCGCTTCGGCATGGACGGCCGCTCGTACGACGTGATTCCGCAGTCGCCGCGCGACCAGCGGCTCACGGCGGAGGCCCTGTCGCGCTACTTCGTGAAGAGCGCGAGCGGGCAGAGCGTGCCGCTGGGCAACCTGGTGCAGCTGTCGACCAGCGTGGGGCCCAACAAGCTCACGCAGTTCAACCAGCTCAACGCCGCGACCTTCCAGGCCATCCAGATGCCGGGCGTGACCATGGGCGACGCCGTGGCGTTCCTGAGCGAAGAGGCCAAGAAGCTGCCGGCCGGCTTCAGCTACGACTGGCAGTCGGACGCACGCCAGTTCACGCAGGAAGGCTCGGCGCTGGTGATGGCCTTCGTGTTCGCGATCGTGGTGATCTATCTGGTGCTGGCCGCGCAATACGAGAGCCTGCGCGACCCGCTGATCATCCTGATCAGCGTGCCGATGTCGATCTGCGGTGCGCTGGTGCCGCTGGCGCTGGGCTTTGCCACCATCAACATCTACACGCAGATCGGGCTGGTGACGCTCATCGGGCTCATCAGCAAGCACGGCATCCTGATGGTGGAGTTCGCCAACGAGATCCAGGAACGCCAGAACCTGGCGCGCCGCGCCGCCATCGAGCAGGCCGCGCGCATCCGGCTGCGCCCGATCCTGATGACCACGGCCGCGATGGTGGTGGGCCTGGTGCCGTTGCTGTTCGCCAGCGGCGCGGGTGCCAACAGCCGCTTCAGCATCGGCCTGGTGATCGTGGTCGGCATGCTGGTGGGCACGCTGTTCACGCTGTTCGTGCTGCCCACGATGTACACGCTGCTGGCGCGCGACCACCGCACGGTGGGCCGCTCGCAGCGCGCCGCCGAACTCGAAGCGCTCGTGGCGCGCGAGCCCGCCGGCGACCCCGCCTGACGACACCGGGAGCATGACCATGACAAGAAGACTCTTCTCTTACGCCGCGCCGTTCGCCCTCAGCGTGCTGGTGCTGGCCGGTTGCGCGGTCGGCCCGACCTACACCGCGCCGAACGACGCGCCGGTCGCCATCTCCGCGCCCGAGCGCGCGCTGTTCGCACCCGACGCGGTGCAGCGCGACTGGTGGCGCCAGCTCGACGATCCGCAGCTCGATGCGCTCATCGACCGCGCGCTGGCCGGCAACCACGACATCCGCATCGCGCAGGCCCGGCTGCTCGAAGCCCGCGCGATGCAGACCGAAGCCGAGCTCGACCGCCTGCCCGTGGTGACGCTGGGCGCCAGCAAGACGCGCAGCATCGCCCAGGGCAACGGCGTGCCGGCCGATGCACGCACGCTGGCGCAGAGCAGCCGCGCGGGCTTCGACGCCGGCTGGGAGATCGACCTCTTCGGCCGCCTGCAGCGCCTGGACGAGGCCGCCACCGCGCGCGCCCAGGCCAGCGTCGCCGACCTCGAGCAGGTGCGCATCGTGGCCGTGGCCGAACTGGCGCGCAACTACTACGAGATGCGTGGCGCCGAACAGCGCATGGCCGTGACGCACCGCACCCTCGACAGCCTGCGCCAGAGCCTGCGCGTGACCGAGGCGCAGGTGCGCACCGGCCGCGGCCTCGAAGGCGACCTGGCGAGCGCGCAGGCCAACCTGGCCAGCACCGAGAGCCAGCTGCCCGCGCTCGAAACCACGCGCCGCCAGGCGGCGTATCGCGTCGCCGTGCTGGCCGGCCTGCGTCCGGCCGAGTTGGAACCCATGCTGCAGCCGCAACCCTTGCAGGTGCTCGACAAGCGCCTGCCCATCGGCGACCTGGGCGAGCTGCTGCGCCGCCGGCCCGACGTGCTGCGCGCCGAGCGCGGCCTGGCCGCCAGCACCGCCGACGTGGGCGCGGCCACGGCCGAGCTGTACCCGCGCTTCGACATCGGCGGCTTCCTGGGTTTCATCGCGCTGCGCGGGTCGGACCTGGGCAGTTCGTCGAGCCGCGCCTTCAGCGTCACGCCCGGCGTGAGCTGGCCTGCCCTGCGGCTGGGCTCGGTCAAGGCCCGCCTGCGCGGCGCCGAGGCCCGCGCCGACGGCGAACGCGCCGTCTACGAACAGACCGTGCTGCGCGCCATCGAGGATGTGGAGAACGCCCTCACCGGCTACGGCCAGAACCAGCTGCGCCTGCAGCGGCTGCTGGAGGCCTCGGCCCGCAGCGGCCGCGCCGCCGAACTGGCCCAGGTGCGCTACCGCGAAGGCGCCGCGCCCTACCTGAGCGTGCTCGACGCGCAGCGCACCCTGCTGCGCGCGCAGGACGCCGTGGCCGAGGCCGAAACCGCCTCATTCACCAGCCTCGTGGCGCTTTACAAAGCGCTCGGCGGCGGGTGGCAAGCGCCCTCCGAAGCGCCCACGGATGCGAGGGGAGGCCCAACCACCTGACAATGACGCTGTTTTCCCTCCCCACGACCGAAGCCGCCATGTCCGCCGCCCCCGATGCCACCAAGCCCACCTGGCTGCCGCACCAGCCGGCAGACCGAATCCTCTCCACGCTGAAGACCCGTGGCGCGCTCGGCATTCCCGACATCGCCAAGGTGCTGAACGTGACGGTCGAGGCGGTGCGCCAGCAGATGTCCAAGCTCGAGGCCGAAGGGCTGGTGGACGCCGAGAGCCGCCCCAGCGGCCGCGGCCGGCCCACGCAGATCTGGCGGCTCACCGGCGAGGGCCACAAGCGCTTTCCCGACACGCACGCCGAGATGACGGTGCAGATGATCAGCGCCGTGATCAGCGTGTTCGGCGAGAAGGGCATGGACCAGCTCATCGGCGCGCGCGAAGCCACCATGCGCGCCACCTACACCGAGGCCATGCGCGGCGCGCACGACCTCGAGACGCGGCTCGAGCGGCTCGCGAACATCCGCAGTCGCGAGGGCTACATGGCCGAGTACCGGGCCGAGGACGAGGGTTTTCTCTTCATCGAGAACCATTGCCCCATCTGCACCGCGGCGCAGGCCTGCACGGGCTTTTGCCGCAGCGAGCTGCAGCTGTTCGACGAGGTGCTCGGCGCCGAGGCCGACGTGAGCCGCGTCGAACACGTGCTCGCGGGGGCGCGGCGCTGCGCCTACCGCGTCGTGCCCAAGCCCCGCACCTGAGGTGCCGGACCGTTTTCCGTTTTTTTTGCTTTTCCCCCACCAACCTAGAAAGAAAGACCCACATGGAACACACCCTTCCCCCCCTGCCGTACGCCATCGACGCACTGGCCCCCGAGTACTCGAAGGAAACGCTCGAGTACCACCACGGCAAGCACCACAACGCCTACGTGGTGAACCTGAACAACCTGCAAAAGGGCACCGAGTTCGAAGCGATGACGCTCGAAGAGATCGTCAAGAAGTCCAGCGGCGGCATCTACAACAACGCCGCCCAGATCTGGAACCACACCTTCTTCTGGAACTGCATGAAGCCGCAAGGCGGCGGCGCACCGACGGGCGCACTGGCCAAGGCCATCGACGCCAAGTGGGGCAGCTTCGACGCCTTCAAGGAAGCCTTCGTGAAGTCGGCCGTGGGCAACTTCGGCTCGGGCTGGACGTGGCTCGTGAAGAAGGCCGACGGCTCGGTGGACATCGTGAACACCGGCGCCGCCGGCACGCCGCTGACCACCGCCGACACCGCGCTGCTGACGGTGGACGTGTGGGAGCATGCGTACTACATCGACTACCGCAACCTGCGTCCGAAGTTCGTCGAGACCTTCCTGGCCAAGCTGGCCAACTGGGACTTCGCGGCCAAGAACTTCGGCTGAAGCCGGATCGCCCCGTGAAAGAACCGCCTTCGGGCGGTTTTTTCATGGGTGCTGAATCAGCGCGGCGCCGTCACCATCCAGTCGATCCAGCGCGCCACGTGCGCTTGGTCGAGGTCGAAGTAGTGGGTGTGGGCGCCGAGGCCGAGGCATTCCTCGTGCTCGGCCTCCGTGCGCCATGCCGGTGGCGCCTGATCCGGCGTGTAGCCCTTGTCGTCGGCGCCCCAGAGCCAGCGCCCCACGTAATCGCCCGCGGTGTAGAGGTTGACCCAGCGGGCCACGCCGACCTTGGCGGCGCTGGGCCCGCCGCCGTTCGCGTCTTCCGCCGTCACCCAGCCATAGAGATGCGGAAAGCGCGCCGCGTAGAGCTGGCGCAGCGGGCAGCCGGCCGTGAGCAGCAGGAGCCTGCTCCTGTTGAGCGCGGCCCAGAGCTGCGTCACCCGCGCATCGACGTTCTGCGCCGCGCGGAACTGCAGGTAGCGCAACAGCTCCGTCGAGATCACCGTGCCCTGGCTGTGGGCCACGATCACGATGCGGTCGTAGCCCTGCGCCGCCACGTGCTCCAGCAGCGACACATAGCGCGAGAAGATGCGCGCACGCGGGATGGCGCGGCGCGGAAACTCGCGGAAGTGGCCGTCGACGTCCAGCGCCACGTCGAGCGGCATGCGCAGGCCCGGCACGGTGCGCGACAGGAAGCCGCCGAGCAGCATGACGGCAGCACCCAGCGTGGCGGCGCTGAAGATCAGCGGCTTGAGGCCGCTCTGGGACAGCCTGGCCACCCACTCGTGCGCATTCTCGATCCGGCCTCCGAGCGACACACCGCATTGCGCCAGCACCAGCAACACGGCCACCGCGCAGGCGGCGATCACGCTGGCGGTGGTGAGGAAGGTGACAAAACGGTCGAGCCGCCGGTAGCCTGCGCCGAGCCAGTGGCCCAGGCGCTGCGACGTGCCAAAGGCCACCTTGAGCTCGGCGAGCAGGCTGGGCACCAGCACCGCGACAAGGTAGACCAGCAGCGACAGCGTGAGGCCCGCCGTCAGCGCGAAGGCCTGCGTGCTCTTCTCGTAGCGGTTGTGCAGGAAGTTCGCGCCGTCGGCCCAGTAGATGCCCTTGCCGAACCAGAACGGCGCGTAGTCGACGTTCTTCGCGCCGAGCTCCACGAGGTTCGTCAGCACGGCCCAGAACGCCATCGACAACGCCACGAACGCCGCCACCGACACGAACAGCCCCAGCCGCCCCGTGGCGATGCTGGCGCGTGTGGCCTCGTCCTTGCCCGGCACCATGTACCCGGCCAGCAGCCAGGCGATCAGCAACACCCCGGCCACGCCCCACCAGGCCACGACACCCAGCAACAGGTACTCGACCACCCGCATGCCGGCGCGCACCCAGTGGCGCAGGTCGTCCGTGCCGCCCGCCGCCGAGGCGTTGATCGCCACATGCACCAGCAGTGCCGCCACGATCAGCGCCATCAGGGCCAGGCCCCAGGTGCGCGCCGCCGGGAAGCGGTCGCGCGCGATGCGCAGCGCGCGGTCGCTCAGTGCGGCCAGCACCGCGACCCACGCCACGCCGACCACCCAGTGCGCCGGCACCTGTGTCCACAGCAACCAGCCCGCCAGCACGCCGTACGCCCCGACCGCGACCCGCCCGGAAACGCCCGGGGCACCTTCATAGCTGTACCACCACAGGCCCACCACCGGCACGCCCACGGCCAGCACCCTGCGCAGCAGTTCGGCATGGGACAGCACCTGCGGCTGCAGCTCGGGTTGCACCAGACATCCGAGCCCCGCGATCACCAGCCCGACCATCAGCAGCTGCAGGAAGAGGTTCGCCAGCAGGTTGGCAAAGGCCCAGTCGAGCGCGGTCTGCAGCGACGCCAGGCAGGCCCAGCGCTTCGCCCCCGGCGGCCGGGGTTTCCGGTTCACGCCGGCCGCCTCGGCCGCCCGGTCCACCGCGTCGCGCCCGAGCTGCGAGAGGCGGAACACGATGGTGAAGAGCTCGGCCACGATGCGCGCCACCGAGCCCGGCAGGCGCGACAGGTCGGCCCAGTACATCTCGTGCACGTCGATCTGCTGCTGCGCGGACGGCCCGTCGGCACCGGTCGCGTCGCGCGTCATGCGCACGCGCGTGGCCTCGTAGGCCTCGTGGTCGGGCTCGGCGCGCTGCGACTTGAACAGCAGGTAGTCGCTGAAGGCGATGTCGGGGTGGTTCCTCTTCAGCTCGCGGGGCGTGAGCGGTCCGCGCCCCTTGGCCGCGCGCACCACGCCCGCGTCGTCGGTCTCCGAGGTCGAGATCCAGTCGTCGGCGCTGAAGTCGGAGGTCTTCGACTGCTGCATCGCCTTGCGCACGGGCGGCACGTACGGCTTCTGCGCGTTGGTGCCTTTCGCGGCGGACTTCTTCGGATGCCCCGTGCGCTGCTGCACCATCGAGGTCAGCGGCGGCACCGGCAGGAGATGGCTGTCGCAATCGGCCTGCCGATACGTGGCGCCCTTGCCGGGGTTGTTGAGCATCAGCGACGCGATGGCGCGAGCCGTGTCGCCGGCCTTCTGGTCGGCCACGCCGTGGATGGCGATGACCGCGACGCGCTCGGGACGGGCGGATGGTTGCTGCTCGGGCGACGACGGTGCGCTCATGTCCGGACTCCTCCATGCCAGGCGGATGCATGGCAGCAGGGATTGTCCGCAGCGCGCCGCCCTTGGCTTCCCCCAAACGGGGGATGCCGGACGGACAGGGGCTCAGTCGTTGATCAGGTTCAGGATGTTCCCGTCCGGGTCCTTGAACCACGCCACCTTCATGTCGCCCATCACGTGAATGTCGCCTTCGAGCCTGGTGTCGGGCATGTCGTAGTGCTCGAAGCGCACGCCCTTGGCCTTGAGCGCCGCCACAAGGCGCTCGATGTCGCCATCGACCGACCAGGTCACGGCCGTGGCCTGGTTGGTGCCCGCGAAGGCCGAGCGGTAGACGTTGAGCCGGGTGTTGCCGCTGCGGTAGACGACGACCTCGTCGCCCTCCGCATCGACCTGCGTGAGACCGAGCGTGTCTTCATAGAAGCGGCGGGCCGCGGCGAGGTCTTTCACCGCCAGGTTGGCCACTGCATTGATGTGTCCGAGCATGGGAGCCTCCCATAAAGAGGAACGAGAGGAACGGCGCCGGGAAAACGAGCGCCGGGCGAGCCAGAAATACTCAACCATTTGGTGGAGTATTCGACTCGCCCCGAGCGCTGTCAATGCGTTCGAAAGTACACACCGCGACCGCTTCCGCCCCCGCCAGCCGAGACGAGGGCCATCGCCAACCGCGAAAACCCCGCGCCGGCACTTCCGGCAGACTGCATCCCCCCTGCCCCCAGAACGAGACAATGCACCCCATGACCCGATCGACACTCCTCCGTCCGCTGGCCTTCGCGCTGGCTTTCACCGCCGTGGCGGCCACCGCCCCGGCGCATGCCCAGACTGCCGCCTACCCCGCCAAGCCCATCCGCATGGTCGTGCCCTTCCCGCCCGGCGGCGGCACCGACATCCTGGCGCGCCTGGTGGCGCAGAAGCTCACCGAGGCCAATCACTGGACCGTGGTGCCCGACAACCGCGCGGGCGCCGGCGGCACCATCGGCATCGCCGAGGCCGCGCGCGCCACACCCACGGGCTACGACATCGTGATGGGCCAGAAGGACAACATGGTCGTCGCGCCCTGGCTCTACAAGAGCCTGAGCTACAACCCGGTGAAGGACCTCACGGCCGTGGCCCACGTGGCCTACACGCCCGTGGTGATCGTCACGCAGGCCAACTCGAAGTTCAAGACGCTCGACGACGTGCTGAAGGCCGCGCGCGCCGCGCCCGACACCATCACCTATGGCTCGCCCGGCAACGGCACCACCATCCACCTGGCCGGCGAAATCTTCAACGGCGCGGCCAAGATCAAGATGCGCCACGTGCCCTACAAGGGCTCCAACGCGGCCATGATGGACGTGCTCGCGGGCAACGTCGACCTGATGGTGTCGTCGGTGCCTTCGGCCATGGCGCAGATCAAGGCCGGCAAGCTGCGCCCGCTGGCCGTCACCTCCGCCAAGCGCAGCACCTCGCTGCCCGACACGCCCACCGTGGCCGAGCTGGGCTACAAGGACTTCGACGTGAGCACCTGGTACGGCGTCTTCGTGCCGGCCGGCACGCCCAAGGACATCGTCACCACGCTGAACGCGGCGGTCAACAAGCTGCTGGCCACGCCTGAGATGAAGGCGGCCATCATCGCCCAGGGCGCCGAGCCGCAGAGCATGTCACCGGAGCAGTTCGGTGCGCTGCTGAAGACCGACTACGAGAAGTGGAAGGGGATCGTGCAGGCCTCGGGGGCGACGATCGAGTAAGACTGGTTTTCACCAGGAACACCGCGGAACCGGCTTTGCCGGGCCGCAGGTGTTGCCCCCGGCAGGGGGTTGGCGAAGCGACACGAAGTGCGCGAAGCCTGGGGGCGAGTTCAATCAGGCACGAACTTCGCGTTGAAGATCTCCACGTCCCCCGCATCCTCGAACGTCGCCACCTGCCCCATCTTCCCGTCGCTCATGCGGCAGGCCGAGAACAGGCTGTAGCGGCCCTTGAAGTAGAACTCGTCCATCACGATCAGCGTGTACGGGTACGGCACGAACACCTGGTGCGCGAAGACGATGCGGTGCACGTTCCTCGGCGACGGGAAGAGCTTGTAGTCGAGCGTGTCGATGGACTTGGCGGTGGCCATGATCGTCGTGCCCCCTCAGGCCGGGTCGCGCACGTCGGCCACGGGGTTCGTGCCGAAGTCCGCGCGCGCCAGGTAGGCAAGCACCTTCTGCGCCGCGTCTTCGGGGCTGGCGAGCATGCCGTCGCTCTTCATCTTCTCGAAACGCACGCGGTCCGGGAACTTGTCGGCCGAGGCGCCGCGCAGCTGCACCTGCATGTCGGTGTCGATGATGCCGGGCGCCAGCGACACGATGCGCGCGCCGTTCGGTGCCTGCGCTTCCTCGAGCGCCACCGAGCGCGAGAAGTGGTCCATGCCGGCCTTGGCGCCGCAGTAAGGCGCCTGGCTGCCCATCGCGTTGCGGCCCAGGCCCGACGAGATGTTCAGCACCTTGCGCACACCGCGCCATTCGCGCGTGGCGCCCAGGAAGGCGGCGGTGAGCAGCATCGGCGCTTCGAGGCCGATGCGCAGTGCCAGCGACAGCTCGGCTTCCACGGCGCGCGACAGCGGCGCGGGGTTGCCCACCGTGCCGGCGTTGTTGATGAGCGTGACGCTGTCGAAGCGCTGGCCGTCCAGCGTGTGCAGCCAGGCCGACAGGCGCGTCGCGGCGGCCACCGGGTCGGACAGGTCCTGCTCCCATTGCGTCAGCTCGGCGCCAGCGGCCTTGGCAGCTGCGGCCAGTTCGGGCGACTGCTTGCGCGAGATGCCGAGCACCGTGTGGCCGGCCTGCAGCAGCTGTTCGGCCATGGCACGGCCCAGGCCGCGCGAAGCGCCGGTGATGACGGTGAGGTGGGAAGAAGCAGAAGCGGTCATGGAGGCGATGTCTCTTGTAGGGAATGAAGGGAAGGCCGCGAGCTTAAGACGATTCGCGAAACCCGCAGGGGTCTACTTGAATTGCTTGCGCAGGAAGTTGCGGTGACGCGCGATGTGCTGCAACTGCGCGGGCGCCACGCTGCCGCCGAGGTCGACCTCGTCCGCGCCGTTGAGCACCGCGTTGGCGTTCGCCATGGCGCGCGCCACCACTTCTTCCTCGCTCACGCCGAGCTGCGCCGCCAGGTCGAGCGCGACGCGGCGCATGGCGCGCTGCGACAGCATCCACATCGCGCCGAAGCGGTCCCAGGCCAGCGCGGCTTCCTCGGACTTCTCGCGGTCCGCGAGGATGTCCCTGAGCGGGCGCGCCAGCACCTCGTTGAGCGCATCGATCTGCGCGCTCAAGGCCTCGTTGCGGTCGATGGCTTCCTCGAGCGTGGGACCGTCGTCCTCCTCGTTGCGGGCCTGCGTGGCCTGTTGCTGCGGCGGCGGGAGAAAGCTCGCCTGCGCGTCGGCGGGCACGATCTGCAGGTGGTCGGACAGGGCCATGGTTCTTCTTTCAGGTCGATGTGTTGTTGTTCTTGCGGCTCGTCATCGCGGTGGCGCGCAGGCCCGGCAGGTCGAGCACGCGCAGGCCGCCGTATTCGACGCGGATCAACCCCTGCGCCGACAGCGCATTGAGCGCCTCGTTCACGCGCTGGCGCGACAGGCCGACAAGATACGCCAGCTCCTGCTGCGTGATGCGCAAGACCTCGCCCACGCCGGGGTAGAGCACCGGGTTGAACAGCGACACCAGGTTGCGCGCCACGCGCGCGTCGGGGTTGTTCAGGCGGTCGATCTCCAGCGCCGCGATGAACTGGCCCAGCCGCTCGTTGAGCTGGTTCATCACGAAGCGGTTGAAGCCGATGGAGTGGTCGAGCAGCCAGTGGAAACTCTCGATCGGCAGCCCCGCCACGAGGCTGCGGCGCAGCGCCTGGATGTTGTAGCGGTAGGGCTCGCGCTTCATCACCGTGCCTTCGCCGAACCAGCCGCCGGGCGGCACGCCGGTGTAGGTGACCGAGCCGCCGTCGGCGTTGTCGTTGCTCATCTTCAGCAGGCCTTCGATCACGCCGAACCAGTAGGTGGGCGAGCGCCCCACGCGGCACACGAGATCGCCCGGCTCGGCCTCGCCGACCACCAGCGTGGCCTCGGCGCGGCGGCGCTCGGTGGGCGTGAGCGTGTGCAGCCACGGAATGCCCTCCATCTCGGCGGCATTGGCGGGACGCACGCGGTCCTTGATGGAACCGCCGAGCACGCTGTGGTGGTTGAGGTTGCCTGCAGGCATCGGGAAACTCCGGGGAGTAGTGTCCCTAGGATTGTCGTTGGAACGACAACCGGGCGTCAAAGTGCGACCTACGATCCGGCCACTGTGCAAACCACCGCCCCCACCTTCCCCCGTCTGCTGCTCGCGCATGCCGAGGCCCGTCCCGAGGCTCCCGCCGTGCGCGAAAAAGACCTTGGCATCTGGCAAACCTGGACCTGGCACGCCGTGGCGCAGGAAGTGCGCGAGATGGCCTGCGGTCTGGCAAGCCTTGGCTTCAAGGCCTTCGACAACCTGGCGATCGTCGGTGCCAACCGGCCGCACCTGTACATGGCGGTGCTCGCCGCGCAAAGCCTGCGCGGCGTGCCCGTGCCGCTGTACCAGGATGCGGTGGCCGGCGAGATGGTCTTCATGCTGAACGACGCCGGCATCGAGTTCGTCATCGTCGAAGACCAGGAGCAGGTCGACAAGCTGCTCGAGTGCCGCGAACTCCAGCAAGGGCAGGAAGGCCAGTCAGCAGGCATCCGCCACATCATCTACGACGACCCCAAGGGCCTGCGCCACTACGACCAGCCGGGGCTCATGAGCTACGAGCAGTTGCGCGAACTGGGCCGCGCCTTCGACAAGGCCAACGCCGGCTACTACGACCGCGCCGTCGCCAGCGGCGAGGCCACCGACGTCGGCGTGATCCTCTACACCTCGGGCACCACCGGCCGCCCCAAGGGCGTGTGCCAGACGCACGCCAGCTTCATCGCGGCAGGCCGCGGCGGCGTCGAGACCGACAAGCTCGGCCCCGGCGACAACATCATGAGCTACCTGCCGATGGCGTGGGTGGGCGACCACCTGTTCTCGGTGGCGCAGTGGCTGGTGGGCGGCTTCACGCTCAACTGCCCCGAGTCGGCCGAGACGGTGATGAACGACATGCGCGAGATCGGCCCGAGCTACTACTTCGGCCCGCCGCGCACCTTCGAAGGCCTGCTCACGGCCGTGTCGATCCGCATGGAAGACGCGGCCGCGCCCAAGCGCTGGCTGTACGCGAAGTTCATGGCGCTGGCACAGCGCGTGGGCGCCGACATCCTCAACGGCGCATCCGTGAGCACCGGCGACCGCCTCATGTACAGCCTGGGCAACCTGCTGATCTACGGCCCGCTGCGCAACGTGCTGGGCATGAGCCGCATCCGCGTGGCCTACACGGCCGGCGCGGCCATCGGGCCCGACCTGTTCCGCTTCTACCGCTCCATCGGCGTGAACCTCAAGCAGTTCTACGGCCAGACCGAGACCTGTGCCTACGTGTGCCTGCAGCAGGACGGCAAGGTCAAGCTGCAGACCGTGGGCACGGCGGCGCCGGGCATCGAACTCAAGATCGCCGAAGACGGCGAGGTGCTGGTGCGCGGCGTGTCGGTGCTCAAGGAGTACTACAAGCGCCCCGACGCCACCGCCGAGGTGCTCGACGCCAACGGCTACTTCCACACCGGCGACGCAGGCGTGCTCGACAGCGAAGGCCACCTGCGCATCATCGATCGCGCCAAGGACGTGGGCCGCCTCGTGAGCGGCGCGATCTTCGCGCCCAACTACATCGAGAACAAGCTCAAGTTCTTCCCGCAGATCAAGGAGGCCGTGTGCTTCGGCAACGGCCGCGACGAGGTCTGCGCCTTCGTCAACATCGACTTCGAGGCCGTGGGCAACTGGGCCGAGCGCCGCGGCCTGGCCTATGGCGGCTATGTCGACCTGGCCGGCAAGCCCGAGGTGCTGACGCTGGTGGCCGAGTGCATCGCCAAGGTCAACGCCGACCTCGCCGCCGAGGACGGCATGGGCGAGACGCAGATCGCGCGCTTCCTCGTGCTGCACAAGGAACTCGATCCCGACGACGACGAGCTGACCCGCACGCGCAAGGTGCGCCGCGGCTTCATCGCCGAGAAGTACGCCGTGCTGGTCGACGCGCTCTACGGCGGCAAGACCGAGCAGTTCATCGAGACCCAGGTCAAGTTCGAGGACGGACGCACGGGCGCCGTCAGCGCCACGCTGAAGATCAACGACGCCAAAACCTTCCCCATCGTGAAGGCCGCTGCATGAGCAATCGCAAGACCGGCGACGTCATCCTCGACGTCCAGAACATCTCCTTGAGCTTCGGCGGCGTGAAAGCGCTGACCGACATCAGCTTCAACGTGCGCGAGCACGAGGTGCGGGCCATCATCGGCCCCAACGGCGCGGGCAAGAGCTCGATGCTGAACTGCATCAACGGCGTGTACTGGCCGCAGCAGGGTTCCATCACCTTCCGCGGCCAGACCTTCAAGCACATGAACTCGCGCCAGGTGGCCGAGATGGGCGTGGCGCGCACCTTCCAGAACCTGGCGCTGTTCAAGGGCATGAGCGTGCTCGACAACATCATGACCGGGCGCAACCTCAAGATGAAGAGCGGCCTGTTCGCACAGGCGCTGCGCTGGGGCCCGGCCGAACGCGAAGAACTGCAGCACCGCGAGTTCGTCGAGCACATCATCGACTTCCTGGAGATCCAGGCGCACCGCAAGACGCCGGTGGGCCGCCTGCCCTATGGCCTGCAAAAGCGCGTCGACCTCGGTCGCGCGCTGGCCATGGAGCCGCAGGTGCTGCTGCTGGACGAGCCGATGGCCGGCATGAACGTCGAAGAGAAGCAGGACATGAGCCGCTTCATCCTGGACGTGAACGACGAGTTCGGCGCCACCATCGTGCTCATCGAGCACGACATGGGCGTGGTGATGGACATCTCCGACCGCGTCGTGGTGCTGGACTACGGCAAGAAGATCGGCGACGGCACGCCGGACGAAGTGCGCAACAACGAAGACGTGATCCGCGCCTACCTTGGCGTCGAGCACTGATCACGAAAGAACACGATGGGCTTTTTCCTCGAAACCCTTTTCGGCGGCCTCATGGTCGGCATGCTGTATTCGCTGATCGCGATCGGCTTCGTGCTGATCTACAAGGCCTCCGGCGTCTTCAACTTCGCGCAGGGCGCGATGGTGCTGTTCGCCGCGCTGGCCATGGCGCGCTTCGCCGAATGGTTCCCGCAGTGGTTCGGCTTCCAGAGCCAGATCCTGGCGAACATCCTGGCCTTCATTGCCGCCATGGCGGTGATGATCGTCGTGGCCTGGCTCATCGAACGGCTCGCGCTGAGCAAGCTGGTGAACCAGGAAGGCATCACGCTGCTGATGGCCACGCTGGGCATCGCCTACTTCCTGGATGGCGTGGGCCAGACGATCTTCGGCAACGACATCTACAAGATCGATGTCGGCATGCCCAAGGAACCGCTGATGGTGCTCGAAGGCACCTTCCAGGGCGGCCTGCTGCTGAGCCAGGAAGACCTGGTGGCGGCGGCGGTGTCGGCCGCGCTGGTGGTGGTGCTGGCCATCTTCTTCCAGAAGACCGCCACGGGCCGCGCACTGCGCGCGGTGGCCGACGACCACCAGGCCGCGCAGTCCATCGGCATTCCGCTGTCGCGCATCTGGGTGATCGTGTGGTCGGTGGCCGGCTTCTCGGCCCTGGTGGCCGGGATCATCTGGGGCTCCAAGCTCGGCGTGCAGTTCTCGCTCTCGCTGGTGGCGCTGAAGGCGCTGCCGGTGGTGATCCTGGGCGGTCTGACCTCGATCCCCGGCGCCATCATCGGCGGCCTCCTGATCGGGGTCGGCGAGAAGCTGTCCGAAATCTATCTCGGCCCCATGCTCGGTGGCGGCATCGAGATCTGGTTTGCCTATGTGTTGGCATTGGTCTTCCTGCTCGTGCGGCCCCAGGGCTTGTTCGGCGAAAAAATCATCGATCGGGTCTGAGCAATGTTCTACAGAGAAAACGGCCAGTTCAAGTCGAGCTATCGCGCCGACCAACAGATTCTTCCGATCGCGCAGGATCGCCTGGCGATGCTGGTGCTGCTGCTCGTGGCCTTCGTGGTCGTGCCAATGGGCGTGTCCGACTACTGGATGCGCGCCATCCTCACGCCCTTCCTCATCCTGTCGCTGGCGGCGCTCGGCCTGAACATCCTGGTGGGCTACTGCGGCCAGATCTCGCTGGGCACGGGTGCCTTCATGGCGGTGGGTGCGTATGCGGCCTACAACTTCCAGGTGCGCATCGAAGGCATGCCGCTCATCGCCTCGCTGCTGCTGGGCGGGCTGTGCGCCACGGTCATCGGCGTGCTCTTCGGCATTCCGAGCCTGCGCATCAAGGGCCTGTACCTCGCGGTGGCGACGCTGGCCGCGCAGTTCTTCACCGACTGGGCATTCCTGCGCATCACGTGGTTCACCAACAACTCGTCGTCGGGCTCGGTGAGCGTGGCGGGGCTGAACGTGTTCGGCGTGCCGATCGAATCGCCGGTGCAGAAGTACCTGTTCTGCCTGATCTTCGTGGTGGTGTTCGCGCTGCTCGCGAAGAACCTGGTGCGCAGCGCCATCGGCCGCGAGTGGATGGCGATGCGCGACATGGACGTGGCGGCGGCGGTGATCGGCATCCGCCCGGTGTACGCCAAGCTCACGGCCTTTGCGGTCAGCAGCTTCATCGTCGGCGTGGCCGGCGCGCTGTGGGGCTTCATTCACCTGGGCGCGTGGGAGCCGGCGGCGTTCAGCATCGACCGCTCGTTCCAGTTGCTGTTCATGGTGATCATCGGCGGGCTCGGCTCGATCATGGGCAGCTTCTTCGGTGCGGCGTTCATCGTGCTGCTGCCGCTCTTCCTGAACCAGCTGCCCGCGTGGCTGGGCTTCTCGATCTCGACCGCACTGGCCTCGCACCTGGAGACCATGATCTTCGGCGCGCTGATCGTGTTCTTCCTGATCGTGGAGCCGCACGGCCTGGCACGGCTGTGGTCCACGGCGAAGGAAAAACTGCGGCTGTGGCCCTTCCCTCACTGACCCCGATTTTTTGAAGTTCCCGTTCGCAAAAACCCGGCACCGAGGTGCCCACAAAAGGAGACAGGCATGACACTGAAATCGCTCGCTCTGACCGCCGCCCTGGTGGCCACCACCCTGGGCACGGCGCTGGCGCCGTCGCTCGCGCAAGCCCAGGCCAAGGAACAGTTCTTCCCGCTGCTGGTGTACCGCACCGGCCCCTACGCGCCCAACGGCACGCCCTGGGCCAACGGCAAGCAGGACTACATCAAGCTGGTCAACGCCACCGGCGGCATCAACGGCGTGAAGATCGCCTATGAGGAATGCGAAACCGGCTACGCGACCGACAAGGGCGTGGAATGCTACGAGCGCCTGAAGGGCCGTCCGGGCGTGGCCCTGTTCGATCCGCAGGCCACCGGCATCACCTTCGCGCTGACCGACAAGGTGCCCACCGACAAGATCCCGCTCATCACGCTGGGCTACGGCCTCTCGGCCTCGCAGGACGGCGGCGTGTTCAAGTGGAACTTCCCGCTGATGGGCTCCTACTGGACCGCGGCCGACATCCTGATCCAGCACATCGGGAAGAAGGAAGGCGGCATGGACAAGCTCAAGGGCAAGAAGATCGCCCTCGTGTACCACGACTCGCCGTTCGGCAAGGAACCGATCCCGCTGCTGCAGGAACGCGCCAAGCAGAACGGCTTCGAGCTGTCGCTGATTCCCGTGACCGCGCCCGGTGTGGAGCAGAAGTCGGCCTGGCTGCAGGTGCGCCAGTCGCGTCCTGACTTCGTGCTGCTGTGGGGCTGGGGCGTCATGAACTCCACCGCCCTGAAGGAAGCCGTGGCCACGGGCTACCCGCGCGAGAAGATGTACGGCGTGTGGTGGGCCGGCGCCGAACCCGACGTGAAGGACGTCGGTGCCAACGCCAAGGGCTACAACGCACTCGCATTGAACACCTCGGGCACGCAGCCGAAGGTGATCCAGGACATCCTGAAGCAGGTGCACGACAAGGGCCAGGGCACGGGTCCGAAGGACGAAGTGGGCTCGGTGCTCTACACGCGCGGCGTGATCATCCAGATGCTGACCATCGAGGCCGTCAGGCGCGCACAGGAGCGCTTCGGCAAGGGCAAGGTCATGACCGGCGAACAAGTGCGCTGGGGCATGGAGAACCTCGCACTCGACCAGAAGAAGCTGGACGCACTGGGCTTCTCGGGCGTGATGCGTCCGGTGAGCACTTCGTGCCAGGACCACATGGGCTCGAGCTGGGCACGCGTGCACACGTGGGACGGCGCCAAGTGGGGCGGCATGTCCGACTGGTATGAGGCCGACAGCCAGATCATCAAGCCGATGGTGAAGGCTGCCGCCGACAAGTACGCGGGCGAAAAGAAGATTACCCGCCGCGAAGCGGCCGACTGCCAATCCTGATGCACTGACAAGAAACGAAAGTGCCGTGGCGGCTCGCGAGAGCCGCCATTCGCAAGGACGGCGATGTGCCGTTCTTGCGAATGCTTCGGACCACACCATGAGCGAACCCAAGATCCTTCTCAACGTCAACGGCATCGAGGTCATCTACAACCACGTGATCCTCGTGCTCAAGGGCGTGTCGCTGACCGTGCCTGAAAGCGGCATCGTGGCGCTGCTCGGCGGCAACGGCGCCGGCAAGACGACCACGCTGCGCGCCGTGAGCAACCTGCTCGCGGGCGAACGCGGCGCCGTGACCAAGGGCACCATCGAGCTGCGCGGCGAGCGCATCGAGGCGCTGTCGCCGGCCGAGCTGGTCAAGCGCGGGCTGATCCAGGTGATGGAAGGCCGTCACTGCTTCGCCCACCTGACCATCGAAGAGAACCTGATGACCGGCGCCTACACGCGCACCGACGGCAAGCCCGCGGTGCAGGAGACGCTGGAGAAGGTGTACGCGTATTTCCCGCGCCTGAAGACGCGTCGCACCTCGCAGGCGGCCTACACCTCGGGCGGCGAGCAGCAGATGTGCGCCATCGGCCGCGCGCTGATGGCCAACCCGACGATGGTGCTGCTCGACGAGCCCTCGATGGGCCTGGCGCCGCAGATCGTGGAAGAGGTGTTCGAGATCGTGAAAGACCTCAACACCAAGGAGAAGGTGACCTTCCTGCTGGCCGAGCAGAACACCAACATGGCGCTGCGCTACGCCGACTACGGCTACATCCTGGAGAACGGCCGCATCGTGATGGACGGCGAAGCCAAGAGCCTGCGCGAGAACGAGGACGTGAAGGAGTTCTACCTCGGCGTGGGCGGCGCGGACCGCAAGAGCTTCCGTGATGTGAAGAGCTACAAGCGGCGCAAGAGGTGGCTGGCCTGAAGTACCCACCGCACAGCGACTGAATCGATAGACGAAGGGTACGGACATGAACGACCACTACGACAAGCTAGAAATCCGCGACCCCGCCGAACGCGAACGTGACCTGCTGGCCGCGCTGCCGAAGCAGATCGCCCAGGCCCAGACCGCCACCTCTGCGTTCACGAAGATCCTCGACGGCGTGAAGCCGGCCGACGTCACGACGCGCGAGGCGCTCGCGAAGCTGCCCGTCACGCGCAAGTCGGAACTGCTCGAGCTGCAGAAGGCGCGCCGCGCCGACGACCCCTTCGGCGGCTTTGCGTCGATCGTGCGCGGGCCGCGCATGCCGCGCATCTTCGCGAGCCCCGGCACCATCTACGAACCCGAGGGCGAGGCACGCGATTACTGGCGCACGGCGCGGGCCTTGCATGCGGCGGGCTTTCGCAGCGGCGAGCTGATCCACAACAGCTTCAGCTACCACATGACGCCGGCCGGTTCGATCATGGAAAGCGGCGCGCATGCCATGGGCTGCACCATCTTCGCGGGCGGCACCGGCCAGACCGAGCAGCAGCTCGAAGCCATCGTCGACCTCAAGCCCGACGGCTATGCGGGCACGCCGAGCTTCCTGAAGATCCTGCTGGAAAAGGCCGAAGAAAAGGGCCAGAAGCTGCCGTGGTTCACCAAGGCGCTGGTTTCGGGCGAGGCCTTTCCGCCCAGCCTTCACGACTGGATCGCCGCGCACGGCGTGCAGGGCATCCAGTGCTACGCGACCGCCGACCTGGGCCTCATCGCCTATGAAACCAGCGCGCGACAGGGCCTGGTGATCGACGAAGGCGTGCTGGTCGAGATCGTGCGCCCCGGCACGGGTGACCCGGTGCCCGACGGCGAGGTGGGCGAGATCGTCGTCACCACCTTCAATCCCGACTACCCGCTGGTGCGCTTCGGCACCGGCGACCTCTCGGCCGTGCTCGCGGGCACCTGCCCCACGGGCCGCACCAACAAGCGCATCAAGGGCTGGCTCGGCCGCGCCGACCAGACCACCAAGGTGCGCGGCATGTTCGTGCATCCCTCGCAGGTCGCCGAGGTCGTGCGGCGCTTTCCCGAGATCGTGCGCGCGCGCCTCGTGGTGTCGGGCGAGATGGGCGACGACCAGATGACCTTCAAGCTCGAGTGCGCCGGCGCCCCGGCCGGGCTCGACGCGCGCATCGCCGACGCGGTGCGCGAAGTGACCAAGCTGCGCGGCACCATCGAGCTGGTGGCACCGGGCAGCCTGCCGAACGACGGCAAGGTGATCGAGGACGCGCGCAGCTACAAGTAGGCGCGGTACAGGCGGCGCACGACGGTGCGCGTGAGCAGCACCGTCAGTGCGAGGTAGATCGGCACGAGCACGATCAGCAGGATGACCAGGTCGCCGACACCGGCCATGCTGGTCTGGGACGGCTCCAGCACTCCGAGCCCCGCGAGGAAGACGGCTGCGCAGCCCGCCAGCACGAGCACGAAGGCCAGCACCGATGCGGCCACAGCGCGGAACGGCCGGACCCGTGCGGGAAGCGGGCCCGGGCCGATGCCGAGCCATGCGCCCCAGAACACCAGGGCGAAGACACACAACGGCGGCACGACCCAGCTCAGGAAGGGCGCCACGTGATCCAGGGTTCTCATGGCCTCGTCCCAAGGGGCCGTGGCCATGACGCACCAGATCTGCGCCGAGGCGGACACGGCTGCGATCAGCCACGCCATCGTGGCGCGGCCCGGCGATGCCGTGGCGCCCTCGCCCGCGTCGCCCGCCTCGCCCGCCTCGATCGGCGACGCATCCGGCGACCGGGCGCCTCGCCTCAGCACGACCCAAGTCGCGACCCACACGCCTAGCACCAGCATCGCCAGCTGCACCAGCCGGCCGCCCGGCATGGGGAGCAGCCCGTGGCCGTAGAGCCACGGGCTCAGCACGAAGTAGTCCAGCACCCGCACGACGAGATAGACCCCGGCGTAGCGCACACGCGGGCGGCGCAACAGCGACAGGCTCGTGATGCCGCGCACTTCCAGTGCCTGACGGCCATGGCTCCAGGCCAGCGCCGCCGCCAACACCCAGGCCATCGCGAGGTTGCCCACCATGCCCACCCACGTCTCCAGCGCATAGCCTTCGTGCGCCGAGCCGGGCCACAGCTGCCCGCCGAAGTGGGCCACCACGATGGCCGCTTCCACAGCCACGGTGATGAGCGCAAGGTCTCGCGGCAAACGCCACGCGTTGGCAGGTGGCGAAGCGGGAGACGTCACCGAAGCCAACGAACGCCCACTCACTTCTTGCAGCTGGCCGGCAACGCCTTGTCCTTCAACCCCTCGCCCGCGCTGCAGTGCCACGCGATGCCCCGATCGGTCGACGAGGGCTCCATGCGCAGCGTGCCCTTCGGCGTGGTCACGTCCACCGCCATGCTGTCGGGGTCGAGCGTGAGGGTCGCACCGTTGGGCAAGGTGCCCGGCAGTCCGACTTCAGCCAGGGTGTCGGGGATCTCGGATTTTTCTTCGTAGTGGCGCGTGAGCGCATTGCGCACCGGGGCGCCCTGGGCCCAGGCCTGCGCGACGACGGCGCGGGTCTGGTAGTCCTGGTAGGCCGGAATGGCCACGGCCGCCAGCACGCCGATGACCGCCACCACGATCAGCACCCCCGCCGCGCCGCCGCCGGCCCGGCCGGCATAGGGCACGAAGAGCGCGAGCAGGTACGCCACCGGGTTGCGCTCGGGCAGCTTGACGCCCGGGTCGATGGCGCGTGCGACGCGCTTGGTGAGCCAGGGGTAGCCGCCGATCAGTTCGTGGAACGAGCCCCAGAAGCCGCGGTTGCCGACCGACTGGGCAGCGTAGCGCTGCAGGTTCACGTTGCGCCACTGTTGGGCGCCGGCGGCCAGCGCGACCAGCGCGCGCGGCGCGGAGTCGATCTCGCGGCAGCAGGCGGCGCCGTGCAGGTCGCAGGTGTATTCCTTGGCGCGCGCATAGGCCGCGCCCAGCAGCGGCAGCCAGAGCACCGGTGCGCGCCAGATGTGGCCCGTGAGGTGGCCGCGCCGGATGTGGCCCAGCTCGTGGCCCATGTAGAAGTGGATGCCGTCGGGCTGCGCCTCCATGGCGTCGACCACGTCGGACAGCAGCACCACGAAGTTGCGGCCGAAGAAGCGCGTGGCGAAGGCATTGAAGATGCCGTTGCCGTGCAGCAGATAGGCCTCGGGCGGCTGCGCGATGCCCAGGCGGGTGCAGCAGTCGGTGAAGCGCGCGTGCAGCTCGGGCAGCTGCTCGGGCGACAGGCGCACGCCCGTGCCCTTGATCCAGGCAATGACCGCCGACTGCGCGAACACGTAGCCGATGAAGCCCAGCAGCACATAGACGAGCGCAATGCCCACCGTGCCCACGACGATCAATGCCCAGGCCAGCAGGCCCAGCACGAGCGTGAGTTTGCCGAGCCAGCGCTCGCGCGGATAGACCCAGGGATCCATTGGTTTCTTCTCCTCGATGCCGCCCGGCGGGCAGGCCTGTTGTGGTTGTGGTCGCCCCGGCGCGGGTGCGCGGGACGGGCCCGATCATGCCCCAGCATGGGGCGAAAACGGTGACATTCCTAAGGGCTATTCGGTATGGGTCAGCCCCCGGTCAGCCGATAAGATCGCGACCCTTTCCATTTACCAACTCAGTCGGAGACATCATGAAGAAACTGCTCGCCCTCGCGGCGCTTGCCGCTGCCGCCGTCGGCGCACATGCCCAGGACTTCCCCGCAGGCAAGCCCGTGACGCTGGTGGTGCCTTTCTCGGCCGGTGGCCCGACCGACCGCGTGGCCCGCGACCTGGCCGAATCGCTGCAGAAGACGCTGGGCACGACGATCATCGTGGACAACACCGCCGGCGCCGGCAGCTCGATCGGCACCGCCAAGGTGGCGCGCGCCAACCCCGACGGCTACACGCTGCTGCTGAACCACATCGGCATGTCGACGATGCCCGCGCTGTACCGCAAGCTGCCGTTCAGCGTCGAGAACGACTTCGAGTACGTCGGCATGGTCAATGAAGTGCCGATGACGCTGATCGGCAAGCCCGGCCTGCCCGCCAACAACTACAAGGAACTGGCGACCTGGATCAACGCCAACAAGGGCAAGATCAACCTGGGCAACGCCGGACTGGGCGCTGCCTCGCACCTGTGCGGCCTGCTGTTCCAGAGCGCGCTCAAGGTCGAGATGACGCCCGTGCCGTACAAGGGCACCGCGCCGGCCATCGCCGACCTGCTGGGCGGCCAGATCGACCTGCTGTGCGACCAGACCACCAACACCACGTCGCAGATCGAGGCCAAGAAGGTCAAGGCCTACGCCGTGACCACCAGCAAGCGCCTGACCACGCCCGCGCTGAAAGACCTGCCCACGCTCGACGAGTCGGGCCTGAAGGGCTTCGAAGTGTCGATCTGGCACGGCGTGTACGCACCGAAGGGCACGCCCGCACCGGTGCTGAAGAAGGTCAACGAGGCCATCAAGGCCGCCATGAAGGACCCGGCCTTCATCAAGCGCCAGGAAGGCCTGGGCGCCGTGATCATCACCGACAAGCGCGTCGAGCCCGCCGAGCACAAGAAGTTCGTCACGGCCGAAATCGCCAAGTGGGGCCCGATCATCAAGGCCGCAGGCGTCTACGCAGACTGATTGTTGCTCGCCCCCAGGCTGCGCGCACTTCGTGTCGCTGCGCCAACCCCCTACCGGGGGCAACACCTGAGGCCCGGCAAAGCCGGTTCCTCGGTGTTCCTGGAATTGCATTGAAAAAGCCGCCGGCCCTCACGGGTCGGCGGCTTTTTTCATGCGGTGACGGTGCGAAGACTCAGGGCAGCGAGACAGTCCACGCCTCGAAGCTCTTGCGCACATCGAGCTGGCGTGGCGTGCGTGCCGTGAAGATGAAGCTGCTGACCGACGAGCCCTGCGCGTACTGGTAGGCGTTGTTGCCCACGCTCGTGCAGTGGTTGTCGCTCGGCGTGTTCACCGGCTGGCAATAGATGACCGCCTTGCGTGCCGAGGTGCGCACTGTGATCGAGTCGGTGAAGCGGTTGTTGTTGGGCCCGCGGCCGGCCACCAGGAAGGTGGTCGGGGCGTAGGCGCCGCTGGGCACGGCCCAGCCGTCGAGGTTGCCTTCGGCGCTGAAGTCGATGTTGTTCGCGTTGGGGTCGGAGGGCACCGGCGCCGGGAACACGATGCCGCGCTGAACGCCCTGGATTTCGGGCAGCAGCTCGGCACGCAAGGCCGGCGTCATTTCGACGGTCGGCATCTGCGCGGCCTCGGCCACGGTCGGCGCACGCGAGAAGGTGCGCGCGTACTGCACCGGGTTGGCCCCTCCGGCGGCCAGGAAGAACTCGAGCTTCCAGGTGGCCTGGTCCGGGATGGCGCGCAGTTGCGTGTCGTCGAATTGTGGCGAAGCGAAGAGGTTGCCGGGTTCGATGCTGCTCGGATTGCCGCCTTGCGCCGGGTCCACGTAACGTGCGGCCATGCGCCACAAGGAGGAGTTCACCGCGCCATTGGCCGTCCCGTCGGTGGTGAGCACCAGGGTGGTCAGCCCGGCCCGCGGCACCAGCACCAGCTCGCGGCCCGGCAGCGCGGTCGAGGTGGCCACCACCTTCGAGAAGATCGAGTTGCCGTTGCCGTCGAGCACGTTGTCGACCGACACGTTGTAGCCCGAGGCGTTGTACATGAGGTTCGCGTGCTTCAGGAAGTCCTTCTGCTCGGACACCGGGCGCACCGCCGCGCGGTAGGCGTTGCTGTTGCCGGTGAGCTTCAGGGCGCCGTCGACGATCTTCGCGTTGAAGACGTCGTTGTCGGTGTTGCCGACGACGTCGGTCCAGCGGTAGGTGAGCGCGATGTCGCCGCTCGGATAGAAGTATTCGAAGTTGCCGCGGTCGTGCTTCAGGTTGGTGGGACCCGCGCGGAACAGGCTCTCGAAGGGGCGGCGCGGACCACTCGAGGTGCGCCCGACGTGCAGGCCTGCGTTGACGAAGTTGGCCGGGTCGTCCCCCACGAACAGCGTGCGGCAGGCCGGCGCGATCACGTTGACGGCTTCGCCGAAGGCATTGCCGTCGGAGCCGATGGTGCTGTCCACGCGCTGGTTCAGCGGCAGTGCGTAGCAGGCGTTGATGCGGTCCAGCAGGTCCTTCACCATCGCCGGCGTGGGCGGCTGCACGAGGGCGGCGGCATCGACCGCGGGCAGCGGCGTGATGGTGCTCTCGTCGGTGCGGAAGACGATGGACACCGGCGCCGCGTCTTCGCTGGCGGGCTGCGCCTTGACGGTGATCTCGATGTTGGCCGCCGTGCCGTCGGGGCGCACCGAGACGTTCAACGTGTCGAGGATGCGGTCCTGGCCGGTGCCGTTGGCCTGGAACTCGCCGCTCATCGGGTCGATGCTGGTGTTGAGCGCATCCAGCAGCGGCTTCAGCGCGGCCACGAGCTGGGCGACCTTGTCGCTGATGGCGCCGGAGGTGACGGCGTTCGCGTCGGCCTGCACCGCGGCAGCCAGCTTGGAGGGGTCGCCGTTCGGGGCGAGCTGCGCCACGACGACGGTGGTCAGCGGCGTGACGTTGGTGGTGCCGCCGGCGGCGCTCGCGGTGGTGCTGTAGAGCGTGAGGTCGTCGTGCAGCATTTCCGGCAGGCGCTGCTCTGGCCTTTACGCCTCGTGCCGGCGCCCGGCGCGGCGCCCTCGCACCACGGTCCGTGGCACGTGCTGCGCGACATGGGAGAGGCCTCGCCCTGGCGC
>NZ_QXMN01000224.1:0-1323 GCF_003581445.1 Acidovorax cavernicola | reverse complement strand
GAGACAGAAACGGCTGACGCCAGCCGTTTCGCACGCATGCGCTGGCCGATGACGTCGCTGTCGGCGCAGGCCGCACGGGCGTGGTGCTGGTGCATGGCTATCTGTGCAACCGCGCATTCTGGCAGCCCTGGCAGCGGCTGTTCGCGGCGCGCGGCATCCCCTGCATCGCGGTCACGCTCGAGCCTGCCTGGGGATCAATGGACGACTGCGTTCCCGATCTGGACGCGGCCGTGCGCCGCATGGCGCAGGCCACGGGCCGGCCGCCGGTGCTGATCGGCCACAGCATGGGCGGTCTGGTGATCCGCGCCTGGCTGCGCAGCCGCGGCGCCGTGGTCGGCGACGGCGTGGGCCAGGCGCAGGCCGCGCAGCGGCTGCAGGCGCTGGTGGCGCGCGTGATCACGCTGGCCACGCCGCACCGCGGCACCTGGATCGCGAATTTCAGCCATAGCGTCAACGGCCGGCAGATGCGCCTGGGCAGCGACTGGCTGCGCGACCTTGCGGCCGATGAGCCGCAGGCCCTGGCCGCGCGCATGACCTGCTGGTACTCGAACTGCGACAACCTCGTGATGCCCGCGCTCGCGGCGACCTACCCCGGTGCCGACAACCGGCTGATCGCCGACCAGGCCCATGTGCAGCTGGTGTTCGACCCGCAGCTCATGCAGCACTGTGCGGCCTGGGTGGAGCGCGTTCAGGCCTGCGCCGCAATGAGCTGCCCGTCGGCCGAAAACTCGGGCAGCGCGCGCAGCTGCGGGTACAGCGGCGCGAAGTCGGCTTCTGTCATGTCGAACAGCTGCTGCAGGTCGTCGATCACGAAATAGGTCTGCTGGTAGCTGTCGATCTTGTAGCGCGAGCGCATCGCGCGCTCCACCGTGAGCGGCAGGCGTTGCGGCAGCGGGCTTTCGACCGAATAGACCAGCTCGCCACCCGAACTCAGAATGCCCGCGCCGTAGGCGCGCAGGCCGCCGGCCTCGCGGATCAGCCCGAACTCGATCGTGTACCAGTACAGCCGCGCGAGCATTTCGCAGGCACCCAGGCGGTGCGCCTTGATGCCGCCCTGGCCGTAGCGCTGCACATAGTCGGCGAGCACCGGGTTGAACAGCAGCGGCACATGGCCGAACAGGTCGTGGAAGACGTCGGGCTCGACGATGTAGTCGAACTCGGCCGGCGTGCGTATCCAGTCGGTGACCGGAAAGCGGCGGTCGGCGAGCAGCTCGAAGAACGCCAGCTCGGGAATCAGCCCGGGCACGGCGACGATCTGCCAGCCCGTGGCCGGCATAAGCCGCGCGTTGATCTCCTCGAAGCGCGGAATGCGCTCATGGGGCC
>NZ_QXMN01000223.1:0-1331 GCF_003581445.1 Acidovorax cavernicola | reverse complement strand
TCGCTGCATTGTTCTTGGGCGCACCCGCGAACGCGCCATTGAGATCGACCAGATGCAGGCGGCGTGCGCCCGCATCGACCCACTTGCGGGCCATGGCCGCGGGGTCTTCACCGAAAGTGGTGGATTGGTCCATGTCGCCCTGCTTGAGGCGAACGCAGTGGCCGTCCTTGAGGTCAATGGCGGGAATGAGCAGCATGATGATTGAAAAGGAAAGGTTGCCGGCGGGGCCGGCGGGGAACAGGAATCAGGGTTTCCAGTGCAGGAAATTGCGGAACAGGGCCAGGCCCTGGTCCGCGCTTTTCTCGGGGTGGAACTGGGTGGCGAAAATATTATCGCGCGCGATGGCCGCGGCAAAGCTCCCGCCGTAGTCGGCTTCGCCCGCGCAATGCGCGGCCGACAGCGGCTGCGCATAGAAGCTGTGGACGAAATAGAAGAAGCTGTCGTCGGGCACGCCTTGCCAGATGGCGTGCGATTGGCTCTGGTGCACGCGGTTCCAGCCCATCTGCGGCACCTTGAAGCGGCTGCCATCGGGCTGGGTGCGGCCTTCAAGCTGGAACTTGCGCACCACGCCCGGAATCAGGCCCAGGCCGGGCGTATCGCCCTCCTCGCTGTGGTCGAGCAGCATCTGCATGCCGACGCAGACGCCGAACAGCGGCTTGCTGCGCGCGGCTTCGAGCACCGGCTCGCGCAGGCCCGAACTCGCGAGTTCGCGCATGCAATCGGGCATTGCGCCCTGGCCGGGCAGCACCACGCGGTCCGCGGCGCGCACTACCTCGGGGTCGGCGGTCACCACGACCTGCCAGCCCGTGCCTTTCGCGGCCTCCTTGACGGCCTGCGAGACCGAGCGCAGGTTGCCCATGCCATAGTCGACCACGGCGACGGTATTTGCTTGCATATTCATAGCTGTAGCAATGGAATTCGTGCGTAAGTCGTCTCTATTTTCACAGAGAGCCCTTGGTCGAGGGAATGGTCGTGGCCGCACGCGGGTCGATTTCGAGCGCGGCGCGCAGCGCGCGCGCGAACGCCTTGAACACCGACTCGCACTGGTGGTGGGCGTTGAAACCCTTGAGATTGTCGATGTGCACCGTGGCACCCGCGTGGTTCACGAAGCCCTGGAAGAACTCGTAGACCAGTTGCGTGTCGAGCTGGCCTATGCGTCCGGCCGTGAACTTCACATCCATGTGCAGGCCCGGGCGGCCGGAGAAGTCGATCACCACGCGCGACAGCGCTTCGTCCAGCGGCACATAGGCGTGGCCATAGCGGCGCAGGCCCTTCTTGTCGCCGACGGCGCGCGCAAAGGCCTGGCCCAGCGTGATGCCGATGTCCTCGAC
>NZ_QXMN01000222.1:0-1355 GCF_003581445.1 Acidovorax cavernicola | reverse complement strand
GGTGAACATTGACCACGTGCTTGCCGGCGGGGAGATCGTCATCACGGCGGACGGAGCGATCACCGGCCCGTCGCCGGTGCCGACTCCGGACCCGGACGACCTGCTGACTGGAGGGCCGCGTCCGAGCCAGGACGTTCTCGACACCAGCGCACTGGTGCTGACGCTTTCGAGCGACAGCAGCAACGATACCGAAGACCGCATCGAGGACAGCATGGATGAGGGGGCCAAATCCGGCCCGCAGGAGGCTTCTGCCGCGATAGGCATCGTGCCGGCTGCCAAGGTCACATACACGGACCTGCCGGTTTCGCTGCAAATGAAGGAAGGACTATGAATACCATGCTGGCTTCACTCTTGCCGAGTTTTCCGCGCTGCAGGCAGGCGCTGTGCACGGCCGGCTGGCTGGGCCTGGGGGTGCTGTCCACGCCCGCCTGGGCCCAGCCCGTGGTCATCCCTCCCGCCGGTCAGGCGGGCACGCTGCAGCAGCTGCAGATCGAGGAAGACCGTCGCCGGCGCGAGCAGGAGCGCCTCAGGCCGGCGGCGCCAGATCCGCTGCGACGCCCCGAGTCGCCGACCCCGCCGCCGATCTCGCCATCGGCCGGCGGGCTGCGCTTTGATGTGCGCGAGATCCGGTTCACGCCTTCGGCCATCCTGGCGCCCGCCGATCTCGAGGCGATTGCCGCGCAGTACCGCGGCCGCCAGGTCAGCCTGGCGGAGTTGCAGGAGCTGGTGCTCCAGGTCAACGAGCTCTACAAGGCGAAAGGCGTCGTCACCGCCATCGCCACCATTGCGCCGCAGGACATCTCCAACGGCGTGGTGGAGGTGAAGCTGGTCGAGGGCCGGGTCGGCGAAGTCGGCATTTCCGGCAACGCCACCACGCACACAAGCTATATCCAGGCGCGCCTGGGTCTGGTGGCCGGCGAGATCGTCGACCTGAACGAACTCGAAGACAGCCTGGTCTGGTTCAACCGCACCAACGATGTCCGCCTCGAGGCCGATCTTCAGCCGGGAAAGGAGTTCGGCAGCACGGACATCCTGATCAACGCGATCGAGCCCGACCGGCACCAGCTGCTGGCAACGCTCGACAACCTGGGCAGCCCCATGACCGGCCGCTGGCGCGCGGGAATGTCCTATCGCAATCGCAGCCTGCTGGGCTTTCGCGACGACTTGTCGCTGGCCTATACCTACGCGAGCGGCCAGAAAAGCGGCTCGGCAGGCTATGGCTTGCCAATCAACCGCTGGGGCGGGCGCGTCAATTACACCTACTACGACGATGCCACGGCGGTGCGCTACGGGGCGCTTTCCAGCCTGAAGATCACCGGCCGCTCGGAGTCCCATGTGCTGTCGATGCGTCAGCC
>NZ_QXMN01000221.1:0-1358 GCF_003581445.1 Acidovorax cavernicola | reverse complement strand
GGTCCGGCCCGCGCCGTATCCTCGGGGGCGGGGCCGGGAGCCACTACCATCGCCCACGGGCGCGGCCGCGGGCCGCCATCGAGTCAGCCAGGGAAAGCCATGCAAGAGTCAGTCGAGAAGCCACAGCCGATGACGGCAAGAAACCAGCCTGCGGGAGCAGAAGATGCCGCCGACGGCCTGCCCGCGGGGCGGCGTGCGCGCGCGATGCTGGTGATCCTGCTGGGCCTGGCGGTGGTGGTGCTCGACAGCAGCCTGCTCAATCTCGCGCTGCCGGCGATCGCGCGCGCCTTCCAGGCGCCGGCGTCGCAGACCATCTGGGTCGTCAACGCCTACCAGATCGCGACGCTGGTGATGCTGCTGCCGCTCGCCGCCGTGGGCGAGCGCATCGGTTACCGCAGCGTGTACCTGTGGGGCATGGCGCTGTTCGCGCTGGCGTCGCTGGGCGCGATTTTCGCGCCGTCGCTGGGCACGCTGATCGCGGCGCGCGCGCTGCAAGGCCTGGGCGCGGCCGGGGTCCTGAGCGTGAACGCGGCGCTGGTGCGCTTCATCTTTCCGCGCGTGCAACTGGGGCGCGGCCTGGCGCTCAATTCGGCCGTGGTGGCGAGCGCTTCCGTGGCCGGGCCCACGCTGGCCGCGGCGATTCTGTCGGTGGGTTCCTGGCCATGGCTGCTCGCGCCGAACGTGCCGCTGGGCCTGCTGACCGTGTGGCTGGGGCGCAAGACCCTGCCGGAGACGCCGCGCCTGGCCGCGGAGCCGGGCGCGCGGGCGTTTTCCGCGCTCGATCTGGTGCTCAACATGGCGATGTTCGCGCTGGTGTTCCTCGGCGCCGACGCACTGGGCGTGGCGCGCAAGGACCAGACGGGCTCGATGCTGATGGGCGGCCTGATGCTAGGCGCTGGCCTGCTGATCGGCGTCTGGCATCTGGTGCGCCAGAGCCGCCAGCCGCGGCCGCTGTTTCCCGTTGACCTGCTGCGCATTCCGGTGTTCGCGCTGTCCATGGCCTCGTCGGTCAATGCGTTCTGCGCCCAGACGCTGGCCTTCCTGGCCCTGCCGTTCCTGCTGCTCGAAACCTACGGCCGCAGCGCGCTGCAGGCCGGCCTGCTGCTCACGGCCTGGCCGCTGGCGATCGTCACCGTCGCGCCGCTGGCCGGCTGGCTGATCGGCCGCCATCCCGACGGCCTGCTCGGCGGCCTGGGCATGGCGGTGTTCGCGGCCGGGCTGTGGCTGCTCGCGCTGCTGCCCGCGCAGCCGTCGGACGTCGATGTCATCTGGCGCCTGGTGCTGTGCGGCGCGGGCTTCGCGCTGTTCCAGTCGCCGAACAACCACACCATCGTGCGCTCGACCCCGGTGCAGCGCAG
>NZ_QXMN01000220.1:0-1360 GCF_003581445.1 Acidovorax cavernicola | reverse complement strand
GCCTGATGACGAATGCGCTGGCGTACAACCCGCTGACCGTGTGGAGCCTGGGCGGCAGCCTGCTGGCCCCGCTGTTCGACGCCGGCCGGCTGCGCGCCCAGGCCGATGCGGCCGGCGCCCAGCGCGACCAGGCCGCGCTCGCCTACCGCGGCGCGGTGCTCGCGGCCTTCGCCGATACCGAAAACGCGCTCACCGGCACGGCCCGCCTGGCGCGCCAGACCGCGTTCGCGATCGCGCGCCGCGACGTGCTCCAGCAAAGCCTGACGTTCGCGCACGACCGCTACCAGGCAGGCTACGCGAGCTATATCGAGGAACTCGACGCGCAGCGCAATCTCTACGCGGCGGAACTTGAAGTGGTGCGGCTGCACCAGGCGGAACTGGACAACCGGGTGCAGCTTTACAAGGCTTTGGGTGGCGGCTGGCGTTGAGGGAACAGGCCATCGAACGCGGCGCCGGAAGCCCGAACGCCTTCCAGCCCGCCTAGAACCGGTAGCCCAAACCAATCCCCACCAGCACCGGATCCACCTTGAAGTTGCCGACCCTGGCGCCGGCCAGGCTCACGTCGGTGTCAATGTAGAGCTTCTTCACATCGACGTTCAGCGACCACTGCCTGTTCAGCGCGATGTCCACGCCGACCTGCAGCGCCCCGCCCCAGCTGTTGCGCTGCACGTCGGCCGCGCCGCCGAGCAGCTTCACGCTGGAGAAGCGCGTGTAGTTGATGCCGGCGCCGACATAGGGCTTGAAGCCGCTGAACTGCGTGAAGTGGTACTGGGCCAGCAGGCTGGGCGGCAGGTGCTTGAGCGTGCCGAGATAGCCCGCGACGGTCGAATTCACGCTCTGCTTTTGCGGCACGGTCAGCACCAGCTCGGCCGCGAAATTCGGCGTGAGGAAATAGGTGATGTCGAGTTCGGCAATGGTCTTGTTGTTGATCGACAGGCCCAGGCCGGTGTGGTCCTTGTTCGCGCTGTCGAGGTGCACGGCGCGGGCGCGCACCAGCCACGGGCCGTCGGTCTGCGCCAGCGCGGCGCCCGAAGTCAGGGCACAGAAAGCGGCGGCGGCCAGGAGGATTTTCTTCATGGTGAGGCAATGGATGGACCGGGGACAACCCCCGTGAAAACCATTGGACCCGCGACTGCCGCCCAGGGTTTTGCCCTGGCGCAAGGAATCCGCAAACGCCGGCGCGCTCAGTGCGATGGCGCCGCTTTCTCCGGCGCTGCGCGCAGCCGCTGGTAGAGCCCCACGGCTGCCACCACCACGCAGCCGATCAGCGCGAACAAGGACCACACCGGCCTGGGCCTGTCGATCAACAACAAGACCATTGCCGAACTCGACATCACCTATTTCCTCACGCCGAATTTCG
>NZ_QXMN01000219.1:0-1360 GCF_003581445.1 Acidovorax cavernicola | reverse complement strand
CGCCAGATCATGCTCTTGCGCAACCAGTTCCAAACCGCTTTCGTAAGCGGCGCGGTCGTACAGGTTGTATTCCGGCTGCAAGACCTGATAACGCGGCAGCCCGTTCTCACTTGCCAATGCCAATACCTCTTTCAGCCGCCCTGCGCTGAAGTTGGAAGCACCAATTGCACGGATTTTTCCATCCGTGAGCAGCTTTTCATACGCTGTCAGCGTCTCCTCCAAGGGAACATTGTCGTCATCCAAATGAGAGAAATAAACGTCGATGTAATCCGTCTGCAAGCGCTGCAGTGATTCTTCAACCGCCTTGTATATATTGGCTGCAGACAAGCCTTTGCGCGCAGCAAGATACCCCACCTTGGTCGCAAGCACGACGTTCTGCCGTTGTCCGCTTTTCTTGAACCACTTTCCAATAATTGTCTCGGATTCCCCTCCTTGCAAGCCAGGGACCCAGGCTGAATAAACATCTGCCGTATCAATGAAATTGATGCCTTGATCGATGCATGCATCCAGCACGGAAAATGACGTATTTTCGTCAATGGTCCAGCCAAAAACATTCGCGCCCAGCATCATCGGAGAAACGCTGATGCCTGAGTTCCCCAAGCTACGGTACTGCATGAAAACTCCAATAAACCCATCATGTGATAAAAGAGCCAGGCGTTGCGGTCGCGGCAAGCATGGCTCTGTAAATTTGCAGCTTATACGGCAAACGTGGAAAGGTCTTTGGGCGTGATGCCGTGCTTCTTGCAGTGGTTCAGGTAGCGTTCCATATTTGTTTTCCAGTTCGATTGCGCGATGATTTTGTTGTCGTCATCCAGGTACAGCAATTCGCCGGTCACAATGCTCAGAGTGATGGTGGCCTCATCACTCACTCCTATAGGCGTGTGAACGGTTCCTGCGGTCTCGTACACCACGCTGCCTGCGCGCGCTGTCCAGTCATGCTCAATGTACTTCCAGGCGCCCTGGATCGTATAAACGATGACAGTGCCCGTATGGTGATGCTTTGGCTTCTTGCCGCGTGGAGGCGACTTCAGCATGACGATGGATTCGCCGCGCACAGGGTCAATCTTGAAATATTTCACCAAGGTGTTTTCGTCATACGGGGTGTATGGCATCCAGGGTGTTTCATCGTCGTTGATGCATTCGGTATCGATGCGTTCGAATAACATGGCGTGGGTCTCCTTTTAGGATGAATATGTCTTGTGCGCGAAGCTGTTACATCACTGCCGCAAAAGGCTTTGGCAGCGCCGAAGCCGCCGCAGCGGGTCGACTTCCGTTGATGGTGACCCGGTAGCCACTGCGTCGATGGGGAAAGTAGTCCCAGATGGCGTGGTGCTGGGTGCAGCAGTTGTCCCAGAAGGCA
>NZ_QXMN01000218.1:0-1364 GCF_003581445.1 Acidovorax cavernicola | reverse complement strand
GTACTGGCGCACCATGCCGCCCACCGAGGCAACCTCGGCCACGTCGGGCACGGTCTTGAGTTCGTACTTGAGGAACCAGTCTTGCAAGGCGCGCAGTTGCGAGATGTCCATCTTGCCGCTGCGGTCGATCAGCGCGTACTCGTAGATCCAGCCCACGCCGGAAGCGTCCGGACCGAGCGATGCCTTGGCCTGGGCCGGCAGCCGCGACTGCACCTGGTTCAGGTATTCGAGGACCCGGGAGCGCGCCCAGTATTGGTCGGTGCCGTCCTCGAACAGCACATAGACAAAAGAGTCGCCAAAAAACGAGTAGCCGCGCACCGCTTTCGCGCCCGGTACGGAGAGCATCGTTGTCGTCAATGGGTATGTGACCTGGTTCTCGACGATGCGCGGCGCCTGGCCCGGATAGGTGGTGCGGATGATGACCTGCACGTCCGACAGGTCGGGCAGTGCATCCAAAGGGGTCCGAAGCACCGAATAGACGCCCCACGCGCTGAGCACCAAGGTGGCCAGCAGCACGAGGAAGCGGTTGGCGATGGACCAGCGAATCAGCTTGGCGATCATGGCTTGCTTTCCGGCGTGGTTGCGGGTGCCGTCGCCTTGGCCTCAGCCGCCATCGGCATGACGCGAGTGAGCTGCGGCAGATCGTCTGCGCCCATAAAGAACTCGAAGCTCACGCGATTCCCGATCTGAACGTTGCGCGCCGCGCCGTCGGGCGGCAACTTGAAGTCCATCGTCATCGGACCCCACTTCAGCGTGGGAATGGCGCCGTGTGACAGGGTCAACGTGTCCTTGCCGACACCGACAACCTTGGCCTCACCGGCATGCCGTGGCGCACTGGCGGCCATCGGGGAAGAAGCCGCAGGAACAGGTGCGGCTTCGGCGGCCGGCTCGCTGTTCAAGCGGGCCTCGACGCCCTTGAGGCTGGCCTCCGAGTCGATCAGGAACTGCGACGACACGACGACGCGCTCGCCAGCCGAGAGGCCGCGCTTGATCTCGGTCTGGCCACTGCTCTCGAGGCCTGCCTCGACATCCACCGGACGGAAGCGTCCGTTGTCTTCTGCCACGATCACGACCGTGCGTTTGCCTGTCTGGACCACCGCCTCGGTGGGTACGAGCAGCGTCTTGTCGGAGCGCATGTCCACGAAGTTCATCGCCACAAACATCCCCGGTACCAGCCGGCTGCCAGGATTGGCAAGCTCCAGGCGTGCCTTCAGCGTGCGCGTGCTCGGGTTCACCTCGGGCAGGATCGCCTGCACCTTGCCGTCGAAGATGCTGCCAGGCGCAGCCGGGCTTCTGGCCTGAACCTTGGCGCCCGGGCGCAGCAGCGCGGCCTGGCTCTCGGGCACCTCGGCGTGGGCCCACAC
>NZ_QXMN01000217.1:0-1373 GCF_003581445.1 Acidovorax cavernicola | reverse complement strand
GTGCCGACCAACTTCAACATCGTGGCGATCCGCCCGCTGCGCGGCAACGGCCTCGTGGTCTGCGATCCGTCGCTGGTGTTCGGCGTGATCGACACGCTCTACGGCGGCACGGGCCGGCTGCAGACGCGCATCGAAGGCCGTGATTTCTCGCACACCGAACAGCGCGTGATCAACCGCCTGGTCGACGTGATCTGCGAGGAATACCGCAAGGCCTGGCATGGCATCTATCCGCTGGAGCTGGGTTACCAGCGCTCGGAAATGCAGCCCCAGTTCGCGAACATCGCCACGCCCAGCGAAATCGTTGTCTCCACGGCGTTCCAGCTGGAAATCGGCGACATCTCGGGGGCCATCCATATCTGCATGCCCTACGCGACGCTCGAGCCCATCCGCGACGTGCTGTATTCCTCGACGCAGGGCGATTCGATCGAAGTCGATCGCCGCTGGGTCAAGGTGCTGACGCGCGAGATCCAGGCCGCCGAAGTGACGCTGGTCGCGGAACTGGCGCGCGCCGATGCGACCGTGGAACAACTGCTGGCCATGAAGGCCGGCGATTTCATCGAACTCGACCGCGAACCGCGCATCCGTGCCTCGATTGGCGGGGTTCCGGTCTTCGAGTGCCAGTACGGCACGCACAACGACAAATACGCAATCCGCATCGAGCAGTGCCTGCGCGGCACGGATGCGAATTGGATGGGAGAAAAACATGGCAAATGACAACACCAGCGATGCATCCAGCGACGACGCTTTCTCCGGCTGGGCCGAAGCCCTGCAGGAGCAGAGCGCGCACGACAAGACGGTCGACATCGAACAGGGCGGTCCGCTGAGCGGCGAACCCACGCGCCCCGGCTTCACGGGCGGCGAAGTGCCGGTCAACGACATCAACATGGTGCTCGACATTCCGGTGCAGCTGTCCGTGGAGCTGGGCCGCACCAAGGTGCCGATCAAGTACATCCTGCAACTGGCCCAGGGCTCGGTCGTCGAACTCGATGCGCTGGCCGGCGAGCCCATGGACGTGCTGGTCAACGGCTACCTGATCGCCCAGGGCGAGGTGGTGGTGGTGAACGACAAGTTCGGTATCCGCCTGACCGACGTGGTGACCCCTTCCGAGCGTCTGCGCCGTGTCAGCCGTGGATAGCGGCAGCCTGTCCCAGACGCTGCTCGCGGTCCTGGCCTTCGTGGCCGTGGTCGCGGCGCTGCCCTGGCTGGTGCGGCGCATGCAGCAGCGCCAGGCGATGGCCCGCGGCGGCGATGTGACCACGCGCGTGCTGTCGGCCGTGGCCGTCGGCGCGCACCAGCGCGTGGTGACCGTCGAAGTCGGCGAAGGCGCGCAAAAGACCCGGCTGGTGCTGGGCGTGACCGCGCAGCAGATCAAC
>NZ_QXMN01000216.1:0-1380 GCF_003581445.1 Acidovorax cavernicola | reverse complement strand
TGCACCGACTTATGAAATTCTTCCCATTCATCCATGACGTCATAAGCAATCGAGTAGCCTCGTGCGCGAAAACTTGGCACAAGGTCCACAAGAATCCGCGCGGGCATCGTCAGCAGATACAAGGCATCCAACTGCCGGGCAGACAATGATTTTTCGGAATCGATGAACTCATAAAGCGGAACCTGGTAGATCCCCGGCCATACTTGGCCACAGGGTTTTTTAAGAAGCTCACCCCTGGACCACTGCCAAGCGATGAATATCACCACATAGCCCTGCTTGGAAAAATACTTTGCAGCATTGATCGGACGCTGATTGACAAGCTCGTCAAATTCAAACCCACAAGGAATGATTACGATTTTTTGCACAGCATTGGCTGCCAAGACCCAATCGGGCGTAGGCAACTGGCTCCGACTCGATACCGCCGCATCTCTGACATGGATATTCTGAGCGACGTATTTGTACCGATATTTGTTCAAGCTCGATCGCAAAGACTGCGGCAGCCTCCAATACACAGCCTTAAGCAAATGATATCGCTCGGACGCATCAAACAAGGCATTGAAAAGGCGTTTTACCACCCGCAATGGCCTGGTGATTCGCCAGGAACGGGAGTTGATCAATCCATTGACTTGATCGATATACAGTTGCCGCTCCTGCTGAAGGCTGGAAATCTGGCTCTGTGCCAGCACGATGTCCTGATCAAGGCGCGTGATCCTGGCATCGCGATCGCCCAATGCACCGTCAAGTTCGGCGATGTGGGCGTCTCGCGCCGCCAAATCCTGCTGCAGGTGAGAAATCTGCTCCTGTCTTTCTGCTACTTCATGGCCAATACGCGCAGCCTGATTGTCATGCCCAATCTCACAATCCCCCAGCGTCAGCTTCAACGAAGACAGCCATGATTTTTCGGCATAGACCAGAAAAATCTGTTCGCCATTCCAAAGCGTGTTTTCTATCCCACGGCAATCAATCACCCTGGACCAGACCAGGCCAAAGCCGTTGCTCAGTTCAACGGGCACATTGGCGGGAAGAAAAGAGTAGAAATGCTCATCGATACGATCCATTTCACGGTATGGCAATGCCAACACCACCGCTTTTTTCGCGTGCTCGCCCAGCTCCTCAAGCACTTCCCACGGATTATGAAAATGCTCCAACGTATTGGATGAAAACACCACATCAAAAGTCTCTGCATGATGCGATTTCTCTCCGACCCAGTTCTCGGCCAGAAACCGGATGGCGGGGTAACGACGCGAAGCCTGCTCGATAGCCACGCCAGAAAAATCGACCCCGACGAGTTGCCGCGGGTCGATATGGCTTGCCAGGAAATCCGCCCCATCACCTTGCGCGCACCCCCAAGCCACGACCGTCAACGACTGACGTCTTATT
>NZ_QXMN01000215.1:0-1389 GCF_003581445.1 Acidovorax cavernicola | reverse complement strand
GCGTCCATCCAGGCGATATAACTGGCTTCGGACGCGCCATAGAACTCGACGATGCGCGCCGCGGGAAACAGCGCCTGCAGCGCCGGCGTGCGCTCGCGCATCCAGCGCGCGCCGCTGATCAGCAGCAGCGCCACACCCGCGATCGGCGCCACATGGCGGCGCTGCGCCCACTCGAGCATCAGCTGCAGCTGGCTGGGCACGGCGACCAGCACCGGGAACGCGCCCGCCTGCAGGCGCGCGAGCGCGCGGCCCGCGGAAAAGCGCTCCTGGATCTCGACGCCCGCGCCGCTCCACAGCCCCCAGAGCGCGGCAAACAGAAACAGCGAATGCGACAGGCGCCCGGGCGCGAAGACGCGCTGCGTCGCGGCGCTGCGCCGGAACTTGACGATGCCGCGGTCGCGCCGGGACGTCGGCCGGGCCTCGATGACTTCGATTTCCACGCCGATGGTGTCGCCGGCGAACGTGGGCTTGAGAAAGCGGCACTCGGTGCCGAGCAGCGCCAGCATGGACGGCTCCAGCAGCTGGTTGACGATGGTGCGGGTGTTGAGCCCGGCCATATAGGACACGACCAGCAGGCCGTGCGCGATGCGCCGCCCGAACGGGCCGGTGCGCGCGGCCTCGTCGTCCACATGGGCGCGGTTCATGTCGCCGGTCAAGGCGGCGAAGGACACGATGTCGGCTTCCGTGATGGTGCGCGACGCGGTCTGGTAGCGGAAACCCACTGGCAGGTCTTCCCAGTAATAGCGGCCCGCGGCGACCTGGTCCAGCGCCACGGCGACGGGCGGTTCGATGGAGATGGTTTGTGTCATGGGTGCCTCACGCAATCGCCGACATGCCCAGCAGCTCGCGGCCGATGATCAGCGTCTGGATCTCGGTCGTGCCTTCGGGAATCGTCCCGCCACGCGTGTCGCGGAAAATCCGCTCTATCGGGTAGCCCACGGCATAGCCCTGGCCGCCATGGACCTGCAGCGCCATGCTCGCGACTTCGTGCGCGGCTTCCGTGGCATAGAGCTTGGCGATTGCGCATTCCATGGTCGCGCGGCCCTGCTGCATGGCGCAGGAAGCCTGGTAGGACAGCGCGCGCGCCGCGCTCACGCGCATGGTCATGTCGACGATATGCTTTTGCACCAGCTGGAAACTGCCTATCGGCTTGCCGAACTGCACGCGCGTCTTGGCGTAATCGGTCGCCAGATCGAGCGCCGCCTGCGCCGCGCCCACGGCGCCGTGGGCGATGTGCAGCCGCCCCGCATCCAGCCCCGCGAAAGTGATGCGCATGGCCTCGCCCTCGGCACCGAGCAAGTTCTCGCGCGGCACCTTCACGTCATAGAAGCCCAGCTCCGCCGTGCCGGTGCAGCGCAGGACCATGGTTTCCACGGCGCGGCGCTCGTA
>NZ_QXMN01000088.1:0-5609 GCF_003581445.1 Acidovorax cavernicola | reverse complement strand
GGGGCGGCGGAGGCGGCGGGAGTCCAGTCGTCAGCCTCCTGCCTGACAGCGGCACGGGCGGCACGCCACCCACGACCACCGAACCCGCCACGCCGCAGACGCCCGGCGAGGACGACGACGCCCTGCGCAATGCGCCCTGGGCCGAAGGCGTGTTCCGCACCGCGAGCCTCTACAAGGACCGCTGCGCCGCGCCGCGCACGGGCAACGACTATTTCGGCGTCCCCTTCAAGGACAAGCCCGGCCGCACGCTCGACGAGAACAACTGGCTGCGCTCGTGGATCAACGACACCTACCTTTGGTATGCCGAGGTCCCGGACCTCGATCCCGCGCGATACGCCACCACCGACTACTTCGACCTGCTGAAGACGTCCGCCGTGACACCGTCCGGCATCCCCAAGGACCAGTTCCATTTCACCTATCCCACCGATGCATGGAATGCGCTGGACACCGGGGGCGTCGAAGTGGGCTATGGGGCGCACTGGGCGATGATCCAGGCATGGCCGCCGCGCCATCTGCGCGTGGCCTACACCGAGCCCGGCTCACCCGCGGCGCAGCCGGGCAGCGACCTGCAGCGCGGCGCGCTGGTGCTCAAGATCAACGGCGTCGACTTCGTGAATGACCAGAGCGACGAGGGCCTCGCCGTCCTCAATGCCGGGATGTTTCCTTCCGCGCCCGGGGTGAGCACGCGCTTCACTGTCCTGGATATCGGAAGCACCGTGCCCCGGGACATCACGCTCGTGTCCGCGCCCGTCACCTCGACGCCGGTCCAGAACGTCAGGAGCTTCCGCAATGCGGCTGGACGCATGGTCGGCTATCTGCAGTTCAACGATCACATCGCGACAGCGGAGGTCCAGCTGGCGCAGGCCATCGAGCAGCTGCGTGCGGTGCAGCCCGACGAACTGGTGGTGGACTTGCGCTACAACGGCGGCGGCTATCTCTCGATGGCCAGCCAGCTGGCGTTCATGGTCGCCGGCGCGCAGCGCACGGACGGCAAGGTGTTCATGACAGAGGTGTTCAACGGCAAGCAGCCCGGACGCAACCCGGTCACCGGCTCGCCTTCAGAGCCCTTTCCGTTCCTGTCGACAGGCATCGGCTTTTCCCTGCCTGCGGGGCAGCCGCTATCCAGCTTGAACCTGCGGCGCGTCTACGTGCTGTCGGGGCCCGATACCTGCTCGGCGAGCGAGGCGTTCATCAACGGCTTGCGAGGCATCGACATCGAGGTGATCCAGGTCGGGACCGTGACTTGCGGCAAGCCCTACGGTTTCTACCCCGAGGACAACTGCGGTACCACCTACTTCAGCGTGCAGATGAGGGCCGAGAACGCCAAGGGCTTCGGCGACTATGCCGACGGGTTTGCGCCCACCTGCGAAGCATGGGACGACCTGCGGTACCCGCTCGGCGATCCGCGCGAGGAGCGCCTGGCCGCCGCGCTGACGCACCAGGTCACGGGCGCCTGCCCGCCGCTGCCGGCCGGCCGCCAGAGCCTGGCCAAGAGCGCCGTTGGCCGCCCGACGCCGCTGCTGCGCAAGCCCGAAGCGCTGCGCAACAACATCATGACCCGGCGCCGGGGCGTTTGAGCAACGCCCTCAGATGCTGTGCGGATCCACATCCACCAGCCACCGGATCACCCCCTTGCCCTCCGGCGTGCGCCGCAGCTCGTGCAGCAGCGGCTGCCACGCGGCCAGCAGGCGCTGCAGTGCGGCGCGTGACGGGCTTTCGATCAGCATCTGCGCGCGCTCCACGTTCGCCACGCGCTGGATCGCCAGCGGCACGGCCGGGTAGCGCGTGACCAGGTCCGCGCCCGGCAGCGCCTCGGCCTTGTCGGCCGCGAGGTTCAGGAAGCCCTGCGCGACCGACTGCTCGCGCGCGTCGGCACGCAGCAGCGCCTGGAATGCGAAGGGCGGCATGCCGGCGGCCTGGCGCTCCTCGAGCTGCTGCGCGGCGAAGCTCGTGTAGTCGTGCCGGCGCAGCGCCATGAACAGCGGATGCTGTGCATGGTGCGTCTGGATCCACATCTCGGCCCTGGCGCCCTGCGCCGCGAGGTAGGCGGCATCGCGTCCCGCGCGTCCCGCCGATTGCATCAGCAGGCTGAACAAGCGCTCGGGCGCGCGGAAGTCGCTGGAGAACAGCGCGCCATCGGGGTTCACCGCGGCCACCAGCGTGATGCGACGGAAGTCGTGGCCCTTGGCGATCATCTGCGTGCCGACCAGCACGTCGACCTCGCCCGCATGCACCGCCGCCAGCTGCGATTCGAGCGAGCCCTGTTTCTTGGTGCTGTCGGCGTCGATGCGCGCGATGCGCACCGCGCTGCCGTCCGCATGCTTCACGCCGGCGAACAGCTCGGCCAGGTGCTCCTCGAGCCGCTCGGTGCCGCGGCCCACGGGCGCGATGTCGGGGTTGCCGCAGGCCGGGCAGGCGCGCGGCACGCGCTCGGTGAAGCCGCAGTGGTGGCAGCGCAGCGTGCGGTCGATCTTGTGGAACACGCGGTAGGCGCTGCAGTGCGGGCATTCGCTCTTCCAGCCGCAGTCGCCGCAGGCCAGCACCGGCGCATAGCCGCGCCGGTTCAGGAAGATCATGCTCTGCTCGCCGCGCGCGATGCGCTGGCCGATGGCGTCGAGCAGCGGGGCCGAGAGCACGGTCTTGCCCGGTTGCTGCGTCATGTCCACCACGCGCACGGCCGGCAGTTCGCCGGCGCCGATGCGCGAGGGCATCGCCAGTCGGACGTAGCGCCCGCCGGGGTCCTCGCCCTCGGCCGGGCGGCTCTGGTGCCAGCTTTCGAGCGAGGGCGTGGCCGAGCCCAGGATCACCTTGGCCTTCTCGCGCTGGCCGCGCCACACGGCGAGGTCGCGCGCCGAGTAGCGCGCGCCTTCCTGCTGCTTGTAGCTCGGGTCGTGCTCTTCGTCGACCACGATGAGCTTCAGGCCGGGGATCGACGCGAACACCGCCATGCGCGTGCCCAGCACGATGCGCGCGACACCGCTGTGCGCCGCCAGCCAGCTCGCGAGCCGCTGCGGATTGGTCATGCCGCTGTGCAGCGACACCACGGCCTCGTCGCCGAAGCGGGCCTTGAAGCGCGCTTCGAGCTGCGGCGTGAGGTTGATCTCGGGCACCATCACCAGCGCCTGCGCCTCGGGGTCGCGCGCGAGCAGGTCGGCCACGCAGCGCAGGTAGACCTCGGTCTTGCCGCTGCCAGTGCTGCCCACCAGCAGGAAGGTGCCGGTCTCGGCTTCGATGCGGGCCAGCGCGGCCGTCTGCTCTTCGCTCAGCGCGATGAGGTTCGCCGACTCGGCGGTCTGCGCCACCGGCCCGGCCGTGGTCTTGCGCTTGAGGCGGCGCGCCAGCTGGGTCGTCGTCAGGTCGCGCAGCTGCGGCGGCAGGGCGGCCAGCGCGATCTCGCCGATCGAGCGCTGGTAGTAGCGCCCGGCAAACGCCACCAGGTCGCGCCAGGCCTCGCCCAGCGGTGCCAGCGCGTCGAGCGCCGCGCCCACGGGCTTCAGGGCCATGTCGGGCTCGGCGCCTTCCAGCGACACCGGCTCGTTCCAGACCACGCCCAGCACCTCGCGCTTGCCCAGCGGCACCCGCACCAGGGTGCCCGGCACCAGCGGCTCGGTGCCGGCGTAGCTCAGCAGGTCACCGAGCGCGGCATGCGCGGGCGTCTGCACCGCGATGTCGAGCCGCCACGGCCAGGGGCCGTGCAAGGCGGGTGAGGCCGGCGGCGCGCCGGCTGCGGTCGGCGATTCGGTGGAAAGGCTGGGCGTCCTTTTTGGCAAGGTTTGTTAATCCGTTTTGGAGCAAGACCACTTAAGTCGTTGATTTCACAGCGCTTTGGCGGTCATCCAGAGTTTCTGTGGATAACTTTGTTGACAAGCAGGCTGGATAGTCGCCGAAGCCTTGATTTTCAAGGCTCTCGCTGGAATGCCTGTAAAAAAAGCAAAAACCGAATCCTATATAAATCAATAACTTAGCGTCGCTATTGGTTTAGGAGCACAACTGGTTGCGCTTCAGACATTCTTGCGCAGTGCAACACGCGTTTTGTGCATAAGTCGGGCGTCCGGGGCCGTTTTAGGGCTTGACAAACGCCGGGCGACTGGCATTTCGGGACATCGGAACCGCCGACCGAACGGTCGGCGGGGGCGCATTTGTTAACTCAGAAGGTGTGAATGAATCCGGCGTGGCCGAGCAGCCCGCCCAGGCGCGCGCCATCAAGGCGCAAAGCGCAGCCATAGCTCGGGCTATGGCGAGCATTTGCAACGCAGAGGGAGCGTGCCTGGGCGGGATGAGCGGGCATGGCGGGTTCGTTCACACCTTCTCAAGCGCGCAGCGCGCGCGACTGGTCGTGCACCGCCTGAACCAGCGCCGCCACGTGCTCTGGCGGGGTGAACTGGCTGATGCCGTGGCCCAGGTTGAAGATGTGCGTCGGGCCTGCCGTGGTGCGGTCGGTGTGGGGCTTGCCGAAGGCCTGCAGCACCTTGCCGACTTCGGCCTCGATGGCCGCGGGCGGGGCGAACAGCACGTTCGGGTCGATGTTGCCCTGGATCGCCTTGGCCTTGTCCTCGGTGCCTTCGGCCACGAGGCGGCGCGCGGCCGCGAGGTTCACGGTCCAGTCGACGCCGAGCACTTCGCAGTCGAGCGCGCGCATGGCGCCCAGCCACAGGCCGCCGCCCTTGGTGAAGACGATGCGCGGCACCGGCTGGCCGTCGGGGCCGTGGCGCTTCAGGCCGGCGAGCACGCGCGCGGTGTAGGCCAGGCTGAACTCGTGGAAGGCGCCGTCGGCCAGCACGCCGCCCCAGCTGTCGAAGATCATCACGGCCTGCGCGCCGGCGTCGATCTGCGCGTTGAGATACGCGGCCACCGAATCGGCATTGACCGCGAGGATGCGGTGCATCAGGTCGGGGCGGCCGTACAGCATGCTCTTCACGAGGCGGTAGTCGCTCGAGCCCGCGCCTTCGACCATGTAGCAGGCCAGCGTCCACGGGCTGCCCGAGAAGCCGATGAGCGGCACGCGGCCGTTCAGCGCCTTGCGGATCGAGCCCACGGCGTCGAACACGTAGCGCAGCTTGTTCAGGTCGGGCACTTCCAGCGCCGCCACGGCCGCTTCGTCGCGCACCGGGCGCGCGAAGCGCGGGCCTTCGCCGGCCTCGAACGACAGGCCCAGGCCCATCGCGTCGGGCACCGTGAGGATGTCGGAGAACAGGATGGCCGCGTCGAGCGGGTAGCGCGCCAGCGGCTGCAGCGTGACCTCGGTGGCGTAGTCGGTGTTGGTGGCCAGCCCCATGAAGCTGCCGGCCTTGGCGCGCGTGGCAACGTACTCGGGAAGGTAGCGGCCGGCCTGGCGCATCAGCCAGACGGGCGTGTGGTCGGTGGCCTGGCGCCAGCAGGCCCGCAGGAAGGTGTCGTTTTGCAAAGGGGCGAAAGGCATGGCCCGATTGTCGCAGGGCCCCTCGCGTTCGCCGTGCGTTGACCCACAGCGCACTTTGCGTTGCATCAACCCGCCCCGATGCGCCACGGCGCGCGCCAGCCGCGAGCATCCGTTCCCAAGAGCAACTTCAGTCTGGAACGGACATGGCGCAGCAGGTTTTCGATGTGGTGGTGGTGGGGGCGGGTTCGGC
>NZ_QXMN01000214.1:0-1403 GCF_003581445.1 Acidovorax cavernicola | reverse complement strand
AGCGCGGCCTGTGCATCCTGGTCGGCGCCACGGGCTCGGGCAAGTCGACCACGCTCGCGGCCATGGTCGACTGGCGCAACGAGAACTCGTTCGGCCACATCATCACCGTCGAAGACCCGATCGAATTCGTGCACCCGCACAAGAACTGCGTCGTCACCCAGCGCGAAGTCGGCCTCGACACCGAAAGCTGGGAGGCCGCGCTGAAGAACACGCTGCGCCAGGCGCCCGATGTGATCCTGATGGGCGAAATCCGCGACCGCGAGACCATGGAACACGCGATCGCGTTCTCCGAAACCGGCCACCTGTGCCTGGCCACGCTGCACGCCAACAGCGCCAACCAGGCGCTCGACCGCATCGTCAACTTCTTCCCCGAAGAGCGGCGCCAGCAGTTGCTGATGGACCTGTCGCTGAACCTGCGCGCCATGATCTCGCAGCGGCTGATCGCCAAGCAGGACAGCAAGGGCCGGGTCGCGGCCATGGAAGTCATGCTCAACACGCCGCTGATTTCCGATCTGATCTTCAAGGGCGAAGTCGCCGAGATCAAGGAAATCATGAAGAAAGGGCGCGACCTGGGCATGCAGACTTTCGACCAGGCGCTGTTCGACCTGTTCGAAGCGCAGCAGATCACCTACGAAGACGCGCTGCGCAACGCCGACTCGGTCAATGACCTGCGCCTGACCATCAAGCTCAACAGCCAGCGTGCGCGCAACCTCGACCTGTCTTCGGGCACCGAGCATTTCGCGATCGTCTGATTCCGCAGCCATGCCGTTTTTGCCCGACCCCCGGGCTGTTTTCCGTTTGGAGATTGTTTTCTATGTCTAGCCTTGCCGTCTCGCCACGTTCCGTGGCCTTCCTGGGCCTGGGTGTAATGGGCTACCCCATGGCCGGTCACCTCGCACGCGCCGGCCACCGCGTCACGGTCTACAACCGCAGCCCCGCGAAGGCCGCGCAGTGGTGCGCCGAATACGCCGGCACCGCAGCGCCGCGCCAGGCAGCCACGCCGCGCGAAGCCGCGCAGGGGGCCGACATCGTGTTCTGCTGCGTCGGCAACGACGACGACCTGCGCTCGGTCGTGCTCGGCGAGCAAGGCGCGTTCGCGGGCATGAAGCCGGGGGCGATCTTCGTCGACCACACCACGGCTTCGGCGGAAGTCGCGCGCGAACTCAACGCCGCGGCCCAGGCGCTGGGCCTGCAATTCATCGACGCGCCGGTCTCGGGCGGCCAGGCCGGCGCCCAGAACGGCCAGCTGACGGTGATGTGCGGCGGCGATGCCGCGGCCTTCGCCACCGTCCAGCCCGTGGCCATGGCCTTCTCGCGCGCCTGCACGCTGCTGGGCGAAAGCGGCTCGGGCCAGCTCGCGAAGATGGTCAACCAGATCTGCCTCGCGGGCCTGATCCAGGGCC
>NZ_QXMN01000010.1:0-146920 GCF_003581445.1 Acidovorax cavernicola | reverse complement strand
CCGGCTGTGGCGGTCGAGCTGCTCGAGCAGCGGCAGCACCAGCGCGAGCTGGCCGTGGATCACGATCGACAGGGTGACCGGGGCGTGGGGTGAAGAGGGGGGCGTGGGCATGGTCTAATTTCGCCCGGGAATTCTAGGGTTCCCCCAACCCCACACATGATTGCCCTGATCATCCTCAGTTTCTTCGTCTCCGCCATCGCGGTGCAGGTGTTCATGCGCCGCGCGCGCAGACACGCACGCCGCTACGGCGCCGACATGCCCCAGCGTTTCCACAAGGGCCATGTGCCGCGTCTGGGCGGTGCCGGCATCATGCTCGGCATGAGCGCGGCCTGGCTGGGCGCCGGGCTGATCGAGCCGCTGAACATCGCCTGGCCGCTCAAGTCCTCGATGCTCACGCTGGTGTGCATCCTGCCCGCCGTGCTCGGCGGCATCGTCGAAGACGTGACCCAGAAGGTCAAGGTGCGCTACCGCCTGGGCCTGACCATCGGATCGGCGCTGCTGGTGTGCTGGGTGCAGGGGCTGGGCGTGGCGCGCACCGGCTTCGAGACGCTCGACGGCTGGCTCGCGGTGCTGCCCTACGCCTCGCTGATCTTCGCGGCCCTGGCCATCGGCGGCCTGCCGCACGCCTTCAACATCATCGACGGCTACAACGGGCTGGCCGGCACCGTGGCCGTGCTCGTGTGCCTGGCGATCTCGCACGTCGCGCTGCAGCTGGGCGACCGGCAACTGGCCGCGATGGTGATCTGCCTGGTCGGCGCCACCTTCGGCTTCCTGGTCTGGAACTACCCGCGCGGCAAGATCTTCGCGGGCGACGGCGGCGCCTACATCTGGGGCATGGTGATCGCCGTGGCCTGCGTGACGCTGGTGCAGCGCCATCGCGTGGTGTCGCCGTGGTTCCCGATGCTGCTCTTGATCTACCCGGTGTGGGAGACGCTGTTCTCCATCTACCGCAAGCTGGCCCGGGGCCAGTCGCCGGGCACGGCCGATGCGCTGCATTTCCACCAGTTGATCTTCCGGCGCATCGTGCGCGTGGCCTTCGCGGACGACGAGGCGCGCCAGCTGCTGTCGCGCAACAACCGCACCTCGCCCTACCTGTGGATCTTCGCCGCGCTGTCGGTGGTGCCCGCGGTGCTGTTCTGGAACAACACCTTCGTGCTGATGCTGTTCTGTCTTCTGTTCGTCACGACCTACGTCGGGGCGTACCTGATGATCGTGCGCTTCAAGGTGCCCCGCTGGCTGCGGCCGTGACCGCTGCGCACGCATCCTTGTCGTTGCGAGAGTTTCTTTTCATCGTCCACCGCTTCGGAGCCTGACCGCCCATGACCGACCCCGTCCTCAACATCCCTCCGCGTGACAAGGCCGAGATCCTGGCCCAGGCGCTGCCGTACATCCGCAAGTTCCACGGCAAGACCATCGTCATCAAGTACGGCGGCAACGCCATGACCGACCCGGCGCTGCAGGCCGACTTCGCGGAAGACGTGGTGCTGCTCAAGCTGGTCGGCATGAACCCGGTGGTGGTTCACGGCGGCGGCCCGCAGATCGAGGCTGCGCTGAACAAGCTGGGCAAGAAGGGCAGCTTCGTGCAGGGTATGCGCGTGACCGACGCCGAAACCATGGAAGTCGTCGAATGGGTGCTGGCCGGCGAGGTGCAGCAGGACATCGTGGGCCTGATCAACCAGGCCGGCGGCAAGGCCGTGGGCCTCACGGGGCGCGACGGCGGCCTGATCCGCGCGCAGAAGCTCAAGCTGGCCGACCGCACCGACCCGAACGTGCAGCACGACGTGGGCCAGGTGGGCGACATCGTCTCCATCGACCCCAGCGTGGTCAAGGCACTGCAGGACGATGCCTTCATTCCCGTCGTCAGCCCGATCGGCTTCGGCGAGGAGAACGAGAGCTACAACATCAACGCCGACGTCGTCGCCGGCAAGCTGGCCACCGTGCTCAAGGCCGAGAAGCTCATGCTCCTGACCAACACGCCCGGCGTGCTCGACAAGGACGGCAAGCTGCTCACCAACCTGAGCGCGCGCGAAATCGACGACCTGTTCGCCGACGGCACGATCTCCGGCGGCATGCTGCCCAAGATCGAAGGCGCGCTCGACGCGGCCAAGAGCGGCGTGAACGCGGTGCACATCATCGACGGCCGCGTGCCGCACGCGATGCTGCTCGAGATCCTGACCGACCAGGCCTACGGCACGATGATCCGCGCGCGCTGAGCGCCACGGAGCACCTTCGCGCGCCTTCCGAAGTCAGGAGGCGCGCGCTCACTGCGCTGTGCGAGAATCAATTGATTACATCTTTGCACGCGCTCCCATGCAGAACGAAGAGACAGCTGCCCCCGGCGTAGAGTCCCCGGCCGAAACGCCCGCCGCCGCACCGACGCGCAAGCGCCCCAAGCCGGGCGAGCGGCGCGTGCAGATCCTGCAGGCACTGGCCGCCATGCTGGAGCAGCCCGGCGCGGAGCGGGTCACCACCGCCGCGCTCGCCGCGCGGCTCGAGGTGAGCGAGGCGGCCCTGTACCGCCACTTCGCAAGCAAGGCCCAGATGTTCGAAGGCCTCATCGATTTCATCGAGCAGAGCGTCTTCACGCTGGTCAACCAGATCCTCGAGCGCGAAGGCGCCACCGGCAGCCAGCAGGCGGCGCGCATCCTCGTGCTGCTCGTGCAGTTCGCCGAACGCAATCCCGGCATGACGCGCGTCATGGTCGGCGATGCGCTGGTGTTCGAGAACGAACGCCTGCAGCAGCGCATGAACCAGTTCTTCGACAAGATCGAGGCCACGCTGCGCCAGGTGCTGCGTGGCGCGGCCGCCGCCGACGGCTCGGCCACGCCCAGCGTCGATGCCCAGGTGCGCGCCGCGGCGCTCACGGCCTTCGTGGTCGGGCAACTGCAGCGCTTTGCGCGCTCGGGTTTCCGCCGCGCGCCTTCCGAACACCTGGAAGCGACGATCGCCCTGATCGTCTGAAGGCGAAGCCCGCCGGCGGTCAGCCGGCGCGGCGCCGAACTCGACGCGGCCCCGCGCGGCGCGTACGATGAATTCCTCTCTTGCCGCCACGTCACGTCTAGCCGTGCTGCGGTGACAAGCCCGTTTCGTCTGACCTCTGGATCGGAGGTTCGCATGAGTGCTTGTCCTTCAATCAACCCGCGCAGCCACCGCCCTCGGTCCCCAGGGGCGTGCCATGGCTGACGCTGCCGCCCGCCCGGCGCTTGTGCTGCACGCCGTCGCGCTCACCGCGGTCGCCATGGTCGCGTTCGCGGCCAACTCGCTGCTGTGCAGGCTGGCGCTGCAGCACGGCGGCATCGACCCCGCGAGCTTCGGCAGCATCCGGCTGGCTTCCGGGGCCATCACGCTTGCGCTCGTCGTGCGGTGCCGGGCGCAGCCGTCCGCCCTAGGCCACACCAGCTGGCTCCCGGCCGCCATGCTGTTCGCCTACGTCGCGTTCTTCTCCTTCGCCTACCTCAGCCTGTCCGCGGGCACGGGCGCGCTGATCCTGTTCGGCGCGGTGCAGCTCACGATGCTCGGCGCGGGCCTGGGCGGCGGGGAGCGCTTCGGCGTGCTGGCGTGGTTCGGCTTTGTCCTCGCGGCGGCCGGACTCGTCTACCTGGTGTCGCCGGGCGTTGCGGCGCCACCGCTGCTCGGGGCCGTGCTGATGGCGGTGGCGGGCGTGGCGTGGGGCGTGTATTCGCTGCGCGGCCGGGGCGTGGCCGACCCGTTGGCCGCGACCGCGCGCAACTTCCTGCGTGCGGTGCCGATGGCGCTGGTGTTGAGCCTGCTGTTCGCCACGCGCGCGCATGCGGATGCGTACGGCGTCGCGCTGGCCGTGGCCTCCGGTGCGCTGACTTCGGGGCTCGGCTACGTCGTCTGGTATGCGGCGCTGGGCCGGCTGTCGGCCTTGCGGGCGGCGACCGTGCAGCTGTCGGTGCCGCTGCTGGCGGCGTTCGGTGGCGTGCTGTTCCTGTCGGAAGCGATCACACCGCGGCTGGCGCTCGCCTCGGTGGCGATCCTCGGCGGCATCGCGCTCGTGCTGAGCCAGAAGTCGCGCAACGCGGCGCGGCGTTAGGCGACGGCCACGCCCACCTTGGTGCCGGCGGCAACGATCTCGCCCCACGTCGCGTCATCGACCCACACCCCGTCGCGCCGCCGCGTCGCGCGTGCCTGGCGTTCCGGCTCGCCCGCGATCTGCACGGCCTCGAAGCCCTGGCCCGGCGGGCTTTGCCGCAGCCAGTCGATGAACTCGCGCGCCTCCGCATCGAAAGCCTTCTGCGTGCCGAGCTTCACGGGGTCGATGAGCACGGTCAGCATGCCGTTCAGCACCGTGCGCGCCGTGTCCGCGGGCCGGTGCCAGGTGCCTCCGCCCGTGAGCGCGCCGCCCAGCAGCTCGCAGGCCACCGCCATGCCGTAGCCCTTGTGTTCGCCGAAGGTCATGAGCGCGCCGAACAGGCCGTTGCCTTGGGGCACCACGACCACGCCCGGGTCGTTGGTGGGTGCGCCGCGTTCGTCGACGAGGTAGCCGTCGGGCACCTGCTCGCCCTTGTTGTGGGCCACGCGCATCTTGCCCTGCGCCACGCGGCTGGTGGCGTAGTCGAGCACGAAGGGTTCGGCGCCCGCCAGCGGAATGCCGATGCAGCACGGGTTGGTGCCGAAGCGCCCGTCGCCGCCGCCCCAAGGCGCTACCACGGGGCGCGAGAGCACGTTGACGAAGTGTATGGACACGAGCCCTTGCGCCGTCGCCATCTCCGCGAAATGGCCGATGCGTCCCAGGTGATGGGCGTTGGCGAGCGTGAAGATGCAGCTGCCGTGCTGCTTCGCCCGTGCGATGCCGAGTTCCATCGCCTGAACGCCGACGATCTGCCCGTAGCCGTGCTGGCCGTCCAGGCCCATGAGCGTGCCGATGTCGAGGTTGACCTTCACAGCCGCATTCGGCACGAGACCGCCCTCGGCCACGGCGTCGACATAACGCGGCAGCATGCCCACGCCGTGCGAGTCGTGGCCGCTCAGGTTGGCCAGCACGAGGTTGGCGGCCACCTGCTGTGCTTCCGCCGTGCTGCTGCCCGCGGCTTCGAGGATGCGGGTGACGGTCGTTTGCAGGCTGTCGGCCGGCAGTGTTCTGGACATGGATCAGGCTCCTCTTGCGTTCAATGTGACGGCGTAGCCGCAGGGACGGGCGGGTATCGGCTGCGCCGGCCTCACATCACCGCACCGACCTGCCACGGCACGAACTCGTTCTGCCCGTAGCCGTGCTGCTCGCTCTTCGAATGCGCACCCGATGCGGTGGCCAGCACCAGCTCGAAGATGCGCTGGCCCATCTCCTGGATCGAGGCCGTGCCGTCGACGATCTCGCCGCAGTTGATGTCCATGTCTTCTTCCTGCCGCTGCCACAGCGCCGAGTTGGTCGCGAGCTTGAGCGACGGCGAGGGCGCACAGCCGTAGGCTGAGCCGCGCCCGGTCGTGAAGCAGATGAGGTTCGCGCCGCCAGCCACCTGGCCCGTGGCGCTCACCGGGTCGTAGCCCGGCGTGTCCATGTAGACGAAGCCGTGCGCGGTGACGGGCTCCGCGTACTCGTACACCGCCTCGAGGTTGCTGGTGCCGCCCTTGGCGACCGCACCCAGCGACTTCTCGAGGATGGTCGTGAGCCCGCCCGCCTTGTTGCCCGGCGAGGGGTTGTTGTTCATCTCGCCTTCGTTGATCTCGGTGTAGTGCTCCCACCACTTGATGCGGTCCACCAGCTTCTGCCCGACTTCGCGCTTCACGGCGCGGCGCGTCAGCAGGTGCTCGGCACCGTACACCTCGGGCGTCTCGCTGAGGATGGCCGTGCCGCCGTGCGCCACCAGCAGGTCGACCGCCGCGCCCAGCGCCGGGTTGGCGCTGATGCCCGAGTAGCCGTCGGAGCCGCCGCACTGCAGCCCGATGGTGATGTGCGCGGCACTGCACGGTTCGCGCTTCACCGCGTTGGCGCGCGGCAGCATCTCCTGGATGAGCGCCACGCCTTTCTCCACGGTCTTGCGCGTGCCGCCCGTGTCCTGGATGTTGAAGGTGCGGAAGTTCTCGCCCTCGGCCAGATGGCCGGTCGCGAGCCATGCATTGATCTGGTTGGCCTCGCAGCCCAGGCCCACCACCAGCACGCCCGCGAAGTTCGCGTGCGTGGCGTAGCCCGTGAGCGTGCGCTCCAGGATCTGCATGCCCATGCCTTGCGTGTCCATGCCGCAGCCCGTGCCGTGCGTCAGCGCGACCACGCCGTCGACGTTCGGGAACGCTGCGAGCGCCTGTGGATTGGTCTTGCGCGAGAAGTGATCGGCGATGGCGCGCGCGGCCGTGGCCGAGCAGTTCACGCTGGTCAGCACGCCGATGTAGTTGCGCGTGGCCACGCGGCCGTCGGCACGCTTGATGCCCATGAACGTCGCCTCGCGCTTCGCGGGTGCGGGCTTCACGTCGGCACCGAAGGCGTAGTCGCGTTCGAAGTCGCCCTTGTCGGGGCCCATGTCCAGGTTCTGCGTGTGCACGTGCTCGCCAGCCGCGATGGGCTTGCTCGCGAAGCCGATGATCTGGTTGTAGCGACGCACCGGTTCGCCCGGCGCGATGTCGCGCATGGCGATCTTGTGGCCCGGCGGGATCAGGCCGCGCACGGTCACATGCTCGACCACGGTGCCGCCCAGCAGCTGCGCGCGCGCGATGACGACGTCGTCGGCGGGATGGAGTCGGATGTAGGGCGTCATGGTCAATAGAACATCTTGGGAACCCAGAGCACCAGCTTGGGCATGTAGGTGATCACGCCCAGGCTGAACAGGAGCGGCACCAGCCAGGGCAGGATGGCCATCGTCGTGCGCTCGAAGCTCAGGCCCGCCACGCGCGCCAGCACGAACAGCACCATGCCCATCGGCGGGTGCAGCAGGCCGATCATGAGATTGAGCACCATCACCAGGCCGAAGTGGATCGGGTCCACGCCCAGCTGCGTGGCAATGGGCAGCAGGATCGGCACGAGGATGGTGATGGCCGCCGTGGGCTCCAGGAAGCAGCCCACGAACAGCATCAGCAGGTTGGCCAGCAGCAGGAACACCCAGGCCTCCTGGGTGAAGCTCAGCACCCAGCTCGCGATGCTGGTGGTGACGCCGGTGGCCGTGAGCATCCAGCCGAAGATCGAGGCGGCGGCCACGATGAACAGCACGGTGCTCGTGGTCTCGATGGTGTCCAGGCAGACCTTGATGAACATCTTCCACGAGAGCGTGCGGTACCAGGCGAAGCCCAGGATCATGGCCCACACGCAGGCCGCGATGGCGCCTTCGGTGGGCGTGAACAGCCCCGTGGTCATGCCGCCGATGAGCAGCACCGGCGTCATGATGGGCAGCAGGGCTTCGAAGCTGAAGATCTTGTCGAGCACGAACAGCGAGGCCAGCCCCGCGAACACCGTGAGCTGCGGCGGCGTGCCCAGCTTGGTCACCAGCACCCACAGCAGCAGCGGCCAGCCGACCACCACGGCCAGCTCCATCAACGCCTTGAACAGGCGCGTGCGCGAGAACTTGACGTCCGCGCCCCACTTGTTCTTGTGCGCGTAGTAGGCCACCGTGAGCATCATCAGGATGGCCATGAGCGCGCCCGGCAGCAGGCCCGCGAGGAACAGCGCACCCACCGACACGTTGGCCATCATTCCGTAGATCACGAAGGGCAGGCTCGGCGGAATGATCGGGCCCAGCGTGGCCGAGGCGGCCGTCACGCCCACCGCGAACTCGGTGGAGTAGCCGTGCTCCTTCATGGCCTTGATCTCGATGGTGCCCAGGCCGGCCGCGTCGGCGATGGCCGTGCCGCTCATGCCCGCGAAGATCACCGAGCCCAGCACGTTCACGTGGCCCAGGCCGCCCTTGAGCCAACCCACCAGCGCCAGCGCGAAGTTGTAGATGCGCGTGGTGATGCCGGCGTTGTTCATCAGGTTGCCGGCCAGGATGAAGAAGGGCACGGCCAGCAGCGGGAAGCTGTCGATGCCGCTGACCATGCGGTGGATCACCACGAACGGCGGCAGCGTGCTGTCGCTCGTGAGGATGTAGACCAGCGAGGCGCCGGCCATGGCGATGGCCACGGGAATGCCGCCGGCCATGAAGAACAGGAAGATGATTTTCAGCATGGGGTTCCGTCGCAGGACCGCGCCTGCATCTGTGTGCCGGTGGGATTCGCCTCAGTGGTCGCGCAGGGTGGATTCGGGTTGCTCGAGCACGCTGTAGCCGCGCCGCCAGTGGACGCGCAGCACCTGCAGCGAACGCCACGCCATCGCGGCGAAGCCGAGCACGCACAGCGCGTACACCACGTTCATCGGCAGGTCGACGATGGTCATGCGCGTCTGGTTGCCGATCTTCAGCATCATCTGCACCGTCATGACGACAGCAGCGACGAAGAAGGCGGTGCGCAGTACATCGACGACCATCGAGAGCGCGCGGCCCATCGCGCGCGGCATGTGGCGGTAGAAGAAGTCGACTTGGATCTGGTTGTTCTTCGACACCCCCACCGCCGCGCCGATGAAGACCACGCCTATGAGCATGTAGCGCGCCACCTCCTCGGTCCAGGCGGCCGAATCGTTCAGCACGTAGCGCGTGACGAACTGGTAGAACACCGTCAGGCCCAGCATCCAGAACAGGGCCAGCGAAAGCCAGCCCTCGACGATGGTGTCCGACAGGTCGACCGCTTCGTCTTCCGCGTGGAAGTGGCCCTCGTCGTCGATGATCTTCTGTTCGGTCATGCGGCTCCCGATCGTGCGATGAAGTCTTTCATGGGGATACCGAGGAACCGGCTTTGCCGGGCCTCAGGTATCGCCCCCTGCAAGGGGGTTGGCGAAGCGACACGCAGTGCGCGCAGCCTGGGGGTGTTCATTTGATCGCCAGGATTCGGTCGTAGTCCTGCTGGCGATAGCCCTGGTCGGTGGGTTTGGTGGCCTTGAGCACCGCTTCACGGAACGCGTTCTTGTCGACCGTGATCACGTTGTTGCCCTTCTTCTTGAACTCTTCCACCAGCCGCGCCTCGGACGCGATGATTTCGCGGCCCGTTTTCTCGGCGGCTTCCTGCATCACCTCGGTGAAGATCTTCTTGTCTTCCGCCGAGAGCTTGGCCCACAGCTGGCCCGAGCAGATGGTGAGCAGCGAGTCGACGATGTGGCCGGTGAGCGAGATGTTCTTCTGCACCTCGAAGAACTTCTTGGCCTCGATGGTGGGCAGCGGGTTCTCCTGCGCATCGACCGTGTTGTTCTGCAGTGCCAGGTACACCTCGGCGAAGGCGATCGGCGTCGGGTTGGCCCCCAGCGATTTCGGGAACGCCAGGTAGGCCGGTGCGTCGGGCACGCGGATCTTCAGGCCCTTCATGTCCTCGGGCTTGGCCACCGGCCGCGCGGCGCTGGAGGTGACGTGGCGCGCGCCGTAGTAGCTCAGCGCCGTGATGTGGTTGCCGCTCTTGTCGTCGTAGCCCTTGGCGAGTTCCTTGAACACGTCGCTGCGGGCGTACTTGAGCTGGTGCTCGGCGTCGCGGAAGATGAACGGGAAGTACGAGATCGCCAGCGGCGTGTAGGTGCGGCCCGCGAAGCTCGCACCCGACAGGATGATGTCGACCGTGCCCAGCGTCAGTCCCTGGTTGATGTCGGCCTCCTTGCCCAGCGTGGAGGCCGGGAACACCTGCACCTCGTAGCGGCCGTTGGTGCGCTTCTTGATCTCGTCGCCGGCCCACACCGAGTACTTGTGGAAGGGCTCCGAGGTCTCGTACACGTGCGCCCACTTGAGCTTGGTCTGCGCCGACGCGATGCCCGTGACGCCCAGCGCGCCCATCGCCAGGGCGCAGGCGGCCAGGGCCTTGAGGGCGGTGCGTTTGCTGTGCTTGCTGCTGCTTGTGCTGATCATGTGGCTTGTCTCCGTTGTAGTCGTTGGCAGGAATGCTGGCGAAAGGTCAGGAAGGCTTGGCGCGGCGCCAGCTCGCGCTGAAACGGTGGTGCGAGTTGTCCATGTGCGCGTGCATCGCGGTGCGCGCGGCCTCGGCGTCGCGCGCGGCAATGGCGTCGCGGATCGCCTCGTGCTCGGCGATGGCGGCGCGCCAGGAGGTGACGGTCTCGAAGTAGCCGCCCAGCCGCGTGAAGATCGGCCCGCGGCGCGAGTCCCAGAAGCCCTGCACCGTCTCGACCAACACCACGTTGCCGCCGGCGCTGACGATGGCCAGGTGAAAGGCGCGGTCGCCGTCCAGCGGCATGACGTTGCGGTCGGCCATCTCGCGCATCGTGGCGATCGCGCGCGTCATCGCGTCCACGTCCTTGCGCTTGCCCGAGAGGGCGGCGATGGCGGCGGTCTCGCCCTCGATCACGCGGCGCGCGCGGATCAGCTCCAGCGGCCCCCACTCGGTGGGCGCCACCGGCGCGCTGGCGCGGTGCGAGCGGTCGAGCACGTACACGCCCGAGCCGGTGCGCACCTCGACCCAGCCTTCGACCTCCAATGCGATGAGCGCTTCACGCACCGATGGCCGGCTCACGCCGAGCTGCTTGGCCAGGTCGCGCTCCGCGGGCAACCGCGCGCCCACGTCGAACTCGCCCTTGGCGATCAGCCCCCGGAGCTGGTCGGCAATCTGGCGATAGAGGCGTTGGGGTTCGACGGTCTGGAGCGGCACGGGGACGGGTGGCAGGTGGCGGGCGAGGCGGTGGATCGGCTTAAGGGTTGTCCTGAATTGGACAAGCGGTAAGGCCAATTCAGAATACGGCGATTCACAGATGTCACCCATCGGGCCTAACCCGAATCCACCGCTCATCCCCCAGAACCCCAGGAACCCCCAGGAGACACCGACCATGCGATTGAAGGGAAAGACCGTGCTCGTCACCGCGGCCGGCCAGGGCATCGGCCGCGCCAGCGTGCTGGCGCTCGCGGCCGAGGGCGCCCATGTGTGGGCCACCGACGTCAACGAGCAGTTGCTGGCGGCCTACGCCGGCGTGGCGAACGTCACGGCCCTGAAGCTCGATGTGCTCGACAAGGCGGCCATCGGCGCGGTGGTGGCGCAACTGCCGGCGCTCGATGTGCTCTTCAACTGCGCGGGCGTGGTGCACAACGGCACCATCGAGCAGGCCAGCGACGACGACCTCGACTTCGCCTTCCGCCTCAACGTGCGCGCCCAGATGTGGACCATCCAGGCCGTGCTGCCCGGCATGCTCGCGGCCGGACGCGGCAGCATCATCAACATGGCCAGCGTGTGCTCCAGCATGAAGGGCCTGCCCAACCGTTTCGTCTACGGCACCACCAAGGCGGCGGTGCTCGGCCTCACCAAGAGCGTGGCCGCCGACTACGTGGCGCGCGGCATCCGCTGCAATGCCGTGTGCCCGGGCACGGTCGACACGCCCTCGCTGGGCGATCGCATCAACGCCAACGCCGACCCCGAGGCCGCGCGCAAGGCCTTCGTGGCGCGCCAGCCCATGGGTCGCCTCGCACAGGCCGAGGAGATCGCGCCGGTGGTGGTGTTCCTCGCAAGCGACGAATCCATCTTCGCCACCGGCCAGGCGTTCACCGTCGACGGCGGCATCACGATATGAACCGGCTCGACTTCGAAGGCCGCCATGCGGTGGTCACCGGTGGTGCCACGGGGCTGGGCTTGGGCATCGCGCAGCGGCTCATCGCCTCGGGCGGCAGCGTCACGCTGTGGGACCGCGACGAGGCCGCCGCCGTGCGCGCGGCCGAAGCGCTCGGTGCCAGGGCCTTCGCGCTGAAGGTCGACGTGACGCAGCAACCCTCGGTCGCCAAGGCCGTGGCCGCCACGCTCGCGCACGCGCCGCGCATCGACGCACTGGTCAACAGCGCGGGCATCACCGGGCCGAACGTCAAGCTGTGGGACTACCCGGTGGACGAGTGGCGCCAAGTGATGGAGGTCAACGTCACCGGCGTGTTCCTGTGCTGCCGCGAAGTGGTGGCGCAGATGCGCCGGCAGGGCGAGAACGGCGCAAAAGGTGAGGGCCGCATCGTCAACATCGCCTCCGTGGCGGGCAAGGACGGCAACCCCAATGCCAGCGCGTACAGTGCGAGCAAGGCCGCCGTGATCGGGCTCACCAAGTCGCTCGGCAAGGAACTGGCCGACACCGGCATCCGCGTCAACTGCGTGACGCCCGCTGCGGTGAAGACCGCCATCTTCGACCAGATGACGCCCGACCACATCGCCTTCATGCTCTCGAAGATTCCCATGGGCCGCTTCGGCACGGTGGAGGAAGTGGCCGCACTGGTCGGCTGGCTCTGCACCGAAGATTGTTCTTTCTCCACCGGCGCCGTGTTCGACCTCTCCGGCGGCCGCTCCACTTACTAACCTCATTCAATGCACTGAAAGGAACGCATGAAACTCGTCCGTTACGGCAACCCCGGCAAGGAGAAGCCCGGTCTCATCGACAACGAAGGCAAGCTGCGCGATCTGAGCGCGGTCGTGAAAGACATCGGTCCCGACCAGCTCGGCGATGCGGCCATCGCCAAGCTGCGCAAGACCAAGGTCGACAAGCTGCCGCTGGTCAAGGGCAAGCCGCGTTTCGGCAGCCCCGTGGCCAACGTCGGCAAGTTCATCGCCATCGGCCTGAACTACGCCGACCACGCGGCCGAGTCGGGCCTGCCGGTGCCCAAGGAACCCATCGTCTTCATGAAGGCCACCAGCTGCATCCAGGGCCCGAACGACCCGGTGATGCTGCCCAAGGGCTCGGTCAAGACCGACTGGGAGGTCGAGCTGGGCGTGGTCATCGGCACGAAGGCGCGCTACGTTTCGCAAAAGAGCGCACTGGATTACGTGGCCGGCTACTGCACCATCAACGACGTGAGCGAGCGCGAGTACCAGATCGAGCGCGGCGGCACCTGGGACAAGGGCAAGGGCTGCGACACCTTCGGTCCCATCGGCCCCTGGCTCGTCACGCGCGACGAGATCGAGAACCCGCAGAAGCTCGCCATGTGGCTCGACCTGAACGGCCAGCGCGTGCAGACCGGCAGCACCAAGACCATGATCTTCAGCGTGGCCAAGCTCGTGAGCTACGTGAGCCAGTTCATGACGCTGATGCCCGGCGACGTCATCACCACCGGCACGCCGCCCGGCGTCGGCATGGGCATGAAGCCGCCGCTGTACCTGAAGAAGGGCGACGTGATGACGCTGGGCATCGAAGGCCTGGGCGAACAGCGCCAGGACGTGCTGCCCTTCAAGCTCTGAGCAGGCGGATCAGCTCGTCGTACACCAGCCGCACGCGCGCCGGCACCGGCGCGCGCTGCGGGCGGTAGACGTTGACCGGCCAGGGCTCCGGCGCATCGGCCGCCAGCACCTCCACCAGTGCGCCCGACGCCAGCCACGGCTGCGCCAGCGGCCCGATGATCTGGCCGAAGCCGACCCCCGCGAGCACCGCGGCGCATTCGGCGTCGATGTTGTCCGTCACGAACGCGGGCGACGACACGGTGAACACCCGCTTCTTGCTGAACACCCACGGCCAGGGCCGGCCCGAACTGCGGTCGATCAGCGCCGTCACTGGCAGCGCAGCCAGCGCTTCGATGCCGCGCGGCACGCCGACCCGTTCGATGAGTGCCGGTGACGCCACCACGTGCAGCGGGAGCTTGCCCACGCCCCGTGCCACGAAGCGTGCGTCGCGCATCGGCCCGACGCGCACGCCGATGTCGATCTGCTGATCGACCACGTCGGCATGCTGCTCCGACAGCCGCAGGTCGAGCACGAGCCCGGGGTGCCCCGCCAGCAGCGGCGCCAGCGCCTGCGGAATGAAGCGGCTGTACACATGCGGCGCCGTGACCCGCACCGTGCCCGCGTGCTGCGACAGCGTGCGCCGGTCGATGCGGTGAAAGAGTTCGTCGACACCACCCACCGCGACGCGGGCGCGCTCGGCCAGCTGGCGTCCGAAATCGGTGAGTTGCACACCGCGCGTGCTGCGGTGAAAGAGCGGCTCACCCAGTTCTTCCTCGAGTTCGCGCACCGCGCGGGTCACCACCTGCGGCGACACCGACAGGCGCACGGCCGCCTCGCGGAAGTTGGCGGCATCGGCGGCGGTGAAGAACACGCGCAGGGCTTCGAGGCGGTTGGACATGGGATGTTCCTTCTTGGGGAATTCTGAAGTCGCCAGAGTTTCATTTACTGGAACGCGTGGATTTTCCACACTGCATGCACTTCTCCAGATTTCTTTCACACACCGCAAAGGAAATTCCCATGACTTCCATTCAAGACAACATCCAGGGCAAGGTCGCCATCGTCACCGGCGCCAGCAGCGGCCTGGGCGAATCGACGGCGCGCCACCTGGCCGCGCGCGGCGCCAGGGTGGTGCTCGCGGCCCGCCGCACCGACCGGCTCGACAAGGTCGTCGCCGAGATCCGCGAGGCCGGCGGCCAGGCCATTGCCGTGGCCACCGACGTGGCGAAGCGAGACGACCTGGAAAAGCTCGCCGCCGCGACGGTCGAGGCCTTCGGTCGCATCGACGTGCTGGTCAACAACGCGGGCGTGATGCCGCTGTCGCCGATCGAGAAACTCAAGGTCGACGAGTGGGACCGCACCATCGACGTCAACATCAAGGGCGTGCTCTACGGCATTGCCGCCGTGCTGCCGCGCATGCAGGCGCAGGGCAGTGGCCACATCGTGAACGTTGCCTCGATTGCCGGGCTGAAGGTGTTCACGCCCATTGGCACGGTCTACAGCGCCACCAAGCACGCGGTGCGCGCCATCTCCGAAGGCCTGCGCGTGGAGGTGGGCAACAGCGGCGTGCGCGTGACCATCGTGTCGCCCGGCGCCGTGGAGTCGGAACTGAAGTTCGGCAGCAGCGACGCCGAAAGCGCCGCGGGCGTGAAGGCCTTCTACGACGCCAACCAGATTCCCGCCGACTCGGTGGCGCGCGCCATCGTCTATGCGGTGGAGCAGCCGGCGAACGTGGACATCAACGAGGTCGTGCTGCGGCCCGTGTCGCAGGAGTTCTGAGCCGGCCGGGCAAGGGTGCGACCCTCTGGCGCTCGCCCCTTGCTTTGTTTAACGTTCATTAACCCAGCACGGCCCAAGGTCTTTTGCGGTCAAAAGTGCAAAGCCCCTGCAAAATAGAACGACCGTTCGTTTTATTCGGAGCTTCCACGATGTCCGCCACCGCTGTTCCCGCCAAGCCGGTCCGCGCCGCCCCCAAGGGCCAGCAGACCAAGGCCATCATCGTCGACGCCGCGCTGGCGCTGGCGGCGCAGATCGGGCTCGAGGGCCTGTCGATCGGCGCCGTGGCCGAGATCACCAAGATGAGCAAGTCGGGCGTGTTCGCCCACTTCGGCTCGCGCGAGGAGTTGCAGATTTCGGTGGTGCGCGAATACCACGCGCGCTTCGAACAGGAAGTGTTCTTCCCCGCGCTGCAGGCGCCGCGCGGCCTGCCCCGCCTGCGCGCCATGTTCGCCAACTGGATGAAGCGCACGTCGACCGAGATCGACTCGGGCTGCATCTACATCAGCGGCGCCTCCGAGTTCGACGACCGCCCGGGTCCGGTGCGCGATGCGCTGGTCGAGTCAGTCAGCATCTGGCAGGCCGCCGTGCTGCGCGCCATCGTGCAGTCGCAGACCGAAGGTCACCTGCGCGCCGACGCCGACGAGCGCCAGGTGGCGTTCGAGATCCACGGCCTGATCCTCGCGCTGCACTACGAAGCCCGTTTCCTGCGCGTGCCCGGCTCCATCGGCCGCGCCAACGTCGGCTTCGACAACATCCTCGCGCGCGCCGCCACGCCGGACGCGCCGCCCGCCTCCAATACCGCCGACGCCGCGCCTGCCGCGCGCGGTGCGCGCCGGCTCAAGACCGTGCGCTGAGCGCCACGGCCGCCCGTTTCTTTTTTCGTTTCGTTTTTCTTTCTTATCTAGCTTCGACCAGGAGAGTCCCGGATGCCTACCTACAACCCCCCCGTGCGTGACATGCAGTTCGTGCTGCACGAAGTGCTCAACGTCACCGAGGAACTCAAGGCACTGCCGGCCCACGCCGAGACCGATGCCGACACCATCAACGCGGTGATCGAGGAAGCCGGCAAGTTCGCGGCCGAAGTCACCTTCCCGCTGAACATCAGCGGCGACGAAGAAGGCTGCGTGCTCGACAAGGCCACGCACGAAGTGAAGACCCCCACGGGCTTCAAGGACGCCTACGCCAAGTACGTCGAAGGCGGCTGGCCCGCGCTGTCGTGCGACCCGGCCTTCGGCGGCCAGGGCCTGCCGTTCGTGGTGAACCAGTGCCTGTTCGAAATGCTCAACAGCGCCAACCAGGCCTGGACCATGTACCCGGGCCTGTCGCACGGCGCCTACGAGGCGCTGGCTGCGCACGGCACCGACGACCAGAAGAAGACCTACCTGCCCAAGCTCACCAGCGGCGAATGGACCGGCACCATGTGCCTGACCGAGCCGCACTGCGGCACCGACCTGGGCCTGCTGCGCACCAAGGCCGAGCCGCAGGCGGACGGCACCTACCGCATCACCGGCAGCAAGATCTTCATCTCGGCCGGCGAGCACGACATGACGAGCAACATCATTCACCTGGTGTTGGCCCGCCTGCCGGACGCGCCCAAGGGCAGCAAGGGCATCAGCCTGTTCGTGGTGCCGAAGTTCCACGTCAAGGCCGACGGCTCGCTCGGCGAACGCAACCCGATCTTCTGCGCCGGCCTGGAGCACAAGATGGGCATCCACGGCAACGCCACCGCGCAGATCGTGATCGAAGGCGCCACCGGCACGCTGGTGGGCGAGCCCAACAAGGGCCTGGCCGCGATGTTCGTGATGATGAACGCCGCCCGCCTGGGCGTGGGCAACCAGTCGCTGGGCCTGACCGAAGTGGCTTACCAGAACGCCCTGGCCTACGCCAAGGACCGCATCCAGATGCGCTCGCTCTCCGGCGTGAAGGCCAAGGACAAGGAAGCCGACCCGATCATCGTGCACCCCGACGTGCGCAAGATGCTGCTCACGGCCAAGGCCTACGCCGAAGGCGGCCGCGCGCTGCAGATCTTCTGCACGCTGCTGCTCGACAAGGAACACAACCACCCCGACGAGAAGGTGCGCAAGGACTCGGGCGAACTGGTCGCGCTGCTCACGCCCATCGTGAAGGCCTTCATCACCGACAACGGCCACATCGCGACCAACTCGTGCATGCAGGTCTTCGGCGGCCACGGCTTCATCAAGGAATGGGGCATGGAGCAGTTCGTGCGCGACAACCGCATCAACATGATCTATGAAGGCACCAACACCATCCAGTCGCTGGACCTGCTGGGCCGCAAGATCCTGGGCAACAACGGCGCGTCGCTCAAGAAGTTCGGCAAGCTCGTCGCCAAGCTGGTGGAAGAAGAAGGCGTGAACGAGAAGATGGCCGAGTTCATCAACCCGATCGCGGGCCTGGGCGACCAGCTCACCAAGTTCACGACCGAGATCGGCTTCAAGGGCTTCCAGAACCCCGACGAAGTGGGCGCCGCCGCCGTCGACTACCTGCGCGTGGCCGGCCACTTCGTGTTCGGCTACCTGTTCGCCCGCATGGCCCAGGTCGCGCTGCGCGAGATCGCCGCCGGCAACACCGACCCGTTCTACGTCGCCAAGCTGCAGACCGCGCGCTTCTACTTCGCCAAGCTGTTCCCCGAGACCGCGACGCTGATGCGCACCGCGCGCGCCGGCAGCAAGGTGTTGATGGACACCGACGCCGCGCTCGCTTAAGCGGCACAGCCTTTCTTCATCGACCAACCGGGAGCCGCTCATGAAAGCAACGCTTGCAGCCGTCTTGTTCACTGTCACCGCCGTCTCGGCCATGGCGCAGAGCACCCCGGTGGGGCTCTGGCGCAACGCCGACGACAAGACCGGCGAGGTCAAGGCCGAGATCCGCATCGCCGAAACCAACGGCGCGCTCAGCGGCCGCATCGAGAAGTCGTTGAAGAAAGACACCAAGCCCGACGCCACCTGCGACGAATGCAGTGACGACCGCAAGGGCAAGCCCATCACGGGCCTGGAGATCATCCGCGGCGGCAAGAAGGCCGAGGGCAAGGACGTCTGGGAAGGCGGGAAGATCCTCGACCCCGAGAACGGCAAGGAATACCGCGCGAGCTTCACGCCCATCGACGGCGGCAAGAAGCTCGAAGTGCGCGGCTACCTCGGCCCCTTCTGGCGCACCCAAACCTGGACCCGCGCGCAGTAAGCCTGCCGCGCGTTTTCAACCGAAAAAATACCAAGCAACATGTCCCGATTTCAAGTGAAGAAGGTCGCCGTGCTCGGCGCCGGCGTGATGGGCGCGCAGATTGCCGCCCACCTCGTCAACGTGCGCGTGCCTGTCGTGCTGTTCGACCTGGCTGCCAAGGACGCGACCGGTGCGGTCGCTCAAGGTGCAGCGAAGAACGGCATCGTCACGCGCGCCATCGACAACCTCAAGAAGCTCAAGCCCGCGCCGCTCGGTGACGTGGCCGACGCCGGCCTGATCGAACAGGCCAACTACGAAGACGACCTGGCCAAGCTCGGCGAGTGCGATCTCGTCATCGAGGCCATTGCCGAGCGCATGGACTGGAAGCTCGACCTCTACAAGAAGATCGCGCCTCACGTCGCCAAGCACGCGATCCTGGCCTCGAACACTTCGGGCCTGTCGATCACCAAGCTCAGCGAGGCGCTGCCTGAAGCGTTGAAGCCGCGCTTTTGCGGCATTCACTTCTTCAATCCGCCGCGCTACATGTTCCTGGTGGAACTGATCAACACGCCCACCACGCAGCCGCAGGTGCTCGACGACCTCGAAGCCTTCGTCACCAGCACGCTCGGCAAGGGCGTGGTGCGCGCGCACGACACGCCCAACTTCATCGCCAACCGCGTCGGCATCGCCGGCATGCTGGCCACGCTGAAGGAAGTCGAGAAGTTCGGCCTCACGCCCGACGTGGTGGACGACCTCACCGGCAAGAAGCTGGGTCGCGCGAGCTCGGGCACCTTCCGCACCGCCGACGTGGTGGGCCTGGACACCATGGCCCACGTCGTGAAGACGCTGCAGGACAACCTCAACGCCGAGACCGATCCGTTCTACGCCAACTTCGCGACGCCGCCGGTGCTCGCCAAGCTGCTCGAACTGGGCAACCTGGGCCAGAAGACCAAGGCCGGCTTCTTCAAGAAAGCCGGCCGCGACATCCTGCGCTTCGACCTGAAGAGCGGCGAGTACGTGCCCGCCGGCGCCAAGGCCGACGAGGTGTACGGCCGCATGCTCAAGAAGCCCGCGGGCGAGCGCCTGAAGCTGCTGCGCGAGAGCGAAGGACCGCAGGGCCAGTTCCTCTGGGCCATCCTGCGCGACGGCTTCCACTATGCCGCCGTGCACCTGGGCGACATCGCCGAGAGCGCGCGCGACATCGACTTCGCGATGCGCTGGGGCTTCGGCATGAAGCAGGGCCCCTTCGAGCTGTGGCAGGAAGCCGGCTGGGCGCAGGTCGCCAAGTGGGTGCAGGAAGACATCGACGCCGGCAAGGCGCTGAGCACCGCGCCGCTGCCCAAGTGGGTGTTCGAAGGCCCGGTGGCGCAAGCGGGCGGCGTGCACACGCCCGAAGGTTCGTGGAGCGCATCGCAGAACAAGTTCGTGCCGCAGCGCAAGCTGCCCGTGCATGACCGCCAGCTGTTCCCCGAAAGCGTGCTCGGCGCGAATGCAGCCGATGCCAGCACGGCCGGCACCACCATCAGCGACGAAGGCGATGTGCGCGTGTGGACGCTGGACGGCGAAGTGCTCATCGCGAGCATCCAGTCGAAGATGCACGCCATCAGCCCCGACGTGGCCGAGGCGCTGGGCGCCGCGGTCGATCTGGCCGAAGCTGAATACAAGGGCCTCGTGATCTGGTCGCCGGATGAAGTCTTCTCGGTCGGCGCCGACCTGCAGGCGATGCTGCCGGCCTTCGTGGTCGCGGGCATCGGCGCGGTCGAAGGCGCGGAAGAAGAGCTGCAGAACGTCATGCTCAAGATCCGCTACGCCAACGTGCCGGTGATCTCGGCCGTGCGCGGCATGGCACTGGGCGGCGGTTGCGAGCTGGCCATCCACTCGGCCAAGCGCGTCGTCGCGATGGAAAGCTACATCGGCCTGGTCGAAGTCGGCGTGGGCCTGATTCCCGGCGCGGGCGGCCTGACCTACATCGCACGCCGTGCGGCCGAGAACGCTTCGGCTTCGACGGGTACCGACCTGCTGCCCTTCCTCACCGAAGGCTTCACCGCCGCCGCGATGGCCAAGGTGGGCACGGGCGCGCTCGACTCGAAGAAGCTGGGCTACCTGCTCGACAGCGACGTGATCGTGCCGAACAAGGACGAGCTGCTGTACGTGGCGCTGCAGCAGGCCAAGGCCATGGCCGACGCCGGCTACCGCCCGCCGCTGCGCCGCAGCTTCCGCGTGGCGGGCCGCAGCGGCGCCGCGACGATCAAGGGCCAGCTCGTGAACATGCGCGACGGCGGCTTCATCAGCGCGCACGACTTCCACATCGCGAGCCTGATCGCCAACGTGGTGACGGGCGGCGACGTGGACGCGGGTTCGCTCGTGACCGAGGAATACCTGATGACGCTGGAGCGCAAGGCGTTCTGCTCGCTCATCGTGCATCCCAAGACGCAGGAGCGGATCATGGGAATGCTCAGCACCGGCAAACCCGTGCGCAACTAAGGACAGATTTCATGAGCAAGCAAGTACAAGACGCCTACATCGTCTCCGCCACCCGCACCCCCATCGGCAAGTCGCACCGCGGCTACTTCCGCAACTACCGTCCCGACGACCTGCTCGCGACCACGCTGAAGGCGGCGCTCGCCGCCGTGCCGAACCTCGATCCGAAGGCCATCGAAGACATCATCTGCGGCTGCGCGATTCCCGAATCGCAGCAGGGCTTGAACGTCGCGCGCATCGGCGCGGTGCTGGCGGGCCTGCCGACGAGCATCGGCGGCATCACCGTCAACCGCTTCTGCGCTTCGGGCCTGTCGGCCGTGCAGATGGCGGCGGACCGCATCCGCGTCGGCGAGGCCGATGTGATGATCGCGGCCGGCGTCGAGAGCATGAGCATGGTGCCGATGATGGGCAACTCGCCGTCGCTGTCGCCCTCGATCTTCGAGCGCGAAGGCGACGTAGGCATCGCCTACGGCATGGGCCTCACGGCAGAGAAGGTGGCGCAGCAGTGGAAGGTGAGCCGCGAGGCGCAGGACGCGTTCGCGCTGGCTTCGCACCAGAAGGCGCTGGCCGCGCAGGCGGCCGGCAAGTTCGCCGACGAGATCACGCCGATCGAGGTGACCGACCGCACGCCGAACCTGGAAACCGGCGAGTCGATCGCGAAGACGCGCACCGTGAGCCTGGACGAAGGCGCGCGCCCCGACACCAGCATCGAAGGCCTGGCCAAGCTGCGCACCGTGTTCGCCGCGCGCGGCACCGTGACGGCCGGCAACAGCTCGCAGACCTCCGACGGCGCGGGCGCGCTGATCCTGGCGAGCGAGAAGGCCGTGAAGCAGTACGGCCTCACGCCGCTCGCGCGTTTCGTGAGCTTCGCCAGCAAGGGCGTGCCGCCGCACATCATGGGCATCGGCCCGATCGAGGCGATCCCGGCCGCGCTGCGCTATGCGGGCCTGAAGCACGAAGACATCGACTGGTTCGAGCTCAACGAAGCCTTCGCCGCGCAATCGCTCGCGGTGATGAACACGCTGGGGCTCGATCCCGCCAAGGTCAACCCGATGGGCGGCGCGATTGCGCTGGGTCACCCGCTCGGCGCGACGGGCGCGATCCGCGCAGCCACCGTGGTGCACGCGCTGCGCCGCGAGAAGCTGAAGTACGGCATGGTCACGATGTGCGTGGGGATGGGCCAAGGCGCTGCAGGGATTTTTGAGCGCGTCTGATCGAAGACGCGAAAGGCACCGTGACGAGTGCTGGCACAACGAAGGAGACAGCTTCATGCAGACGCAGCAGCTTTCGGTCGACGGCGGCGCGCATCAATTGGCGGTGCGTCGCTACGACCCTGCCGGCGCGGCGCGCGCCAGCATCGTCATCGGCGGTGCGATGGGCGTGCGCCAGTCGTTCTACGAGCCCTTCGCGCACTGGCTTGCCGCGCAGGGCCTGCAGGTCTGGACCTTCGACTACCGCGGCAGCGGAGACTCGCTTGGCGAGGCGCCGCTGCGTGGTTTCCAGGCCGACCTGTTCGACTGGGCGCGAGACTACGAGGCGGTGATCGACACCGCCAAGGCCGCGCTGCCCGATGAGCCGCTCTACCTGCTGGGCCACAGCCTCGGCGCACAGCTTCCGGGGTTCCTGCAGCGGCCGGGGCAGGTCGACGGCCTCGTCAGCATCGCGGCCGGCAGCGGCTACTGGCGCGAGAATGCGCCGAAGCTGCGGCGCAGCATCCTGTATTTCTGGTTCGTGCTGGTGCCGCTGGTCACGCGGCTGTGCGGCTACTTTCCCGGCCGCCGGCTGAAGAAGGTGGGCGACCTGCCGCGCGGCGTGATCCTGCAATGGCGCCGCTGGTGCCTGAACCCGCGCTACAGCGTGGGCGCGGAAGGCGAAGCTGCCGTGCAAAGCTATGCGCGCGTGCGCTTTCCGGTGCTCGCGCTGTCGATGACCGACGACGAACTCATGACGCTCGCGGGCACGAAGAGCCTCGTGAGCCTGTATGCGGGCGCGCCGAGCGCGGTGGAGCGCATCGCGCCCGCCGACGTGCAGGCCAGACGCATCGGCCACTTCGGCTTCTTCCGCGAACAGTTCAGCCAGAGCCTGTGGCCGAGCACGATCGACAAGCTGCACCGGCTCGCGGCGCTCACCGCGCCTGCCGCAGTGCAGCACGCCAACGTCCCGCACACGACTGCGTGACGTCATCCATCGAAGGCACACTGGCGATCACCATGAGCACGACCCCACACCCCTTCGACAAAGCCCTGGCCCTGCACCACAGCGACATCCGCGTGGGGCACTTCACCGGCACCACAAGTCCCGACTACTGGAACATGGTCGGCCCGTTCGGCGGCACCACCGCGGCGCTCGCGCTGCAGTCGGTGCTCCAGCACCCCGACCTGCTCGGCACGCCCATCGCGCTGACCGTCAACTACGCGGCCGCGCTCGGCGAGGGCGCGTTCGACATCCAGGCCACCGCCGTGCGCACTAACCGCTCGACGCAGCACTGGACGGTGACGATCACGCAGCCCGGCGCCGACGGCACCACGAACATGACGACCACCGCCACGGTGGTGACGGCCGCGCGCCGCGACACCTGGAGCCAGGCCGACCTCACCATGCCCGAGGCGCCGAAGCCCGAGGCGGTCGATCGCATCAGCATCGGCCCGTCGGGCGTGGCCTGGCTCGACCAGTACGAGATGCGCCCCTTCAGCGGCGGCATTCCCTCGAAGTGGGACGGCAGCCTGCAGCACAGCGAAACCCGCATCTGGGTGCGCGACGCGCAGGCACGACCGCTCGACTTCGCCTCGCTCGCCGCGTTGAGCGATGTGTTCTATCCGCGCGTCTGGCTGCGCCGCGCCAAGCATGTGCCCGCGGGCACGGTGTCGATCACCACCTACTTCCATGTCGGCGCCGCCGAGCTGGCCGAGGTCGGCACGGGCTACCTGCTGGGCTGTGCGGCGGGGCAGCAGTTCTTCAACGGCTTCTTCGACCAGAAGGCGCAGCTGTGGAGCGAGAAGGGCGCGCTGCTCGCGACCTCGAACCAGATCGTCTACTACAAGGAATGACGCGATGACGCTCACCAAGGCAGCACTCATCGTCGGCGCAGGCGACGCCACCGGCGGTGCCATCGCCCGCCGCTTCGCGCGCGAAGGCTACGCCACCTGCGTCACGCGGCGCAGCCTCGACAAGCTGCAGCCGCTGGTGGCGCAGATCGAGGCCGACGGCGGCCGCGCCCACGCCTTCGCCTGCGATGCACGCAAGGAAGAGGAAGTGGTGGCGCTCGTCGAGCAGATCGAATCGACCATCGGACCGATCGAGGTGATGGTGTTCAACATCGGCGCCAACGTGCCCGAGAGCATCCTCACCGAGTCCGCGCGAAAGTACTTCAAGGTGTGGGAGATGGCCTGCTTCTCGGGCTTTCTCAACGGCCGCGAAGTGGCCAAGCGCATGGTGGCGCGCGCGATGCCGGCCGGCGGCCATCGCGGCACGATCATCTTCACGGGCGCAACGGCGTCGCTGCGGGGCGCGGCCAATTTCGGCGCCTTCTCGGGCGCCAAGATGGCCCTGCGCGCGTTAGCACAGTCGATGGCGCGCGAGCTGGGGCCCCAGGGCATCCACGTCGCGCATGTCGTGGTCGACGGCGCCATCGACACCGAGTTCATCCGCAGCAATTTCCCCGAGCGCTATGCGCTGAAGGACAGCGACGGCATCCTGAACCCGGACCACATCGCCGACAGCTACTGGATGCTGCATTCGCAGCCGCGTGACGCGTGGACGCACGAACTGGATCTGCGTCCCTGGTCCGAGAAGTTCTGACCGGCGCCGCACTCGCGTCACGACGCACCGCCAAAAGGAGACAGACACCCATGACGAAATCCGTCGAGTTCTATTTCGACGTCGGCAGCCCCGCCGCCTACCTGGCCGCCACGCAGCTGCCGCACGTGTGCGCCGACACCGGCGCCGAGCTGGTCTGGAAGCCCATGCTGCTGGGCGGCGTGTTCCAGGCCACGGGCAACCATTCGCCCGCCGAGATCAAGGCCAAGGGCCCGTACCTCACCGTCGACCTGCAGCGCTTCGCGAAGCGCTACGGCGTGCCCTTCGTGCACAACCCGCATTTCCCGATCAACACGCTGCTGCTGATGCGCGGCGCCACCGGCGTGCAGATGAAGCAGCCCGAGCGTTTCGGCGCGTACGTCGACGCGGTGTTCCATGCGATGTGGGTCGAGCCGAAGAACCTCAACGACCCCGCGACCGTCGGCGCCGTCTTGCAAAATGCAGGCTTCGACGCCGCGGGCCTGCTCGCGCTGGCCGGCGCGCAGGACACCAAGGACCGCCTCAAGGCGGTCACCCAGGAGGCCGTGGAGCGCGGCGTGTTCGGCGCCCCCACCATGTTCGTCGGCGACCAGATGTTCTGGGGCCAGGACCGCCTCGATTTCGTTCGCGACGCTATCTGTGCCTGAGCGCGTCGCCCCCGTTTTACCTACCAAGGACCTTTCCATGAGCGACATCCTCGTCCACACCGAAGCCGGCGTGATGACCATCACCTTCAACCGCGTCGACAAGAAGAACTCGATCACCAGCAGCATGTACGCCGCGCTGGCCGACGCGCTTGCCACCGCCGAGAGTGAAGCCGCTGTGCGCTGCGTGCTGATCCAGGGCGACCCGACCATCTTCAGCGCCGGCAACGACATCGGCGACTTCCTCAACGGCCCGGCCTCCACGCAGGAGTCGCCGGTGTTCCGCTTCCTGCGCGGCATCGCGACCTTCCCCAAGCCCATCGTCGCCGCCGTGTGCGGTCCGGCCGTGGGGATCGGCACCACGATGCTGTTCCACTGCGACCTCGTCTACGCGGGCGACAACGCCGCGTTCTCGATGCCTTTCGTCAACCTGGGCCTGTGCCCCGAAGCGGCGTCGAGCCTGCTGGTGCCGCAGATGCTGGGCTACCACCGCGCCGCCGAAGCCCTGCTGCTGGGCGAGCCCTTCATGGCCGAGGCCGCGCTCGAAGTGGGCCTGGTCAACCGCGTGGTGCCGCCGACCGAAGCCAACGCCATCGCCCAGGCGCAGGCCCGCAAGCTCGCGGCCAAGCCGCTGAGCGCGCTGATCGAGACCAAGCGCCTGCTGAAGAAGGCCCAGATGCCCGCCGTGCTCGAACGCATGGGCGAGGAAGGCGCGAGCTTCGGGCGCATGCTGCGCGAGCCTGCCGCCAAGGAAGCATTCGGTGCCTTCATGGAGAAGCGCAAGCCCGATTTCTCGAAGGTCTAAACCTTCCGTGGACTTGTCTGCGAACGGTGCCTGCGTACACTGTTCCTCGTGCCTGCTCCAGACGTCAACCCGCCCACAACGCCCGCCACACGGGCGATCAATGCTACTGAAAAAGTAGCATTCAAGCCGACGCGACGGCATGCTTTGGGCTTACTCGCGGGCACGCTCGCGGCGCCTTCGTTGGTGCTGGCGCGCGTGCGGCCTTTGCGCATCGGCGTCATCGGCTCGTGGTCGGGGCCGTATGCGGGCGGCGGGCGCCAGTTCGATGCCGGCATGGCGGTCTGGCTGGCCGATCACAAGCAGCAGATCGCGGGCCGTCCCGTCGAACTGCTGCGCCGCGACGTGCCCGGCAGTGCGCCCGAGCAAGCGCGGCGCCAGGCGCAAGACCTCATCGAGAGCGAGCGCGTCGACCTGCTCACGGGGCTGGACTTCAGCTCCAACGCCTACGCCGTCGGCACGGTCGCCACGCAGGCGCGCGTGCCGACCGTGATCATGAACGCCGCCTCCTCGGGCATCACCGGGCGCTCGCCGTTCATGGTGCGGGTGTCGTTCACCATCCCGCAGGTCACGGCGCCGCTGGCGCGCTGGGCGCTGCAGCAGGGCCTGCGCGACGTGTGCACCGTGGTGGCCGACTACGCCTCCGGCGTGGACGCCGAGAGCGCCTTCGTCTCCGGCATCACCGCCGGCGGCGGCCGCGTGGGCGCGATGCTGCGCGTGCCGCTGAACACGCTCGACTACTCGGCCTACATGCTGCGCCTGCGCGAGCTGAAGCCGCAGGCCGTGTTCTTCTTCCTGCCCTCGGGGCAGATGCCGGCGATCTTCCTCAAGTTCTGGCGCGACCGTGGCATGGCCGACACCGGCATCCGCCTGCTCGCGACGGGCGACGCCACCGACGACCACTACCTCGACGGCATCGGCGAGCTGGCCGAGGGGCTGGTCACGAGCCATCACTATTCCTACGCCCACGAGTCACCGGCCAACCGCCGCTTCGCGGGCGCCTTCGAGACCGAGTACGGCAGCCACCTGCGCCCGGGTTACTTCGCGGTGGCGGCGCACGACGCGCTCGCGGCCATCGATGCGGCCCTGAGCGCGCCCGGTGTGCGAGGCGGCAAGGCGGGCGCGGAGCGGCTGGTCGATGCGTTCCGCGGCCTGCGGCTGGACAGCCCGCGCGGCCCGGTCGAGATCGATGCCCACACGCGCGACGTGGTGCAGTCGGTCTACATCCGCCGCGTGGAGCGGCGCGACGCGCGCTGGATCAACCGCGAGTTCGAGTGCACCGCGCGCGTGCGCGATGCGGGCGTGGCCTGAAAAGGAAGAGGGCGGCGCTCAGGCCGGCAGCGGCTCGATCGGACGGGGGCGGCCGTTGTCGTCGATCGCTACATAGGTGAAGGTGGCCTGGGTCACCTTGATGTACTCGCCCTGCGCCCGGAAGCGCTCCGCGAACACTTCGACCGTCACCGTGACCGAGGTGCGTCCGACGCGCACCAGCTTCGAATAGAACGAGAGGATGTCGCCCAGCCGCACCGGCTGCTTGAAGATGAACTCGTTGACCGCCACCGTCGCCTGGCGGCCCCGGGCGTAGCGCGCCGGGATCACCGAGCCGGCCAGGTCGCACTGCGCCATGACCCAGCCGCCGAAGATGTCGCCGTTGGCGTTGCAGTCGGCCGGCATCGGGATGACCTTGAGCACCAGCTCCATGTCGGTGGGCAGGCTCTTGAGGGTGGCGGCGGCCGCCGCTGCGGTGGAAGAGGCACTGGAAGGGGAGGACATGGGCACAATCTGAAGCAAACAAACAACCACGATTGTCCTCCATGCGCCGAAGCGGCGAAGCCCTTTCCTCCCCTCCCCAAGCGGCCGGCGGCCACCCGCCCGCGCGCGCCGACCGTTCCGACTGGGCGACCCTGCGCCGCCTCTTTCCCTACCTCTGGCAGTACAAGTGGCGCGTGATCGCGGCGCTCGGTTTCATGATCGCGGCCAAGGTCGCGAACGTGGGCGTGCCGGTGCTGCTCAAGAACCTCGTCGACACGATGACGCCCAAGCCCGACATGGCGCAGGCGTTGCTCGTGGTGCCGATCGCGCTGCTGCTGGCCTACGGGCTGCTTCGCTTCTCGACCTCGCTCTTCAACGAGCTGCGAGAACTCATCTTCGCCAAGGCCACCGAGGGCGCCGCGCGGCGGATCGCGCTGGAGGTGTTCGGCCACCTGCATGCACTGAGCCTGCGCTTTCACCTGGAGCGCCAGACCGGCGGCATGACGCGCGACATCGAGCGCGGCACGCGCGGCGTGCATTCGCTGATCTCGATGTCGCTGTACAGCATCGTGCCCACCATCATCGAGCTGGTGCTGGTGCTCACCATCCTGGGCGTGAAGTTCGACGCGCTGTTCGTGTGGATCACGGGCGCGGCGCTGGTGCTGTACATCGTCTTCACGGTCACCGTGACCGAATGGCGCACGCAGTTTCGCAAGACCATGAACGAGCTCGACTCGATGGCGCAAAGCCGCGCGGTCGATTCGCTCTTGAACTACGAAACGGTCAAGTACTTCAACAACGAGGAGTTCGAGGCGAAGCGCTACGACGCCAGCCTCGACCGCTACCGCAAGGCGGCCATCAAGAGCCAGCGCACGCTGAGCATGCTCAACACGGGCCAGCAGGCGCTGATCGCCATCAGCCTCGTGCTGATGCTGTGGCGCGCCACCTCGGGTGTGGTCGAAGGGCGCATGACGCTGGGTGACCTGGTGATGGTCAACGCCTTCATGATCCAGCTGTACATCCCGCTGAACTTCCTGGGCGTGATCTACCGCGAGATCAAGCAGAGCCTGACCGACCTGGACAAGATGTTCGTGCTGCTGGAGCGCGAACGCGAGGTGCGCGACGTGCCCGACGCGCAGCCGCTCGCGGGCGCCGATTCCACCGTGCGCTTCGAGGACGTGAGCTTCGCCTACGAGCCGGCACGGCCGATCCTCAAGCACGTGAGCTTCGAGATCCCGGCCGGCAAGACGGTGGCCGTGGTCGGCCCCTCGGGCTCGGGCAAGTCGACGCTCGCCCGGCTGATGTACCGCTTCTACGACGTGCAGGAAGGCCGCATCACCATCGGCGGTGAAGACATCCGCGCCGTGCAGCAATCCAGCGTGCGTCGCGCCATCGGCATCGTGCCGCAGGACACGGTGCTGTTCAACGACACGGTCGAATACAACATCGCCTACGGCCGCCCCGGCGCCACGCGCGAAGAGGTCGAAGGCGCTGCACGCGCCGCGCGCATCCACGACTTCATCGTTGCCACGCCCAAGGGCTACGAGACCACGGTGGGCGAGCGCGGCCTGAAGCTCTCGGGCGGCGAGAAGCAGCGCGTGGCCATCGCGCGCACGCTGCTGAAGAACCCGCCGATCGTGATCTTCGACGAGGCCACCTCGGCGCTCGATTCGGCCAACGAACGCGCCATCCAGTCCGAGCTTCGCAGCGCCGCGCAGGGCAAGACCACGCTGGTCATCGCGCACCGCCTCTCGACCGTGGTCGAGGCGCACGAGATCCTGGTGCTCGAATCGGGCGTGATCGTCGAGCGCGGCACGCATGCCGAGCTGCTCGCGAAGCAGGGCCGCTACGCGCAGATGTGGGCTTTGCAGAAGAGCGAAGCGGTACCTCTGCTCTAGCCCGATCATTGCGTCTTTCCCATCGAACTCAGGAGTTCCCACGTGTCGACCAAGATTCCCCTGCTGGTGCTCAACAGCCTCTCGAGCGCCCACCAGGCCCAGATTGCCGAGGTCTACGACATGACCTATGCCTTCGGCGACGCCGAACGGGCGGCGGCCATCGCCGAACACGGCAAGAAATTCCGCGCGGTGCTGACCATCGGCGTCATCGGCCTCACGCCCGCCGAGATCGAGGCGATGCCGGCGCTCGAGCTGGTCTGCTGCATGGGCGCGGGCTATGAGGGCGTGCCGCTCGACGCGACGCGCGCGCGCGGCATCGCCACCGCCAACGGCGCGGGCACCAACGACGATTGCGTGGCCGACCACGCCTTCGGCCTGCTCATCAGCATCGTGCGCGAGTTCCGCACGCTCGACCGGCTGTGCCGCGAGGGCGTGTGGCGCGAGGCGATTCCGCAGCCGCCGAACGTGTCGGGCAAGAAGCTGGGCATTCTGGGCATGGGCACCATCGGGCAGAAGATCGCGAAGCGCGCTGCGGCCTTCGACATGGAGGTCGGCTATCACAACCGCAAGCCGAAGGACGGCGTGACGCAGCGCTACTTCGACGACCTGAAGTCGCTGGCCACCTGGGCCGATTTCCTCGTGCTGGCCGCACCCGGCGGGCCGGCGACGAAGCACCTGGTCAACGCCGAAGTGTTGGATGCGCTGGGGCCGCAGGGCTACCTCGTGAGCATCGGCCGCGGCAGCGTGGTCGACACCGAGGCACTGGCCGCCGCGCTGCGCGAGAAACGCATCGCCGGCGCGGGCCTGGACGTGTACGAGAGCGAGCCCAAGCGCCCCGAGCCGCTCATCGGCCTGGACAACGTGCTGCTGACGCCACACATGGCAGGCTGGTCGCCCGAGGCGACGCAGAAGTCGGTGGACCACTTCCTTGCGAATGCCGAAGGGCACTTCGCGGGGCGTGGTGTGCTCACGCCGATCTGATGTTTTCGCTCCTTCCCCCTCCGGGGGAAGGTTGGGATGGGGGCGGGCAGAGCGCCCATGGGGTACGCCGCTTGCCCCCGCCCCAACCCTCCCCCGGAAGGGGAGGGAGTCAAGCCAGGGCGGACGGGCGTCGAGCGCCCCAGCCGCACGCCTGGTCATAGGCATGCCCCAGCCGCAGCACGTCGAGGTCCGCATGGATCGGCCCCGCCAGCTGCAGCCCCATCGGCAGTCCGCCCTCACCAAACCCCGCGCGCACATTCAGCGTCGGCAGGCCGGCCAGCGTGAAGGGCGTGACGATCTCCATCCAGCGGTGGTAGGTGTCGCTCTTCACGCCGTTCACCTCGGTCGGCCAGTGCAGTTCGGCATCGAACGGGAATACCTGCGCCGTCGGCGCGACCACGAAATCGAAGCGCTCGAAGAGTTTCAGGAACGCGCGGTACACGTTCGAGCGATACAGCGAGGCCTGGTACAGCGAGGCCGCATCGAGGTGACGGCTTTGCTCGATCTCCCATTGCGCCTCGGGCTTGAGCTGGGCGAACAGCTTCGGGTCGCTCAGGTAGGCGCCGAGCTTGCCGCCCACCAGCAGCTGGCGCAGGCGCAGCCAGGCGCTCCAGTTGTGTTCGCGCGGCACGTCGAGCGTGCAGGGTTCGACCTCGCAGCCGAGGGCGCGGAAGGTGTCGAGTGACTGCTCGCCGAGTTCGCGCACGCCAGGCGCCAGCGGCAGCTCGGGCCAGACGCTGCCGAGCCAGCCGATGCGCAGGCCCCGCGTCTCGCCGTCGAGCTGCAAGGCATCGGGCGAGGGCAGTGGGTGCGGCGACGACAGCGGCACGCGCGTGTCGAAGCCTGCCTGCACGGCCAGCAGCCGGGCGGTGTCTTCCACGGTGCGGCCCATCGGACCTTCACAGCCCAGTTGCTGAAAGAAGAGTTCCTGCTCCGGGTCGCCGGGCACACGACCGCGCGAAGGGCGCATGCCGATCACGTTGTTGAAGGCGGCCGGGTTGCGCAGCGAGCCCATCATGTCGCTGCCGTCGGCCACGGGCAGCATGCCCAGGGCCAGCGCCACGGCCGCGCCGCCGCTGCTGCCGCCCGCGCTGCGGGCCGGGTCGTAGGCGTTGCGCGTGATGCCGAACACCGGGTTGTAGGTGTGCGAGCCGAGCCCGAACTCGGGCGTGTTGGTCTTGCCGATGACGACGGCGCCGGCCGCGCGCATGCGGGCGACGTGCAGGCTGTCGGTGCGCGCGGGCGAGCGTGGCGAGAGCGGCGAGCCCATCGAGGTCGGCAGGCCGGCGGCGTGGCTCAGGTCTTTCACGGCCAGCGGAAAGCCGTGCATCCAGCCGCGCCGCTCGCCGCGCGCCAGCTCGGCGTCGCGCTCGCCGGCTTCGGCCAGCAGCTGCGCAGGGTCGCGCAGGGAGACGATGGCGTTGAAGCGTGGATTGAGTGCGTCGATGCGGGCGAGCGCGGCCTGCATCACCTCGCGACAGGACACGTCGCGGGCCGCGATCCGGCGCGAAAGTTCGGTGGCGCTGAGGTCGGGCAGGTCGTCGAAAGACATGGCGGATGCGGGAAAAGGAGGGGGCGCCCAGTATGGCGCGGCGCTCGCATAATCGCCGCGTATGGAAACAAAGTGGCTCGAAGACTTCATCAGCTTGGCGGAAACCCGCAGCTTCAGCCGCTCGGCCCAGTTGAGGCACGTGACGCAGCCGGCGTTCTCGCGGCGCATCCAGGCGCTCGAGGGATGGGCCGGCACCGACCTGGTCGATCGCAGCTCCTACCCCACGCGCCTCACGCCCGCGGGCCAGACGCTCTACAGCCAGGCCATCGAGATGCTGCAGTCGCTGCAGAGCACGCGCGCCATGCTGCGCGGGCACTCGGCCGCCGGCCAGGACGTGATCGAGATCGCCGTGCCGCACACGCTGGCCTTCACCTTCTTTCCGTCGTGGGTCACCAGCCTGCGCGAGCATTTCGGACCCATCAAGAGCCGCCTCATCGCGCTCAACGTGCATGACGCCGTGTTGCGGCTGGTCGAAGGCAGCTGCGACCTGCTGATCGCCTACCACCACCCCTCGCAGCCGTTGCAGCTCGACGCCACCAAGTACGAGATGGTCAGCCTGGGCGAGGAAACCGTGGCGCCCTGGGTCAAGGCCGATGCCGAGGGCGCGCCGCGCTACCGGCTGCCGGGCCGCCCGGGCCAGCCGCTGCCCTACCTGGGCTATGCGCCGGGCGCCTACCTCGGGCGCGTGGTCGACCAGCTGCTGAAGGAATCGGGCACCGCGATCCACCTCGACCGCGTCTATGAAACCGACATGGCCGAAGGCCTGAAGGTCATGGCGCTCGAAGGCCACGGCATCGCCTTCCTGCCGCAAAGCGCGGTGCGCAAGGAGATCAAGGCGCGCAAGCTGGTGAGCGCGCTGCCGCCCGAGATCGACAGCCTCGAGGCCCGGATGGAAATCCGCGCCTACCGCGAGCGGCCCACTGCGCCGGTCCCGGTGAAGGCCGGCGCCAGCCGTTCGGCCGCGCGGGCCGGGCTGTCCGAGAGCATGCAACCCAAGCGCACGGCCGACGCCCTGTGGTCGTACCTGGTCGGGACCCAGCCGCCGCACTGACCGACGAGTGTGAATGGCAGTGATTTTGTGCGCTGCACAATCTATAAGCACCACGCATACGACCTCCCGCAATCAGCATTGGCGGCCCGGCCACGGCGCCACTACAGTCGCGGCAGTTTTTTTCGGCCGCTGCACGTGAGCGATCGCCGGGGATCGCCGGTACGCTGCATCCGCCATCGACAGCCGCCCGAATGCCGGGCACAAAGGCTGCTTAGTGAAAGTCGGACAATGCGAAATGTCTGGATTGCACCAGGCTGGCGCCTCGATGGGCGCGGCCGGTGCGAGGCGGGCTTCGATGCCCGTGGGATGCACCGGGTTGGTCCGGGTATCCCGCAAAATGCGAGTGTCTAGAATTTCGTTCTATTTGTTTCAGTCACCCTCAGGAGCTTTTCGTATGAAAAAACAAGTATTGGCATTGGCTGTCGCAGCGCTCGCCACCAGCGGCGCCTTCGCGCAGGCCAATGACACGCTGGCCAAGATCAAGGGCAGCGGCGCCATCGCCCTCGGCGTGCGTGATTCGTCCGCACTGTCCTATACCCTGGGCAACGGCAAGTACGTGGGCTTCCACACCGAGATGGGCGAACGCATCATCGAAGACCTGGGCAAGACCGCCGGCAAGAAGCTGACCGTCAACTACGTGCCCGTCACGTCCCAGAACCGCATCCCGCTGGTGCAGAACGGCACCGTGGACCTGGAGTGCGGCTCCACCACCAACAACGCCACCCGCCAGAAGGATGTCGACTTCGCCACCACCACCTACGTGGAAGTCGTGCGCATCGCCGTGAAGGCCGGCTCGGGCATCAAGGAATTGAAGGACCTGAACGGCAAGACCGTGGCCACCACCACCGGCACCACCTCGGTCCAGACCCTGCGCAAGAACGAACGCGCCCAGGGCATCGACTTCAAGGAAGTCATGGGCAAGGACCACGCAGACAGCTTCCTGCTGCTGGAAACCGGCCGTGCCGACGCCTTCGTGATGGACGGCTCGATCCTGGCCGCCAACATCTCCAAGTCCAAGGCGCCGAAGGACTACGCCATCGTCGGCCCCGAACTGTCGGTCGAGCCGATCGCCTGCATGGTGCGCAAGGGTGACGAGGCCTTCCTGAAGGCGGTCAACGAGTCCATTGCCCGCCAGATCAAGGACGGCTCGCTGAACAAGCTGTACGACAAGTGGTTCATGCAGCCGGTCCCCCCGACCAACACGGCGCTGAACCTGCCGCTGTCGGATGCCACCAAGGCGGCCTGGGCCAACCCGAACAACAAGCCGATGGAAGACTACGCCAAGAAGTAATTCGTCTGGCGTGATCGATCAACAAGCGCCCGCCCTCAAGGCGGGCGTTTGTTTTCTCCATAGATAGAAACGACAAGACGAGGAGTTCCCCATGGCATGGGACTGGCAGGTCTTCTGCAAAGACACGATCGATGGCGACATCGTTCCAGGCTGCTTCGGTACGGGCGGTGCATCAACGTATCTCAACTGGATGATGTCCGCCTGGGGCTGGACGGTGTCGGTGTCGCTGTGCGCACTGGTCATCGCCCTGGTCGTCGGATCGGCCATCGGCATCCTGCGCACGCTGCCCGACAACCCGTGGCTGGTGAGATTCGGCAACGCCTGGGTCGAGCTTTTCCGCAACATCCCCCTGCTGGTGCAGATCTTCCTCTGGTACCACGTGGTGCCGTCGCTGTTCCCGGTCATGCGCGACTTCCCGCCCTTCGTGCTGGTGGTGATCGCGCTGGGCCTGTTCACGTCGGCGCGCATTGCCGAGCAGTTGCGCTCGGGCATCCAGGCCCTGCCCAAGGGGCAGCGTTACGCAGGCATGGCGGTGGGCTTCACCACGCTGCAGTACTACCGCTTCGTCATCCTGCCCATGGCCTACCGGATCATCCTGCCGCCGCTCACCAGCGAATCGATGAACATCTTCAAGAACTCGTCGGTGGCTTTCGCGGTGTCGATCGCCGAGCTCACGCAGTTCTATCTGCAGGCCGGCGAGGAAACCGGGCGCAACATGGAAATCTACGCCGGTGTCGTGCTGCTTTACATCTTCTCGGCACTGGTGATCAATCGGATCATGGTCTACATCGAGAAGAGGGCGAGGGTCCCGGGCTTCGTTGCCGCAGGCACCGGAGGAGGACACTGACATGATGAATCTCGACTTTTCGTTCTACGACTGGGGCGTCATCAGCAACTACGTGCTGAAGGGCTTCTACTTCAGCGTGTTCCTCACGGTCGTGGCCACCCTGGGCGGCATCGTCTTCGGTACCGTGCTGGCGCTCATGCGCCTGTCGGGCAAGAAGTGGCTGGATGTGCCGGCGGCCATCTACGTCAACGGCATGCGCAGCATCCCGCTGGTGATGGTGATCCTGGGCTTCTTCCTGCTGGTGCCCTTCGTCATCGGACGGCCCATCGGCGCGGAGTATTCCGCGGTGATCACCTTCATCGCCTTCGAGGCGGCCTACTTCAGCGAGATCATGCGCGCGGGCATCCAGTCGATCCCGCGCGGCCAGGTCTTCGCCGGCCAGGCCGTGGGGATGAGCTATGGGCAGAACATGCGGCTGGTGATCCTGCCGCAGGCCTTCCGCAACATGCTGCCGGTGCTGCTGACGCAGACCATCATCCTGTTCCAGGACACCTCGCTGGTGTATGCCATCGGCGCCTACGACCTGCTCAAGGGCTTCGAGACCTCGGGCAAGAATTTCGGCCGACCGGTGGAGTCGTACCTGCTGGCCGCGGTCGTCTACTTCATCATCTGCTATTCGCTGTCTTATGTGGTCAAGCGCCTGCACAAGAAAATCGCCATCATTCGCTGATTGAGTGGCTGAACTGAACCGGAGAGAAACAAATGTCCGAAAAAATGATTGAAATCAAGAACGTCTCCAAGTGGTACGGCCCGGTGCAGGTGCTCAACGACTGCTCGGTGAACATCGCCAAGGGCGACGTGGTGGTGGTGTGCGGCCCGTCGGGTTCCGGCAAGTCCACGCTCATCAAGACCGTGAACGCGCTCGAGCCCTTCCAGAAGGGCGAGATCACCGTCAACGGCATCCCGCTGCACGACCCCAAGACCAACCTGCCCAAGCTGCGCTCCAAGGTCGGCATGGTGTTCCAGCACTTCGAGCTGTTCCCGCACCTGTCGGTGACCGAGAACCTCACGATCGCTCAGATCAAGGTGCTGGGCCGTTCGGCCGACGAAGCCAAGACCCGCGGCCTGAAGATGCTCGACCGCGTGGGCCTGATGGCGCACAAGGACAAGTTCCCGGGCCAGCTGTCGGGCGGCCAGCAGCAGCGCGTGGCGATCGCCCGTGCGCTGTCGATGGACCCGATCGTGATGCTGTTCGACGAACCCACCTCGGCGCTCGACCCCGAAATGGTCGGCGAAGTGCTCGACGTGATGGTGAGCCTGGCCAAGGAAGGCATGACCATGATGGTGGTCACGCACGAAATGGGCTTCGCACGCAAGGTTGCCAGCCGCGTGATCTTCATCGACGTCGGCGGCCGCATCCTGGAAGACTGCTCGAAGGAAGAGTTCTTCAACCACCCGGAAAACCGCCAGCCGCGCACCAAGGACTTCCTCAACAAGATCCTGCAGCACTGATCCGCTGCGGCGCCCAAAGCAAAAAGCCACGCTGTTCGCAGCGTGGCTTTTTTCATGGGGCTCGCCTAGAGGCTCAGGGCAGCCGCGCGATGTGCTCCGTCAGCAGGTCGAAGAAGCCCTGCGCATCGCCGTCGATGATCCAGTTCACGTTGGCCGGCCGCTTCAGGCTGCCGTGCCAGTCGGCCACGGTCTGGCCGAAGCCCATGCCTTCGCGGCTGTCGATCTCGACGTGGATGCGGCGGCCCTGGAACAGGTCTGGCCGCAGCAGGTAAGCCGTGACGGTGGCGTCGTGCACCGGCCCGCCGGGCATGCCGTAGTGCTTCATCTCCTGCGGCGCGTAGGCGTCGAGGATGTCGGCGACGATCGCGCCGGCGCGGTTGCCGAGGCCGCGCAGGCGCGCGATGCGCGCGTCGCTCGTCAGGATCTTGTGCGTCACGTCCAGCGGCAACATCGTGATCGGCACGCCGCTCTTCAGTACCGCCTCGGCGGCGTGCGGGTCGGCGAACACGTTGAACTCCGCCACGGGCGTGATGTTGCCGCCGTTGAAATGCGCGCCGGCCATGAGCACCAGCTCGCGAATGCCGCGTGTGATGTCGGGTGCCTGCTCGAGCGCCAGCGCAAGGTTGGTCTGCGGGCCGAGCATGGCGAGCGTCACGCTGTTCTCGGGCGCGGCGCGCAATGTGCGAACGAGGTAGTCGACGGCGCCGCCTTCGGCCAGCGGCACGGCGGGCTCGTGCACGACCACGCCCGTGAGGCCTTCGTGGCCGTGGATGTTGGCGGCGTAGATCGGTGTGCGCTGCAAGGGGCGCTCGGCGCCCGCGTAGACCGGCACCTCGGGCCGTCCGGCCCATTCGCAGGCCAGGCGTGCGTTGCGCGAAGTCTTGGCGAGGGGAACGTTGCCCGCCACCGTGGTCAGCGCCTGGATCGAGAGAGATTCGGGCGCCGCCAGGGCGAACAGCAGCGCGATCACGTCGTCCGCGCCGGGGTCCGTGTCGATGATCAGGGTGTGCATGGCCGCATTGTCGCGGCCACCCCGATCCACAGACGCGAGAGAGTGGTTTGTTGCTTACTTCGCGCGCGCGGCGATGGCCTTCTCGGCCTTCGCCACCAGGTCGGCGCCGATGGTCGACTTCCACTTGTCGTACACCGGGCGCGTGGCCTTCACGAAGGCGTCACGCTCGGCCGGCGTCAGGTTGGTGACGGTCACGCCCATGGCCGCGATGTCCTTGAGCACGGGCTTGTCGGCTTCCACCAGGCCCTTGCGCGCGATGGCGATTTCCTGCTTGCCGGCGTCGACCGCGGCCTGGCGCACGATGGCCTGGTCGGCCGGCGTCCACGAAGCCCAGATTTCCTTGTTCACCACGAACACCAGCGGGTCGGCCACGTAGCCCCAGGTGGTGACGAACTTCTGGCCCACCGTGTGCATCTTGAGCACCGTGAACAGGAACAGCGGGTTCTCCTGGCCGTCGACCGCGCCGCTGGCCAGCGCCGGCTGTGCGTCGGCCCAGCTCATCTGCGTGGGGTTGGCGCCCAGCGCGGTGAGCATGTCGGAGTAGATCGGCGAGCCGACCACGCGGATCTTCATGCCCTTGATGTCGGCCGGCGACTTGATGGGCTTCTTCGAGTTGGTGATCTCGCGGAAGCCGTTCTCGCCCCAGGCCAGCGGCACCACGCCGGCCTTGTCGAGCGTCTTGAACATGTCCTTGCCCACTTCGCCCTGCGTGAGCGCGTCGATGGCCGCGTAGTCGGGCATCAGGAAGGGCATGGAGAACAGGTTGAGCTGCTTGACCTGCGGCGACCAGTTGATGGTCGAGCCCACGGCCATGTCGATCACGCCCTGGCGCAGCGCGCTGAACTCGCGCGTCTGGTCGCCCTGAATGAGCGACACGCCCGGGTACAGCTTGATGTTGATGCGGCCCTGGGTGCGCTCCTTCACGAGGTCGGCCCAGATCTTGCCGGCCTGGCCCCACGGCGTGGGCGGGCCCAGCACCAGCGACATCTTGTACTCGGGCTTGTAGGCGGCCTGCGCCATCGCGCCGGTCGAGAACAGGCCGAGCGTGGCGGCGACGGCGGCGAGGCCGAGCAGGGTGCGGCGGAATTTCATGCGCATTCTCCTAAGGGTTCTGAGGGACGAAAAATCAATAGCCGAGCTTGCGGGGCAGCCAGAGCGCGAGTTCGGGGAAGGCGATCACCAGCACCATCACCACGAACATCGAGAACAGCATCCAGCCTACCCACGGCACGGTCTCTTCCATGCGCACCTTCGCGATGCGGCACGACACCATGAGGTTCACCGCCAGCGGCGGCGTGAACTGGCCCAGCGCCACCTTCAGCGTGAGGATCACGCCGAACCACACCGGGTCCCACTTGTAGTGCTGCACGATCGGCAGCAACAGCGGCACGAAGATCAGGAAGATCGACACGCCGTCCAGGAACATGCCCACCGTGATGAGCAGCAGGATCAGCAGCGCCAGGATGCCGTACTCGCCCAGCCCCGAATTCACGATGGCGCGCGTGACCGGATCGATCACGCCCAGCGTCGAGAGCGAGTACGCGAAGATGCCCGCCAGCGACACCACCAGCAGGATCACCGCCGACAGCTCGCCCGACTCGCGCAGGATCACGAACAGGTCGCGCACCTTGATGGTCCGGTGGATGCACATGCCCACGAACAGGCCGTAGAACACCGCCACCACGGCCGCCTCGGTGGGCGTGAACCAGCCCGCGCGCATGCCGCCCAGGATCAGCACCGGCGCCGCCAGGCCCCAGATCGCTTCGCGAAAGCTCTTCCAGAACGGTGGGCGCGGCAGCGTCGATTCGAGCGCGCCCATCTTGTGCTTGCGCGCCATCCACACGGCCGGAATCATCAGCGCCAGGCCGGCCATCACGCCGGGGATCATGCCGGCCGCGAACAGTGCCGGCACCGAGGCGCCCGGCACCAGCACTGAGTACACGATGAACGCGACCGAGGGCGGAATCAGGATGTCGGTGGCCGCCGCGGCGCCCACCACGCTGGCCGAGTAGGCGGCCGGGTAGCCGGCGCGGCTCATGGCCGCGATCATCACCGCGCCCACGGCGGCGGCGTTGGCCGGGCCCGAGCCCGAGATGCCGCCCAGGAACATCGCCACCGCAATCGCCACCAGCGGCAGCATGCCGGGGCCGCGCCCCACGATGGCGATGGCAAAGTTGACCAGGCGCAGCGCCACGCCCGAGCGGTCGAAGATCGAGCCGACCAGCACGAACATCGGAATGGCCAGCAGCGGGTACTTGCCCAGGCCGGCGTAGAAGTTCTGCGGCACCGCCAGCAGGCCGAACCACTGGGCGTCGGCATTGGCCAGCGCAATGCAGGCGGCGCCGGCCAGGCCGAGCGCCGCGCCGATGGGCACGCCCACCAGCATCATCACGACGAAGGCGACGAAGAGCAGGGTGGCGATCACTTGGCGCCGCCCTTGCCGTTGTTGGTGTTGCTGTTGTCGTCGTCGGACTTGTAGTTCGTCTTGCGCCCGCGCCGCACCATGAGGCCGATGGCGCGCCCCGCGATCGCGAAGGACACGATCGGCAGCCAGATCGAATACCACCAGGCCGGCAGCCCGATGCCCGGCGTGGTTTCTTCAAAACGGTAGTCGTCCCACACCATGCGGATGCTGAGCGCGCCGATCAGCGCGAACAGGATGGCGATCATCAGCGCGCCGAACTGGGCCAGCCGCTTGCGCCGCGCCATCGAGCCGCTTTCGGAGAAGTACTCGATGCGGATGTGCCGGTCGCGCGCCACGGCGGCCGAGCCGGCCACCAGCGCCAGCATGATCATGAGGAACACCGAGAACTCTTCCGTCCAGGCGAAGGACGAGTCGGTGAAGTAGCGCACGATGACATTGGCGAACGTGATGAGCGCCAGCGCGCCCATGATGATGACCGTGAGCCAGTCTTCGATGGCAAGGGGAACCTTGGTGGGTTCGTCGGCGGCTTCGATGTCGGGGGGAAGGGGGCTGGCGGCGTCCAGCGTGGGGCCGGACTCGGGAGGTGTAGTCATCGCAGGAAGGGCAGCTGAGGCAGGCGCCATGTCACCGGGCGGACGCCGGGACGCGATCCGTACACCTTGTACAGGCGAGCAAATTCCGATGCTAGGTGGTCAATGACCATTCATATATCGGGGGTTTCCTTAGCTTTTTGGCTTCTGTGGTCTTCTTTAAGCGCGCCGGTGCCCTGGGCACGATGAGTGCGGGTGTGAGGTCGGTGGGTTGACCGCTGTGGGGTATTGCAGGCGTGCGCGGGGGGGCGAACTACTGGGTTTTTGTGAGAGACGGGTTTTGCAGAAGTTGGAATCCGAAGAGCTGGTGTTGGTTGCGGTCGACTTTGGTAGGACTGCGTTCGATGTTCGCCTCAAACTGGTTGCAGTCGGTCGGCTTTTACGGCCGAAGGGCGGAGGGCTCCGAAACCTGACTTTCGCCGTCCCTCAGCATCAGCGTCAGGCCGGTTGCTCTTCGTTGAATATCCCCCGCCTTCGGCAGGCTTCGAGGAATGGCTCTTTGAGAAAATTGCAGTCGGTGTAGGGGCTCCTTTTCGTATGGAGTGCCAGCGTCCGCAGGAACTCTTTGGGGTCTCGCCCTAGCTCCCTCCACTCGTCCAATACTTGCGCAAGCCAGGCCTTGCCATCGCTTTCGGTACAAAGCTTGGATTTGTAGCGCTCTTCGATCCCGTACACATCCTTCCACGTGTCAATCTCCTGCGCGATGGCCGCAGGGCCAAATTGCAGGGTGATATCGGCCGGGGTCAGCTTGGCGATGTCGGAATGCTGCAGGTCTATTTGCAGCTCAATGGAATGAGGCTTCGTCTTGTAGGGATAGAAGAAGGGGCGGCGATGAACAGCCCTCGTTGGATCTTTGAGCGGGTAGGCTGGATCCTTGCTGGTCTTGTAGCTGCTGTTGCAGTGGTGACAGGCCGGGACGAGGTTGCGGAAGTTGATGGAGTTGAACGGATATAGCGCTTTTGGCAGGTAATGGTCATAGGCCTCTCGCTTGCTGTGGTACTCGCCCAGCAAATCGTTGATGCCGCAAAACGGGCATTTGCCTGCCTTGTTGGTCTGCACAAAGGTCTGGTAGTGATCGTCGATGTCGCCGCACTTTTTTCTCAGAGCGGCAACCTCCACATGCGAATACAGCCCTTTGAAGAATGACGCCAGCTGATCACACAGGTCTTTGAGCTCTATGGGAAAGTCAGCGTATCGCTTCAGCGACATGGCGTGGTCGTTGGCACACACGCGCTCCACATCGTTGTTTGCGATGTACCACAGACGAAGCTGCTCGACCTGGCAAGCGCTCAAAGGCGCGAAGAGCGCATAGATGCGTTCTACATGTCCTGCGAAAAACTCGGCCCCTTTGCTGTCATCGTAGTGAAACGCCGTCATCACCTCAAGCAGCTCAGGATTCCAGGCGAACAGCTCCAGACGGTAGGGGCCTTTTGACGGTGCCTGGCACCACACCGCATAGAAGATAAAGTCGACGAACGCCTGCATCTTTTCCATCCGGTGCGGGACATAGGTGTAAGGAAACAGCATCAGCCCTGCCCCTTCCCATCGTCTGGCTGATCGCCATCGAGGATGGCCTTGATCAGCAGCACCTTTTCTACCGAGTCTCCGAGTTGCTGATCAATCTCCGTGATAAGGGCCTCTTTGTCTTCGACGCCCTGTTCAAAGCGCGTCCGCATCGCATCCAGCAACGCCTGCGCATGGCCGCCGATGGTTTCGCGCTTGCCAAAGGTGCTCATGGTGATCCTGTTGATCGAAGCACCCAGCGTGTTGTATGGCGGGTGGCTGATGCTGACCTTGCCGCTGGCTTTGTCCTTGGCAAACACCAGTACCTTGTCCGGCTTGCTGTCGGAGATCAGAAATGGTGTGTGGGTGGTGATCAGCATTTCCTGCGCGCATTCACCATTGCCCGGCAGGCACTGGCGCAAGCGGCTGATGAAGTTAGCGCGCCAGTCGGGGTTGAAGTGCGTTTCGGGCTCGTCGAGCAGGAACAGACTGTTAGTGTCGCGGAACAGCAGGCACAGGCCGAGGCTGTGCAGCAGTTGGTGCTCGCCATCCGACAACTCTTTGAGACGCATCGGCTTCTCAACGCCCTGATTCGTGAAGTAGAAGTTCTTGATGCGCATGGCGCGCTCATCGGACGCCAAGGTTGGCACCGTCTCACTGACGTAGTGACTGGTCGAGGTGTAGAGATCTGCCTTCAGGGTTTCGCTAACCGGGTAAAGATTCAGCGCCAGGAGAACTTGCAGTGCTTGGAACAAGGCCAGAGGCGAATCATCAAAGTTGGCGCGGAAGGCTTTCTGGGTGTGATCATTGACCCAGTAATCAAGGGTCAGTGTGTCCGACGCCTCATCGTGGAAATGCAGCGTGGCGCAGCGCTTGAGCTTCTCGATGATGGAGGTATTTTGTGTTCGCTCATTCGCCTCTAAGCCGTGCAACAGCTTGAGTCGATAGTCTCCGGTGGCTGGATCAAGATAGACCGCATCGGTATCCGCGAACCGACCGTCCTGCGTCTCGGTGTGCATGATGTAGTCACCTGATGTGAAGGCTGCCAGCTGGTGACGCGTGACGGGAATACTCCGGCGCAAAATGATGCGAAATTGCTTTAGCTCTCCAATGCCTATGTCCTCGCGGAAGGGCTGCAAGGTGGCCTCGTCCTGAAACAGCAGATTGCACAGCAGGATGGCCTGACTGAAACCGTTATCGAGGTAAGCCAGCCGCGTTTCTGGGTAACCAGGATAGGGTAGTTGCTTGGCGAGCGCGTTCCAGTATTCGTCGAACTGCACGAAACGCATCTTGAAGAACGGCAGGCTGAGGATCTCGTTCTCGCCCGAGGAATAGCCCAGCACGTACTGCGGCAGCAAGATGTCGGCGTGTCCGCCCTTGAACGCCTCATACGCATCGGTGCTGAAGTCGCCCTGGTTCTCCCAAAGAAAGCGCACCGATTCGCCGGCGTTCTTCCACACACCCACCTTCGCCCACAGCGGGCTGTCGGGGCTGCGGTACTCGGCGGGCACGCGGATCAGGTAATCCAACTCAAAGGCGATGGGCGAAACATCCAGCGCCTCGTCCTGCAAGGCTTCCGGCAGAAAGCTGCGGCGCACGCGCAGCACTTCCAGCTGGTAGAAGATCGCCGCCAGCGCTTCGAGCAGGTTGGATTTGCCGCTGCCGTTGGGCCCGGCGCAGACGAAGGGCGCAAAGTTGTTCGCTTGCACCAGCTCGCCCTGCAAGCTCCACTCGGTGCGAAAGTGGTGCTCAAAACCACAGGGCAGGCTGCGAAAACCTGCAGGGTCGTTGATCTTGAGGCGCAGCAGCTTCATGCCAGGCTTTGCTCGGAGGCGGCTTTGAGCTCGATGCGGTTGCCGTCGTCGTCAAACCCCTGCGTCAGGGCCCCAGCGGCCAAGGCCTCAAACACCCAGGCCTTGATGGGCTCGTAGTCGCTGGCAGCCAATTCGAAATCGTTGTCCGGGTGCAGTTCGGCCAGTCGGGTTTGCGCGGCGGCGATGAAGCGTTCTAGGGAGAAAACCGCACGGCCCAACTGCATGCGATAGGCCTCCAGCCAGAAACGCAACAGAGGCGCAAGTTGTGCGCGGTCTTGCAGTACGGGCAACAGCAAATCGGTTTCGGGCAGCTCGATCACCGGCGTTGTGATGGGCGCAGGCACGGCAGCGGCCACGGGCTTTTCTCCTTCGATGGGGGTGGTAGCCAAGGCCACCCGCGACAAATCCAACTCGCCCTTGAATGCCTGCTGGCTTAGGGCACCGTAGAGGGCTTCGAGGTCGGTGAGGCTTTGTTGGTAGCGGGATTTGATGCCTTCGACTTGCTCTACGATGACAGCGAATTGATTCTGGATTTCAACGGGCGGCTTGATCATCGTGATCTTCGAAAAATCGCCTTTTGTAAGAATCTTCTTCATTCCCTTCGTGGCGTGACTCTGTATGTAAGCCCTAGACAACTTAAACAAACCATACAGATACAAAGCGTTCACATCCTTGCTGGGCTGGATGGCATTGATCTGCTGATTGAACGACACCGCCCTGTCTGTCAATGCGGCACGCCCGATTGATTCGACGCTGCCCGCGATGCAGGCCACAAGCAAGGCACCGTTCGTGACCGTTCTTGCCTTTTTCGCTCCACTCTCAGAAAGATGCTCGGTGGCCTGCGTGACGAGAACAGCATCACCGGTGATGTTGTCCGTTTTAATCCATTCGATGAAATCGTCATCGTAATTTGCAGGCTCATTTCTGGGGGGCGTGTTGCCGGTCGAAATCGTGCCGAAGGCTTTCAACTCAGGTTTGTCCCACCCCCTCTCATTCCGCATTGGGTCGCCGAACATCTCCAGAAACACGCTTTTGAGCAGGTCGTCGAGTTGTTGCAGGTGTTGTTTGCGCTGGGCGATCAGCCCTTCAACTTTGCCGAGCAAATGGGCAATGCGAATTTGATCGTCGTATTCAACTGCCGGGAGGGATATGTCCTTGAGAGCACTTCTACTGATGTGTGGGATCGTCGCACCTGTTGCCGTCTGCCGCAGGTAGTCAAATTTTGACTTCAAGTAAAAGCCGAGAAATGGAGTGAATAGCCGGACACCCGGATTGACGCGAAGGCGCGCAATTGTGCTGCCGATATACCCACCCTTCCCATAGCCGATCGTGCCAGCATTGGCGCCATCCCAAGCGATCAGTACATCGTCTGGAACCGCTTCGGTTCCACTGGCGTCATCTGTATAACGAACTAAGTCATCATTTCGAAGATCATCGATTCCGATCAATCGTCTTGAAGTGCTGGATGGCGAGTCAGTTATCTCGTGCTTTCTGCCCTTGGAGATTGAAATGACAGAACCAAGATACTGAGGCGTGAGTTCAATCATCCCACCATCCCCTTCAACTCCAGCAATTCGCGCACGATGCCACTCCGCACTTTGCCCAGTTCCGCTCCGTCCACGTCTCCCACCTCGGCCTGAATAAGCCGATCCAAAATCACCCCTGGCGCGTCGTAGTGCACTTCCTCGAAGACAGCCTGCTTGTAGCGGGAGAGCGAGAGGTCGTAGTTGTTCTTCTCGTCGGCAATCTCAGTGCGCGGCACCATGAAGCACTTCGCGGTGCGGTCGGTGTCAGTGGCGGGATTGCGTGAGTGATATCTGGCGACGATGTCTTGCAGGTCGCCAGAGCCTTCCTGCTTGCTGCGCTTGTCGTCCAGCGAATAGCCGTCGGCGGCCATTTCGTAAAACCAGACGTGTTCGGTGGCGGGCTTGCTCACCTTGTCTTTCGGCCCCCAGACCTTGGTGAACAGCAAAATGGCGGTGCTGACCCCTGCATAGGGTTTGAACACGCCGCTAGGCAGAGTAATCACGGCCTTGAGGTCGCAACGCTCCACCAGCATCTGGCGCAGGGTCTTGAAGGCGCCGCCGGAGCCGAACAGCACGCCCTGCGGCACGATCACGCAGGCGGTGCCGCCCTTCTTGAGCAGACGGTAGATGTTCTCGACAAACAGCAGCTCGGTCTTGGTGGTGGCCAGTTGCAGGTGCTCGTTGATGTCGCCCTTGTCGATGCTGCCGGTGAAGGGCGGGTTGGCCAACACGATGTCGTATTCGGCTTCCTCGGTGTAGCTTTTGCTGAGAGTGTCCTTGTAGTCAATGCGCGGCTCGTCGATGCCGTGCATCATCAGGTTCATCAGCCCCAGCCGCACCATGGTCTGGTCGATGTCATAGCCACACAGTGAGCTGGCCAGAATGTCCTGCGCCTTTTCGGTTAGCGCTGCGGCCACCGAGGTGCGGGTGAAGCCGTCTTCATCAGGCTTGAGGTCTTGGGCGCCCGCTTTTTTCGCCAGTTCGGTGACGATGTACTGATACGCGCCAAGCAGAAAGCCGCCTGAACCGCAGGCCGGGTCGGCAATCTTGTGGCCCAGTTGCGGCTGCACCAGATCGGCCATCAGCTTGATGATGTGGCGTGGGGTGCGGAACTGACCGTTCTTGCCGGCGGTGGCGATCTCGGACAGCAGGAATTCGTAGACATCGCCCTGGATGTCCTGGAAGGCCTGGCCTTTCTCCTTCGAGTCGTTCTCCATCACCTCGAAGATGGCGTCGATGGTCTTCACCGCTTCCACCAGAAGAGCGGCCTTGGGGATGATGAAGACCGCGTTCTTCATGTGGTGGGTGAAGTTGGATTCGGCACCGTTCAGGTCCTTGAGAAAAGGGAACACCTTGCCCTGCACGTGCTGCAGCATCTCTTCGGCCTGCATGCGCTTGAATTCGCTCCAACTCAGGCTGCGCTTGTCGATGGCGAACTTCTCGGGCTCTGGCTGGCTGCGGTATTCGGGCGGAATCCACGTGCCCGTGAACTTGGAGATGTAGTTCTCGCCGGTCCACTCGGCATCGGCCTGGCGCTTCTGGTCCAGCTCATCCAGCCGCTTCATGAACAGCAGGTAGGTGATCTGCTCGATGGCGGTGAGTGGGTTGCTGATGCCACCGCTCCAGAACTTGTTCCAGAGCTGGTCGATCTTGCTTTTGAGTTCGGGGTTGTTTTGCAGCATGGTGTGCCCTGTTATTTAGGCAGCCAACCGTTCGGTCAGCTGCAGGATCTCGTTGATTTCGTTCGGGCTGAACACGCCACGGATGCCCTGCGGATGGATGACCGTGAAGGGGGCGTTGATCAGGTCTTTCTTCTCCACCTTTTCGCGCTCGATGATGAAGCCCTTCAGCAGATTGAGGAACTCCATCTGCCGGCTGCTGAGCGTGGTGTGGGCGCGGATGAATTGGTCAAAGGCGGCGCTGACCTCGTCCGGGAAGCTCCTCAGCACTTCAATACCTAGGATGTGGCGGATGAACTGGATGAAGCGCGCCTTGCGGTTCTTGTAGACCTGACGCAGCAGGTCTTCGGTGATGTGCGGGTGCTCCTCGTGCAGCAGTTCGGCCAGTTCGTTGGCCTCTTCGCTGCTAACTTCCTCGCCGTTCTTGATCTTCTGCAGCACCGGGTTGTGCGCGGTGAGTTCGGCGATCAGGTTTTCCACCATTTCACGGTAGCGGGTGATGCTGACCGCCTCGTGCTGTGGGCCGAACTCCACCCATTCCTTTTTGTGCAGTTCATCGGCCAGATCGAGGTGGGTTTGTTCCTGGCCGGTGGATTGCTCGCGGAATTTCATCAACGGGCCGAGTTTGGCGACCAGTCCGTCGAAGGCGTCTTCATCCGCCTTGGCCCAGTAGTGGCTGGTTTGTGCGGCGCGGATCAGGGCCTCTTCCTGCTTGACGAAGCTGACGGAGAGCGGCAGTTCGCTGATCTGCTCGACGATGCCTTCCTTGAGGGTGTCGGCCTGTTCCTTTTCTTCGCTCAAAACGGCCAGCGAGTACTCCAGCAGGTCGCGCTCGAAGCGCATGGCCTTGAAGTCGGCCTCGGACACCGTGCGGAACAGCGGCTTGATTTCTGCGCGCAAAAACTCCAGCCGGTCGTGGCTGAGGCTGATCCAGAAGTTGTCATCGTCCAGCCGCGCCAGCGCAGCGGCGGCTTCCATGATCACCACCGACTCTTTGGGTAGCGCCGCAATCTGCAGGCGGAGCTTGGCGATTTCCCGCGCAGCGATGTCGGTATGGCCGCTGTCCTTGGCCTTTTCGATCTTGTCGAGGCGCAGGCCCACCAGCCGCACCGGCAGCGGCAACTGTGGTTTGAGCTCCTTGCCCTTGGGGTTGAGCTTGAAGTATTCGAAGTTGTCCCAGCAGTCGAGAATCAGGAACACATCTTTTTCAAGACACCAGGGCTTGGGCTTGCTGGTTTCCAGCAGGCGTGTGCCGCGCCCGACCATCTGCCAGAACTTGGTGTACGAGTAAACCGGCTTGGCGAACACGAGGTTGACGATTTCGCGCACGTCGATGCCGGTGTCGAGCATGTCCACGCTGATGGCGATGCGAGGCATGTCGTTGTTGGTGAATTGATCGAGCAGCCCACCTTTGCCGTAGACGCGCGGGTCGTCTGACACCAGTACCTTGGCCAGCTCACCGTGGTGTTGCGGGTAGAGCTTGTCGAAGATTTCCTCCATGCGCCGGGCGTGGGCCTTGGTGGCGCAAAAGAAGATGGTCTTGCCAGGCAGCACGCCGTTGGCATCCTTGATGGCCTCTTCCATGAATTCGCGGACGATCAGGGTGTTGGTGCCCTTGTTGACCACCCGCTTTTCGAGCTGGGTACCCTCGAAGTTGATGTCTTCAACCTCCTTGCCCTGCAGGATCAGCTTCTTCTGGTCTTCCAGGGAAATAGTGCGTTTGCTGATGCCTTCCATCTGGAACTTGGTCTGAATCTTCATGACCTGGAAGTTGCAGAGGTAGGGCGGCACGTTGTTCACGGCTTCTTCATAGGTGTAGGCAAAGGTAGGGATGCCGTCTTCGCAATGAAAAAGCTGGAAGGTGTTGTGGTCGATGATGTCGGTAGGCGTGGCCGTCAGGCCCAGCGTGATGGTCTTGAAGTAGTCCAACACTTCGCCAAAGGTGTTGTAGATGGAGCGATGGCTTTCATCGACAACGATGAAATCGAAGAAGTGCGGCGACAGGTGCCGCGCCTCATCCCGGATGATGTTGAGCATCGTCGGGTAGGTGGCGACATACACACGGCGATCCGTCGCGATCAGCTTTTCACCCACGTTAGGCCAGCGCGGCTCGTTGGGCATGTGCTCCTTAAAGGCGGCCAATGCCTGTTCACGCAAAGCGATGCGGTCCACGAGAAATAGCACTTTTTCTGCGTGTCCAGCCCGCATTAGGGCCTCGACCATGGCAATGCAGGTGCGGGTCTTGCCTGTGCCGGTGGCCATCACCAGGAGGAAGTCACGCCGTTTCTGTTCGATGCCTTCGAGCACCGCGCGAATCGCTCGGATCTGGTAGTCGCGACCGGCAATCGAGGTGTTGATGAATTCCAACGTCAGCGGCTTGCGGTTACGGCGGATGTAGGCAAAGCGCTCCAGGTCGTCGCGGGTGGGAAAGCCGACCACTTTGCGCGGTGCGGCGTTCTCCAGATCCCAAAAATACAGATCATGGCCGTTGGTGTAAAAGCAGAACGGCAGCTCACCGCCCAGCTGCTTCTGGATGTTGTAGCAGTACTGCTTGGCCTGCTCACGGCCAATGGCGGCATCACGGCTGGTCTTCTTGGCCTCGATCACTGCCAGGGGTTTGCGATCTTTGCCAAGCAGGACGTAGTCGCTGAACTGGTGGCCCTCGTAGGACGTGCGCGGCTCCGCTACCCCATCACGCAGTGCAGTAAGGATGTCGAATTCCTCAACGACCTGCGTCGGGTCTTTCACGTTCCAGCCCGCCTGAGCGAGTTGCTGGTCGATCAACTCTGACCGGGTTTGTGCCTCGGATTTGGTCACGCGTAGCCCTCCCCCACTGGATTCATTTGTGTTCGCTCCCGCTCTCCGTGTCGTCATCAGCACCACCCGCACGCACCCATTCGTCAACCTCAGACAACTGAAATTTCCACAGCCGCCCAATCTTGTGCGCGGGGAGTCCTTTGCGCTCGCGCCAACGATAAACGGTGTCCTTTACAACGCCCAGATGCCTAGCGACATCAATGGCTGTGACCCAGGGTTCGGCACTCATGGCATTCGCGCTCAAAATATCTCAAAGTCGTTTTAAATCGTTCTTAGTCTATCAAGCGGGCGAAAGATCCAAGTCGATCACCTTGGTCGGGTAGATTGGACGTTTTATGGTCAGCAAGGGGTCTTCGACGGTCAGGCCAAGCAAGGGGACGGCGTTGACGTACGTGTCAGGCGATTGAGGGGGCCAACGACTGCTTTTATCAGTTAGCGTGAGTTCGGCTCGGTCAGACGACCGACTGCAACCGCTGCGTATCCGCCGCTCGCAGAGATGCGCTCCCGACTTGGGCGCAGCACGTTTCTCCCGCTTGCGGTGCGCTCTCTGCCGTCGATAGCCAGGCGTCGACGTGCCTTTCGTTGTCGTCGGTTGGGCGCGTGCTCGTCCTCAGCGCGGAGGCATTTGGAGTAGGGAATGCGCTGCGCGCTGGCCGGCCGCATCAGACTGGACAGCGTCACTCGCGGCCGGAGCTGGAGTGGCTGCTTCAAGCGTTGTCGTCCAGGGCCTGTTCGCACACGATTTCTGGCATCGCCTTGGTCGGCTGCCGGGCTGCAACCCGCGCCCGGCAAGGCTTTTTTCTCTGCAAATTCAAAACGCTCAAACCGCCGCGAATGGCCGTTTTCCAGCCAACCCGAAGGGAAGGCCCGCTGCGGCGGGCCGCCCCGCGTCGCGCGCCTTGAGGGGACCGCCATGGCCGGGCCTTCGCGACGCCAGAAATTGAATCGCCCCGGGATTCGCGGAGCAAGGTGCCCCGTCGGCTTGAGCGTGCCCTGAACGGCAGGCCGTCAGTTCATCCAGCCGCGCGCCCGGTCCAGATGCTCCCGGCACTCGCGCACCATGCGCTCCAGCAGTTCCGCACACGTCGGGATGTCGTCGATCAGTCCGATGCACTGGCCGGCCGACACCACGCCGTTGTGCACCTCGCCCGATTGCAGCGCGGCGCGGCCGCGTGCGCCGGCCACCAGCGGGCGGATGTCCTCGAACTCACAGCCGCCGGGGCGGCGCTCGGTGGCCACCACTTCTTCGGAGATCGCGTTGCGGAACACGCGCGCCGTGTTGTGCAGCGTGCGGAACATCAGCTTCGTGTCGCGCTCGGTCGCATCGACCAGCGCCTGCTTGATGTTCTCGTGGATCGGTGCTTCCTGCGTCACGCAGAAGCGCGTGCCCATGTTGATGCCCTCGGCGCCCAGCGCGAGCGCGGCGGCCATGCCGCGCCCGTCGGCGATGCCGCCCGACGCGATGATCGGAATGCGCAGCTTGCGCGCCGCCACGGGCAGCAGCACGAGGCCGGGCACGTCGTCTTCGCCCGGGTGGCCCGCGCACTCGAAACCGTCCACCGACACCGCATCGACGCCGTTGCGCTCGGCCGAGAGCGCATGGCGCACCGAGGTGCACTTGTGGACGATCTTCACGTCATGTCGCTTCAGCGCCTCGATGAAGTCCTTCGGGCTGTTGCCCGCGGTCTCCACGATCTTCACGCCGGTGTCGATGATGGCCTGTATGTACTCGGCGTACGGCGGTGGCTTCACGGCAGGCAGGATCGTGAGGTTCACGCCGAAGGGCTTGTCGGTCATCGTGCGCATGCGCGCGATTTCGTTGCGCAGGTCGTCGGGCGTGGGCTGCGTCAGCGCGGTGAGGATGCCGAGGCCGCCGGCGTTCGACACGGCCGCGGCCAGCTCGGCGCGGCCCACCCATTGCATGCCGCCCTGGATGATCGGGTAGCGGATGCCGAGCAGTTCGGTGATGCGGGTCTTCATCGTCGCAGCCGCTTACAGCGTCGTCACGAGTTCCGGCACAGCCGTGAACAGGTCGGCCACGAGGCCGTAGTCGGCCACCGAGAAGATCGGCGCTTCTTCGTCCTTGTTGATCGCGACGATGACCTTCGAGTCCTTCATGCCGGCCAAGTGCTGGATCGCGCCCGAGATGCCTGCTGCGATGTACAGCTGCGGCGCCACGATCTTGCCCGTCTGGCCCACTTGCCAGTCGTTCGGCGCGTAGCCCGCGTCCACTGCGGCGCGGCTGGCGCCCAGGCCGGCGTTGAGCTTGTCGGCCAGCGGCGTCATCACTTCGGTGAACTTCTCGGCACTGCCCAGTGCGCGGCCACCCGAAACGATGATCTTGGCGGCCGTCAGTTCAGGACGGTCGCTCTTCGTCACTTCACGGCCCACGAAGCTGCTCTTGCCGCTGTCTGCGACGCCTTCAGCGGTTTCGACGGTCGCGCTGCCACCGGTGGCGGCTGCGGCGTCGAAGCCGGTCGTGCGAACGGTGATCACCTTGGTGGCGTCGGTGCTCTGCACGGTGGCGATGGCGTTGCCGGCGTAGATCGGGCGCTCGAACGTATCCGGGCTGTCGACCTTGGTGATGTCGGAGATCTGCGCCACGTCCAGCTTGGCAGCCACGCGCGGGGCGACGTTCTTGCCGTTGGCGGTCGAGGGGAACAGGATGTGGCTGTAGTTGCCGGCGATCGCCAGCACCTGGGCGGCGACGTTTTCAGCAAGGTTCTCAGCCAGGGATGCGCTGTCGGCGGCGATCACCTTGGACACGCCGGCGATCTGCGCGGCGGCCTTGGCGGCCTCTGCTGCGTTGGCACCGGCCACGAGCACGTGGACGTCGCCACCGCAAGCCAGGGCTGCAGTCACGGTGTTGAGGGTGGCCGGCTTGATGCTGGCGTGGTCGTGTTCGGCAATAACAAGTGCGGTCATGTTCAGATCACCTTCGCTTCGTTCTTCAGTTTGTCCACCAGCGTTGCAACGTCGGGCACCTTGATGCCAGCGCCGCGCTTCGGCGGTTCTGCGACCTTCAGGGTCTTCAGGCGCGGCGCGACGTCCACGCCCAACTCGTCGGGCTTGACCGTGTCCAGCTGCTTCTTCTTGGCCTTCATGATGTTGGGCAGCGTCACGTAGCGCGGCTCGTTCAGGCGCAGGTCGGTCGTGATGACAGCCGGCAGCGTGAGCGTCAGCGTTTCCATGCCGCCGTCGACTTCGCGTGCCACGGTGACCTTGTCGGCCGCCAGGTCAACCTTCGAGGCGAAGGTGGCTTGGGGCAGATCAGCCAAAGCAGCCAGCATCTGGCCGGTCTGGTTGGCGTCGTCGTCGATGGCTTGCTTGCCCAGGATGACCAGTTGGGGCTGTTCCTTGTCGACCAGGGCCTTGAGCAGCTTGGCCACGGCCAGGGGCTGCAGCTCGGCGTCGGTCTCGACCAGGATGCCGCGGTCGGCGCCGATGGCCATCGCCGTGCGCAGGGTTTCCTGGCACTTGGCATCGCCGCAGGACACGGCGATCACTTCCGTGACCACGCCCTTTTCCTTCAGGCGAACCGCTTCTTCCACAGCGATCTCGTCGAAGGGGTTCATGCTCATCTTGACGTTGGCAATGTCCACCCCGGTGCCGTCGCTCTTGACGCGCACCTTCACGTTGTAATCGACGACCCGTTTGACCGGTACCAGAACTTTCATGGCTGTTCCTCTTGAATGACAAAAAAGAAAAGGAGAAAAAGGGGAGAAGGGGTTACTCGAGCTTGGCGCCCGACTGCTTGATCAGGCGCTCCCACACGGGACGCTCCTGCTTCCAGGCCGCGGCGAAGAGTTCGGGCGAGCTGTCCTTGATCTCGAAGCCCATGGCCGCCACGCGCTCGCGCACGTCGGGCTGCTGTGTGGCCTTGCGCACTTCATCGGCGATGCGGTCCACGATGGCCTTGGGCGTCTTGGCGGGGGCCGCGATGGCGAGCCAGCCGGTCACGCGGTAGGCCTCGTCCTTCAGGCCTTGTTCGGCCAACGTGGGCACGTTGGGCAGCGTGCTCATGCGGCGCTCGCCGGTCACGCCGACGGCCTTGAGCTTGCCGGCGTCGATGTGCGGCTTGGCCGCCAGCGCGCTGGCGTAGGCCATCTGGATCTGGCCGCCGATGAGGTCCTGCACCATCGGCGCCTCGCCCTTGTAGGCGACGTGGTTCATGTCGGCCTGCTGCGTGAGGCTCATGTGCGCGCCGGCCAGGTGCGGGTAGGCGCCCACGCCATACGAGCCATAGGCGACCTTGCCCTTGTTCGCGGCCACGTACTTCAGCAGCTCGGGGCCGGTCTTGGCGGGCACGCTGGGGTGCACCACGAGCACCAGCGGCGCCATCGCGATCTGGTAGACCAGCGTGAGGTCGCGGCCCGTGTCGTAGGGCAGCTTCTCGTAGAGGAACTCGTTGGTCATGAGCGAGTTGCTCAGCGACAGCACGATGGTGTAGCCGTCGGGCGCGGCCTTGGCGACCGCGTCGGTGCCGATGATGCCGGCCGCGCCGGGCTTGTTGTCCACCACGATGGGCTGGCCCATGCTGGCCGCCATCTTCTGGCCCAGCACGCGCGCCAGCACGTCCGTCGCGCCGCCGGCCTGGAAGGGCACGACGAGACGGATCGGCTTGTTCGGATAGGTCTGGGCCTGGGCGGGTGCCAGCGCGAACAGCGCGGCGGTCGATGCGGCGGCGCACAGCAGGGCGCGGCGGTTCGTGTGCGGATGGGTCATGGTTTGTCTCCCGTTCGGTTTCAGAAAATCTTGTGGAGGAGGCCGTTCACTTCAGCGCGATGCGCGTCTTGAACGGCAGCGGCGCCAGCGCCTTGAGCAGCTGCTCCTCCAGCGCTGCGGCCTGTGCGCCGGCTGCGGCGGCATCGATCTGCACGCGCACCAGGCTTTCGCCTTCGGTCTCGGTGGTGGGTTGCGCGGCGGTGCCCAAGCCGAGTCCGGCGCAGACTTCGGCGACGGTCGCCGCCACCACCTGCCGCGCGGCCATCGCGCGCAGCTCGGGCTTGTAGATCTTGCCGACGTTGGTCATCGGCATCGTGGCGATCACCGACACCCACTTGGGGCGCGCCGGTGCTTCGTCGACACGCGCGGAGGTGAAGGCCAGCAGCTCTTCCTCGGTGGCCGAGGCGCCGGGCACCAGCGTCGCGAAGATCACGGGCAGCTCGCCCGCATAGGCATCGGGGGCGCCGACGGCGGCGCACAGCTGTACGGCCGGGTGCGCGCCCAGTGCGTCCTCGATGGTCTTGGGGTCGATGTTGTGGCCGCTGCGGATGATCAGGTCCTTCGAGCGGCCCGTGAGGTGCAGCCGCTCCTCGGCGTCCATCCAGCCCAGGTCGCCGGTCGCAAGCCAGCCGTCGGCCGTGAAGGCCTTGGCGTTGTCGGCCGGATCGACGAAGCCCGAGAACACGTTGGGCGACTTGAACAGCACCATGCCGGTCTCGCCCGTGGCCACGTCGCGGTCACTCGCGTTGCCGTTCTCGTCGAGCGCCACGATGCGCACCTGCGAGTAGGGCAGGCGGAAACCGACGCAGCCTGCGGGGCCGACCACGCCGGGCGGCGTGATGGTCGAGATGCCGGCCATCTCGGTCATGCCCAGGCTCTCGTGCACATGCAGGTCGAACAGGCGCTCGAAGCGCGCCGCGAGTTCGGGCGAGAGCACGGCCGCGCCGGTGCGGCAGTAGGTGATGGAGGAGATGTCGGCGCCGTCCAGCGGCACATTGGCCAGCGCCGCGAGCACCGTGGGCACGGCCGAGAGCGAAGTGGGGCGGTACTTCTCGACCAGCTTCCAGTAGTTGGCCAGCACCTCCTTGTTGCGCAGCAGCGAGGGCGTGGGAATGATCACCTCCACGCCTGCCGACAGCGACGAGAGCGAAGCCGGCAGCACGCCCGCCACATGGAACAGCGGATAGCCGTTGATCGAGATGCCCTGCTCGTTCATGCCCGCGAGCTGCACGCTGGCCCAGGCGGTGAACACCTGCGCGCCGTGGCTGTGGCGCGCGAGCTTGGGTGCGCCGGTGGTGCCGCCGGTGTGGAAGTAGGCGGCGATGTCCGAAGACTGGATGTCGCGGCCGCTCACGAGGCGGTCGCTGGGTTGCGCGGCGCGCAGCGTGTCGAACTCGGCCACGCCTTCGGGCAGCGTGCCTGCCGCGCCGGGCGCCTCGTCGTGCGGCGCCACGCGCAGCACGGTGGTCAGCGTCGGCACCTGGCCGCGCAGGCGCATGGCCTTCGACCACATGCCCGATTCGCTGTCCGAGCCGTAGGCGATCAGCACCTTGGCGCGGCCCGCGGTCATCAGCGCCACCAGCTTCTCGTCGGTGAGCAGCGGGTTCAGCGGCTGCACGATGCCGGCCGCCTCGCCGCCCCAGAGCGCCAGGTGGTATTCGAGGCAACCGGGCAGCAGCACGGCCACCGCGTCCTGCGGGCCCACACCGAGCGTGTGCAGCAGGTTGGCGGTCTGGTGAATGCGCGCGAGCAGCTCGGCGTACGACCAGCGGATGGGCTCGTCGGCCGGGTTGCCGCTGCGCAGGAAGGTCAGTGCGGTCTTGTCGCCGAAGGCCGCACCGGAGTTGCGGAAGAGCTCGTAGGTGCTGCGCACCGTGAGCGCCTCGGCGAGCGGCGTCTCTTCGAGCGCGCGGATGTCGGCCAGCCCGCGCACCGGAAACCGGGGGCGGAAGGGTGCGTGGTTCTTGTCGTTCGCTGTCGTCATGTCTTGCCTCCTGTCGTGTCCCCGATCGGGCGCGTGGCCCGGGCTCTTACTGGTTCGTGATCTTGTTGTCGCGGATGACCTTGCCCCAGCGCTCGAAGTCCTGGCGCATGCGCGTGCCGGTCTGCTCCGGCGTGCCGTAGGCGGCGAAGGAGCCCACGCTCTGCAGCTTGTCCTGCACTTCCTTGTCGGCCAGCGCCTTCTTCAGCTCGGCGCTCATGCGATCGACCACGTCCTTCGGCGTGCCGGCCGGTGCCAGCAGACCGCCCCACGAGGTGGCGTCGAAGCCGGCGAAACCTTGCTCGGCCACGGTCTTCACGTCGGGCAGCAGGCTCACGCGCTTGCCCGAGCCCACGGCGATCGGGCGCAGCGTGCCGGCGCGGATGTGCGGGATCACGGCCACGAGGTCCGAGAACATCGCCGGCACCTGGCCGCCGATGAGGTCGGTCACGGCCGGTGCGCTGCCGCGGTAGGGCACGTGCTGCATGTCGAACTTGCCGATGTTCTTGAGCTGCTCGGTCGTCAGGTGGCCGAAGCTGCCCGCACCGGCGGTCGTGTAGTTGAGCTTGCCGCCGTCGGCCTTGGCCTTGGCGATCAGGTCCTGCAGGCCATTCACGCCGGGCAGCACCTTCGGGTTCACCACCATCACGATGGGCAGGTCGTACACGATACCCACGGGCGTGAAGTTCTTGAAGATGTCGTAGGGCACGGTGCCGTACAGGTGCGAGGCCAGCAGCGTCGGCGTGGCCAGCATCACGAAGGTGTAGCCGTCGGGCGCGGCCTTGGCGGCGAAGGCCGCGCCGATGGTGCCCGAGGCGCCGCTGCGGTTGTCGACCAGGATGTTCTGCTTGAGCGACAGCGACATCTTCTGCGCCACGATGCGCGAGGCCACGTCGGTCGGGCCGCCGGGCGGGAAGGGCACGACCAGCGTGATCGGCTTGGCGGGCCAGGCTTGTGCGAAGGCGCCGCCGGCCAGCAGCGGGAGGGCCAGCGCGATGAGCGCGCGGCGGGCGGGGTTGCGGAGGGTGCGGAAAGACGGAAAGGCCATGGACTTCTCTTCAGGGATGCGGGCGTCGCGGTCTGGCGATCAGACGACGCCGTTCGTTTTCAGCGCTGCCAGCTTTTCATCCGACAGGCCGAGCAGGGACTTCAGCACGTCGTGCGTGCCTTCGCCCAAGGTGGGCGGCGCGCTGCGCACGGGCAGGCGCTCGCCATCGAAACGGTAGGGGGGGGCGAGCACGTCGACTTCGCCGGCCACCGGGTGCGGCTGCTTGGTGACGAGGCCGCCCTGCGTGGCGCGCGGCGACTTCAGCGCCTCCAGCAGGCCCAGCACCTCGCCGCAGGGAATGCCCGCGGCGTTGAGCTTGTCGAGCAGCGCGGCGCGCGGGCGCTTCGCGAGTTCGGCGGTCAGCTCGGGCAGCAGCGCGGCGCGGTTCGCGGAGCGCAGGATGTTGGTCTTGAAGCGCTCGTCGGCCGCGAGGTCGGGGCGCTCGATCACCTCGGTGCAGAAGCGCGCGAACTGCGCGTTGTTGCCCACGCTGATCACCAGCGGGCCGTCGGCCGCGTCGAACACGCCGTACGGCACGATCGACGGATGCGAGTTGCCGTAGCGCGGCGGGTCTTCGCCCATCAGCAGCGCCTCGAGGCCGTAGTAGGCGGTGATCATCAGGCCGCAGTCGAACAGCGCCATCTCGACGTGGCGGCCCGTGCCGGTCTTCTCGCGCTGGTACAGCGCCGCCAGGATGGCTTGCGCCGAGTACATGCCGGTGAACAGGTCGACAGCGGCCACGCCGAACTTCAGCGGCGGCTGGTCGGCCTCGCCGTTCAGCGCCATCAGGCCGGCCTCGCCCTGCACCACAAGGTCGTAGCCGGGGCGCGCGGCCTCGGCGCCGGTGCGGTCGTAGCCCGAGATCGAGCAGTAGATGAGGCGCGGGTTCTCCTTGCGCAGCTGTTCGTAGCCCAGGCCCAGCTTGTCGATGCCGCCGAACTTGAAGTTCTGGATCACTACGTCGCACTGCTTCGCGAGATCGCGCGCGATCTGCTGGCCTTCGGGCGTCTGCAGGTCGAGTGTGACGGAGCGCTTGTTGCGGTTGACGCTGTTGAAGTAGGCGGTCTCGGTCTTGCCCACGCGCAGGCCCCAGTCGCGGGTGTCGTCGCCGCGGCCCGGGTGCTCGACCTTGATCACTTCGGCGCCCATGTCGGCCAGCACCATGCCGCACCAGGGGCCGGCGAGGATGCGGGACAGATCGAGCACGCGCACACCGGCGAGCGGCAGCGAGGAATTCAGCGAAGGCATGGGAACAACTCCAGGAGGACAGAAAGGCCCCGCCGGATGGCGAGGCCGGGGCAGGCGAGCGAGCGCAGCAGGATCAGGCGGCGTCCGAAGGGCGGCGGCGCAGCGCGACGAAGTCGGCCTTGCGCTTGCCGAGGAAGGCACCGATGCCTTCGGCCGCTTCGGCGTCGGCTTGCGACTCCACCATGTAGACCGCCTCGGCGTCCAGTTGTTCCTCCAGCGTGGCGCGATGCGCCTGGCGGCACAGCGCCTTGATGCGCGCGCTCGCGCGCTGCGGGCCCTCGGCCACCTTGGCCGCCAGCGCGACGGCCTCGGCCAGCGCGGCGCCCTTGTCGGTCAGGCGGTTGACGGCGCCCATGGCGTGCAGGCGCTCGGCCGTCATGCGGTCGCCGGTCAGGCACATCTCGGTCAGCACCTGGCGCGAGACGAACTCCGCGAGGAAGGCCGTGGCGCCGCCGTCCGGCGTGAGGCCGACCTTGACGTAGGCGACCGTGTAGAACGCATCGCGCGCCGACACTAGCATGTCGCAGGCCAGCGCCATCGACAGGCCCGCGCCGGCCGCGCCGCCTTCGACGGCCGCGATCAGCGGCTTGCCGAAATCGCGGATCTCGCGGATCAGTCCGTGCAGGCCTTCGAGCTTCTCGCGGCGCTCCTCGGCGGGCAGTTCGCGGCGCTTGGCCAGCAGGTTGAGGTCGCCGCCCGAGCAGAAGAAATCTCCCGCGCCGGTGAAGACAACCGCGCCCACTTCGGGATCGTTCGCGGCATCGGCGAGCGCGGCGCGCAGCTCGTCGTACAGCGTCGGCGTGATCGCGTTGCGCGCGCCGGGGTTGCTGTTGGTCAGGATGCGGACCGCACCCTGCTGCGAGATGAGGACGGTCTTGTCCGTCATGCCGCCACCTCTTTGCTGCACTCTTTACCCAAGGCGATGTAGCGCTGCAGGTGATGGTCTTCGTCGCCGAGCTGGTGATCGATCATCACGAGGCGCTTGGCGTAGTGCGGCAGCGGCAGTTCCCAGGTCATGCCGATGCCGCCGTGCATCTGGATGCTCTCTTCCGCCACCAGCGCGCCGATGCGGCCGATGCTGAACTTGGCGGCCGACAGCGCACGCTCGCGCGCCACGCGGTCGCTGCCGTCGATGGCGGCTGCGGCGTTGATCACGGCCGAGCGGGCCTGTTCGATTTCCAGCAGCAGGTCGGCCATGCGGTGTTGCAGGGCCTGGAAGCTGCCGATGAGGAGGCCGAACTGCTTGCGCGTGCGCAGGTATTCCAGCGTGGCGGTCTTGGCGGCTTCCATCGCACCCAGCGCCTCGGCGCACAGCGCGAGCACGCCGCGGCCGATGGCGCGTTCCAGCGTGGCGGCGCCCTGGCCTTCGGCGCCCAGCAGCGCGTCGGCGCCGAGCTTCACGCCGTCGAGCGTGAGTTCGGCCACGCGGCCACCGTCGATCGCGGGGCAGCCGCGCACGGTGAGGCCGGCGGTTTTCGCGGGCACGAGGAACAGCGAGATGCCGGCTTCGTCGTCCACGTTGCCCGAGGTGCGGGCCGAGACCAGGAACAGGTCGGCCTGCTCGCCTTGCGGCACCACGGCCTTGGCGCCGGTCAGCACCCAGCCGTCGCCGTTGCGCGCGGCCTTCGTGGCCACGCGGGTGCGTTCGTAGTGCGTGTCGGCTTCGTCGTGCGCGAAGGCCGCGACGACGGCGCCGTTGACGATGTCGCCGATCTTCTCTTTCTGTGCGGCATTGCCGGCGGCGCTGATCGCCTCGCCGACCATCACGGCGCCCAGCAGCGGCTCGATCACGAGGCCGCGGCCCAGGGCCTCGAAGACCACGGCGATGTCGAAGCCGCTGCCGCCGAAGCCGCCGTCGGCCTCGCTGAACAGCGCGCCGATCACGCCGAGCTCGGCGAAGTTCTGGAAGATTTCCTTGCTGAAACCGTGCGCCGACTTCGCGATGCGGTCGCGCGCATCGAAGGCGTACTGCTCGGCGATGAAGCGGTTCAGGCTGTCGGCGAGCATGCGCCGGTCTTCGGTGTGTTCGAAGTTCATGTGCGTGTCTCCTTTACAGCCCGAGGATCATCTTGGAGATGATGTTCTTCTGGATTTCGTTCGAGCCGCCGAAGATCGACAGCTTGCGGTTGTTGAAGTAGCGCGAGGCGGCAGCCTTGGCGTAGACCGGGCCGAAGGTCTCGCCGGTAAAGCCGTCGTGCAGCGCTTCCTCGACGAAGGGCCGTCCATACACGCCCATGGCGCGGCGCGCGAGCGACGAGATCTCTTGCCGGATCTCGGTGCCGCGAATCTTCAGCATCGAGCTTTCCGCGCCGGGCACGCCGCCGCCGGCCACCGCCGCGATCACGCGCAGGTTGGTGGTCTTCATGTTCTCCAGGTCGATCTCGACGCGGGCCATGCGCGCGGCGAAGGCCGGGTCTTCCGCGAGCGGCTTGCCGTTCTTGGTCTGCGACGCGGCGATGCCCTTGAGCTGTTCGAGCGCGGCCACCGAGAAGCCGACGCCCGCGATGTTGGTGCGCTCGTAGGTCAGCAGGTACTTGGCGCAGGTCCAGCCCTTGTTCTCCTCGCCCACGAGGTTCTCGGCGGGCACGCGCACGTCGGAGAAGAACACCTCGTTGACTTCATGCTCGCCGTCGAGCGTGATGATCGGGCGCACTTCCACGCCGGGCGAGGTCATGTCGACCAGCAGGAAGCTGATGCCTTCCTGCTTCTTGGCCTCGCGGTTGGTGCGCACCAGGCAGAAGATCATGTTGGCGTGCTGACCCAGCGTGGTCCAGGTCTTCTGCCCGTTCACGATGTAGTGGTCGCCCTGCGCATCGATGCCGCGCACGGCCGTGGTCTTCACCGCGGCCAGGTCGGAGCCCGCGCCGGGTTCCGAGTAGCCCTGGCACCACCAGTCGGCGCCGTTCAGGATGCGCGGCAGCCAGTAGCTCTTCTGCGCTTCGTTGCCGTACTTGATGAGCACCGGGCCCAGCATGTTCACGCCGAAGGGCACGATGCGCGGCGCGAAGGCCAGGGCGCATTCGTTCTCGAAGATGAACTTCTCGACCGCCGTCCAGCCGGGGCCGCCGTACTGCTCGGGCCAGTGGTTGGCGAGCCAGCCGCGTTCGTTCAGGATGGCGTGCCATTCCTGCATGTCGGCCTTGTCCAGGATCGCGCCGCCGCGCACCTTGTCGGACAGGCGCGCGGGCAGCTTGTCCGCCAGGAAGGCGCGCACTTCGCTGCGGAAGGCTTCTTCTTCGGTCGTGAAGTTCAGGTCCATCGCGAGCTCCTCGATCAGTAGATTTCGAACAGGCCCGCGGCGCCCATGCCGCCGGCGATGCACATCGTGACCACGGCGTACTTGGCGCCGCGGCGGCGGCCTTCGAGCAGCACGTGGCCCGTGAGGCGCGCGCCGGTCATGCCGAAGGGGTGGCCGATGGAGATCGCGCCGCCGTTCACGTTCAGGCGTTCCGACGGAATGCCCAGCTTCTCCTGGCAGTAGATCGACTGCGAGGCGAAGGCTTCGTTGAGTTCCCACAGGTCGATGTCCTGCACCTTCAGGCCGTGGCGCGCGAGCAGCTTGGGCACGGCGAAGACCGGGCCGATGCCCATCTCGTCGGGTTCGCAGCCGGCCAGCGCCAGGCCGCGGAAGGCGCCCAGCGGCTTGAGGTTGGCGCGCTCGGCGTCTTTCGCTTCCATCAGCACGCAGGCCGAGGCGCCGTCGGACAGCTGCGAGGCGTTGCCGGCGGTGATGAACTTGTCGTCGCCCATCACGGGCTTGAGCTTGGCCAGCGCCTCGTAGGTGGTGCCGCGGCGGTTGCAGTTGTCTTCGGTGGCAGTGACTTCGCGGTGCGTGACTTCCTTGGTCTCCTTGTCGGTCACGGCCATCGTGGTGGTGCAGGCCACGATCTCATCCTTGTAGCGGCCGGCCAGTTGCGCTTCTTCGGTCTTGCGCTGGCTCTCGGCGGAGAAGCGGTCTTGCGCTTCGCGGCTGATGTTGTAGCGCTGGGCGACCACGTCGGCGGTGTCGATCATGGCCATGTAGAGCTCGGGCTTGTGCTCGACGATCCACGGGTCCAGGCTGAGGTCGCCGCCGTCGCCGGGGCTGCGGCCACGGATCTGCGAGATGCTTTCCACGCCGCCCGCGATCATGGCCGGCGCGCCGTCCACGACGATGCGGCCGGCGGCCATGGCGATCGCCTGCAGGCCCGAGGCGCAGAAGCGGTTCACGGTGGTGCCTGCGATGCTGATCGGCAGGCCCGAGCGGATGATCGACTGGCGCGCGATGTTGCGGCCGGTGGTGCCTTCGGGGTAGCCGCAGCCGAGGATGGCGTCCTCGATCAGCGCCGGGTCCAGGCCCGAGCGCTCGACCGCGGCCTTCACCGCGAACGAGGCCAGCGTGGCGCCGGAGGTGATGTTGAATTCGCCGCGGTGCGCCTTGGTGAGCGGGGTGCGGGCGGTAGAAACGATGACGGCTTCACGCATGGGTTGTCTCCTGGACGATGGGCACTAACAGTTACTCGGATTGATTCAGGCTGGCGAAATCGGCGCCGCGTTCGACCAGCTCCACCAGGAGCGGCGACGGCTTCCAGAAGATCGGGTCTTCCTTCGCGAATTCGCGGATGTCGGCCAGCACCTTCGGCAGGCCCACGGTGTCGGCGTACTTCATCGGGCCGCCGCGGTGGCGCGGGAAGCCGTAGCCGTAGAGGAAGGTCACGTCCACGTCGAGTGGGCGCAGCGCGATGCGCTGGAGCACGACATTCGCGCCCTCGTTGATCATCGCGGCCATGTAGCGGCGCATGATTTCTTCTTCGGTGAAGGTGCGCGGCGTGATGCCGGCGCGCACGCGTTCAGTGTCGATGATGGCCAGCACCTCGGGGTCGGGCTGGCCGGTGCGTGCGCCTTCGGGGTACAGGTAGTAGCCGCGCTGCGTCTTCTGGCCGAACCAGCCGCGCTCGCAGATGCGGTCGGCCACCTGCACGTAGCGCGCCTGAGGGTCGCGCGTGGCGGCCTTGCGCTTGCGCGTGGCCCAGCCGATGTCGCCGCCGGCCAGGTCGGACACCTGGAACGGGCCCATCGGGTAGCCGAAGTTGCGCACGGCCGCGTCGATGTCGTAGGGCGAGGCGCCGTCTTCCATCATGTGGTCGGCGGCCTGGCGGTACACGGCCAGGATGCGGTTGCCGATGAAGCCGTCGCACACGCCGGCGCGCACGGGCACCTTCTTGAGCTTCTTGGCAAGCTCGAAGCCGGTGGCGACCACGTCGGCGCTCACCTTGGCGGGCACCACGATCTCCAGCAGCTTCATGATGTTGGCCGGCGAGAAGAAGTGCAGGCCCACCACGTCCTGCGGACGCGAGATGCTGGCGGCGATCTCGTCGATGTCCAGGTACGAGGTGTTGGTGGCGAGCACGGCGCCCTTCTTGCACACGCGGTCGAGTTCGGCGAACACGGCCTTCTTGACGCCCATCTCTTCGAACACGGCCTCGACCACGATGTCGACGTTGGCGAACGCGTCGTAGCTGGTCGAGCCCGAGAAGCGCGCCATCACGGCGGCCTTGGCTTCGGGCGTCATGCGGCCCTTGGCGATGAGGCCGTCGTACACCTTCTCGACATTGGCGCGGCCGCGCGCGAGCTGGGTGTCGTCGCGCTCGACCATGGTCACGGGCAGGCCCGCGTCGAGCATGGCCACGGCGATGCCCGCGCCCATGGTGCCGCCACCGACGATGCCGGCCGAGGTCAGCGCACGCGGGGTGGCCGAGCGTGTCTCGGGCGCCTTCAGCACTTCGCGCTCGGCGAAGAAGGCGTGGATCAGGCCGGCGCGCTGCGGGCTGTCGATGCACTGCAGGAACAGCTTACGTTCGAGCGCCATGCCTTCGTCGAAAGGCAGCGTGAGCGCGCCTTCGACGGCTTCGATGATCTTCATCGGCGAGAACAGGCCGCGGCTCTTCTTCGCCGTGTCGGCGCGCGCGGCGTCGAGGGCGGCGCGTGCGGCGTCCTTGTCGGCCAGGCCGGCGGCTTCGCGCGTGCGGCGCACCGGGGCGTTGGCGGCGACCAGTTCCTGCGCGTAGGCCAGGCCTTCGGCGCGCGCGTCAGCGTCATTGCCGAGGCGGTCGACGAGGCCCAGCGACAGCGCTTCCTTCGCGCCCGCATGGCGGCCGCTGAGCATCAGTTCGAGTGCGGGCTTCACGCCGATCAGGCGCGGTGCGCGCTGCGTGCCGCCCGAGCCGGGCAAGAGGCCGAGCGCCACTTCGGGCAGACCGAGCTTCGCGGTGGGCGCGGCCAGGCGGTAGTGCGCCGACAGCGCGATTTCCAGCCCGCCGCCGAGCGCGGCGCCGTGGATGGCCGCGACCACCGGCTTGGTGCAGTTCTCGATCTTCAGGCAGACCTCGGGCAGCGAAGGCTGCTGCGGCGCCTGGCCGAACTCGCGGATGTCGGCGCCCGCGATGAAATTGCGGCCCGCGCCCACGATCAGCACCGCCTTGGCACTGCTGTCGGCCTCGGCCGCGTCGATGGCGGCCGCCAGGCCGCGGCGCACGTCCACGCCCAGGGCATTGACGGGCGGGTTGTCGATGGTCACCACGCACACGTCGCCTTGACGCTGGAAGGTGACGGGACCGTTGGACGTGGAAGGGCTGGGAGAGGGGGTGGCCATGTGCGTGTCGCTTGTCTCTTGCGTGGCAGGCCCTCGCGACGTCGGCGAGGGTTCGGGGCTCTGGGGAGCCCTGCATTCTTGGCCGGCATGGCCTCTTTGACAATTGCATAGGTGGTTGACAGACTGTCAAAATATTTTTGACACAATCCGCTCATGGACCTGCAATCGCTCACCCTGCTGGTGGAAATCCTCGACGCGGGCAACTTGAGCGCGGCGGCCCGCCGGCTCAAGATGACCCGCGCCAACGTCAGCTACCACCTGAATCAGCTGGAGCGCTCGGTCGGCGCGCAGCTGATCCGGCGCACCACCCGGCGCGCCGAGCCCACCGAGATCGGCCTGCGGCTGTACCAGCACGGCGTGGCGATTCAGGGCGAGCTGCTGGCGGCGCGGGAGTCGGTCACGGCGCTGGGTGAGGGGCTGCAGGGGCGGGTGCGACTGAGCGTGCCCAGCGGCTACGGCCAGCTCGTGATGGCCGACTGGCTCATCGACTTCAAGCGCCAGTACCCCGGCATCGTGCTCGACGTGGTGTTCGAAAACCGCATCGAAGATTTGCTGCGCGACGAGGTCGACATCGCGATCCGCGTGATTCCCGAGCCGCCGCAGAACCTCGTGGCGCGCGAGATGGGGCCGGTGCGTTACGTCGCCTGCGCCACGCGCGCCTACGCTGAGCGCCATCCGCTGCCCGAGCAGCTCGACGCGCTGCGCGCCACCCCGGTGGTCACGGCCGCCGTCATCGGACGGCAGCTGCGCATCTCGGCCTACCAGGGTGAAACGCGGCGCGAGGTGGTCCTGGAGCCCACGCTGATCTCGGAGAACTTTTTATTCCTGCGCCAGGCCATCCTCGCGGGCCTGGGCGTCGGCCTCGTGCCCGACTACGTGGTGCAGGAAGACGTGCGCCGCGGCGACGTGGTGACCACGCTCGACGACTGGCGCCTGTCGATCTTCGGCACGCAGATGTTCATGCTCTACATGCCGAACCGCCAGCACACGCGGGCGATCCGGACGTTCATTGATTTCATTCTGGCGCGGGTGAGGCCGGAGGCATAGCAACCGGTCGTGGAATCAGGAGACGGCGTTTTCGACCTTCGCCTTCAAGGTGCGGCCGGCAGCCTGGACCAGTTCACGCAGCCGCTGCCTGTCGGCCGGATTTCCGAGATCGAGTTGCACCCTCCACCGTCCGGAGACCGAGAAGAATTCATTCCAGCTCATGCACTCGGCGGCCCGGATCACGGCGCGCTGCTTTCCGCTCTTCAGGTGATAGATCCGCGCGCTCAGGCGAGCCCCGTCCTGCTTCCCTCCGCCGAAATATCCGCCCTCCAGGTGGCGAAGGAAATCCTTGCGTGGCATGGCCCGAACTTCGCCGAGATGAAGCCGGACCGGCTTCTTGCGGAAGAACGAGAACATCGGGGCGGGAAGCGCGATCTAGCGACAGGCCCGCATGTCGGCGATCTTTCTCTGTTTGTCGCGCCGCTGCGGCTCGGTCAGGCTGATGCTGTTGGCGGACACCTCTTCGTTCTTGATGTCGAACTCGGACGGGCAGGCGCGTGCCTGCTGCGACGGAGTGCGCGCTATGGCCGCCGAGGTCTGGATCGAGCGCACCACGCCGCTTTCCGTGTAGACATAGAACGTGCCGTTGTCGCGTTCGTAGATGCGCTGTTCGGTGAAACCGCCCGGATAGTCGCCAGTGTTGATGCGCGTGGGGGCGCCCATGGCCGACTGCAGTTCTTTCAAAGTCATCCCGCGAACAGGATGGCCCTGGAGGATGGCGACATTGATGGCGCTGCGGTCCGCCGGTGATCGCATGTCCTGCGCGGTGGCAGGCGATGGTGACGGTGCTGCGAAGGTCCGCACGTCACTTTGCTTTTCCGCGTTGGCGCAGGGCGTCTCCTGGAAAGCGACTTTCCCGTCCGGCGATTGGCACTTGAAGACTGCGGCAGCCGGCAGCGACAAAAGCAGCAGCGGGAGCAGGATGATCGGCTTCATCGATGGCATGGGGCCTCCTTATCGTTATCAGTCGCAGCGGTAGACGACTTCCCCGGTCGGCACGCCCGATGCCGGCACCTCCGACAACGTGCTGCTCAGGAACCGCATCGGCGCGCCGAAGTTGCGGCAGTAGTTCTCGGCGTCCTGCGCGGTGGGCGACTTGAACACGCCGTCGGCGAGGAAGGTGACGCGCGGCGCGGGCCGTGAGACGCAGCCTGCGATGAGCAAGGCCGGAACGAGGGCGGAGAGAGCGGCGAATCGGCGCATGAGGCAGGGTGGAGAAAAGAGGTCGCGACTGTAGCGGTTCGGCGATGTCAATTCGCCAGCCACACGCTGCCGTCCGGCGCCTCGCGCAGCGCCAGCGGCGTCAGTTGCGCCCCGCGGCAGGGGCCGCCCACGCAGCGGCCGGTGTCGGGTTCGAAGATCGCGCCGTGCCGCGCGCACATCAGGTAGCGCCCGGAGCTTTCGAGGATCTGTCCTTCGAAGTCGAGCGGGCCGCCCGCGTGCGGGCACTGGTTCAGATAGCCGTGCACGGCGCCCTGCCAGCGCACCGCGAAGGCCGGTGCGCCGCCGGGCGCGGTGAACAGGGCAGCGAGGCCGCCGTCGGCGAGTTCGGTGGCAATGGGCTGGACGGTCGGCTGGGCGGTGGGGGCGGGCGCGGTCATGGGACGCGAGCCTACCAAGGTCCGCCGCAGGGCCGCCGTCCGGGCGAAGCCCCCGTGTCATCACATGTTCTGGCTATGTCGTCAGACCAATAGACGCAGGGGGCGTGCCGTTTTCACAATGCACCCGCTCGCATTCCTTCGTCCGTGCATCCTTGTCAAGGGGGATTCCGCCGATGAGCACGTTGAAACAGGGCTGGCGCGGCGCCGATGTACGGCGCCTGCAGGAAGCCCTGAACCGCAAGTTGCAGCCCGCGCCCGGACTCGTGCCCGATGGCGACTACGGCCCCGTCACCCGGGCGGCCGTGCTGCGGTTGCAGGCCGCGCACTGGTTGTGCGAGGACGGTGAGGCCGACCCCTGCACCCGCAACGTGGCCTTCGACAACGAAACCCACGCGCCCCTGCTGCATCCGGTGGCGCTGATTCCGCAGCCCGCACCCGCGCTGTGCTGGGCCGCCGCCACCGCGATGCTCACGCGCTCCACCGTGCAGACCGTGGTGGCGCGCACGCCGTGCGAGTTGATGGACGCCGACGGCGCCTTGCGCCGCCACCTGGACAGCGACCGCCGCGCCGCCAGCGGTGAGGACGACGACGGCGACGAGGACAACCGCCGCTTCGCCGCCGCGCACGGCCTCACGCTGCGGCCCCTCGGCCCCTGGACCGTCGCCGCGCTGCGCACCGCGCTGCATGCCGGGCCGCTGATGTTCGACCTGCGCTGGGGCGCCAAGGGCGGCGCGCCCGCCGGCCAGCCGGGCCACATGGTCGTGCTCGCGGGCATCCGCGGCGACAACGACCCCGGCGGGGGCGGCACCACCCTGCGCGTGTTCGACCCCTGGCCGCCGGGCCGGGGCGCGCGCTCCTCGATCAGCCAGGTGCGCTGGATGCAGGCCGTGGCCGAGCGCGTCTGCGGGGTGTTCCAGCGATAGCTGTGCTCTCGCGAGCGCGCGTTGCCGCGACGGCATGAAAAAATCCTGACTTTCCGCGAACCGTTTCGGTGGGTGGCGGCCTCTTTCCTTCCGGGAGGGGCGTTCGCTTTTCTCCCCGCACTCACTCACGTCACGGATCGAAGGAAACCACCAATGCTCTACGTCAAGAATGTCCCCGGCTGGGAACGCGCCCTGCGCATCGTCATGGGCCTCATCGGCATCGCATTCGCCGCCATGAACTGGCCGGCGGATGCGCTGGCGGTGGCGGTCGGCCTCATGGGCGCGATGCTGGCGCTCACCGGGCTGGTCGGCTTCTGTCCGATGTGCGCGATGGTCGGGCGCAAGCTCGACAAGGGGCGCTGATTCATGGCAGCCCCGGCCATCGACCGCACCTGCCTGATCCTGGCCGCGCAGACCGGCGACCCCGTCGCCATCGAGGGCCTGCTCGCGGCGTGCCAGACCGACGCGCGCCGCTACGCCCGCCGCCACTGCCAGGCCAGCGACGTGGACGACGCCGTGCAGGAGTCGCTGCTGGTGGTCGCGCGCCGCGTGCGCGGGCTGCAGGCGGCCGCGGCGTTCTCGTCGTGGCTCTTCACCGTCATCCGGCGCGAATGCCAGCGCCTGCAGCGCGCGATGTTCCGGCACGACCCGCTCGACGAAGACGTGGTCGAACGCCAGCTCGCGGCCCGCAGCGACGACGCGCTGCGCATCGACCTGGCCAACGCCCTCGAATCGCTGCCCGCGCACTACCGGGAGGTCGTGCTGCTGCGCGACTTCGAGGAGCTCACCATCGCCGAGATCGCCGCGCGCCTCGGCGAGCCGCCGGGTGCGGTCAAGAGCCGGCTGCACCGGGCGCGCATGCTGGTGCGCGAGTACCTGCTGGGGTAGGGCTTGTCTCGGAGGGCGGTGCGACAATCGCCCCGCCATGACAGACACCCTCACGATCACCCGCCCCGACGACTGGCACCTGCACGTGCGCGATGGCGCCGCCCTCGAAGCCGTCGTTCCCCACAGCGCCCGCCAGTTCGGCCGCGCGCTGATCATGCCGAACCTGCGTCCGCCCGTGACCACCGCCGCGCAGGCCGTGGCCTACCGCGACCGCATCCGCGCCGCCGTGCCCGCGGGCACGTCCTTCGAGCCCGTGATGTCGCTCTACCTGACCGACAAGCTGCCGCCCGAAGAGATCGCGCTGGCCGCCGAAGCCGGCGTGCGTGCGCTCAAGCTCTACCCGGCCGGCGCCACCACCAACAGCGATGCCGGCGTGACCGACATCCGCAAGACCTACAAGACGCTCGAAGCGATGCAGAAGCACGGCCTGCTGCTGCTGGTGCACGGCGAGGTGACCGACCCCGCCATCGACCTGTTCGACCGCGAAGCCGTGTTCGTCGACCGCGTGATGATCCCGCTGCGCCGCGACTTCCCCGAGCTCAAGGTGGTGTTCGAACACCTCACGACGAAGGAAGGCGCCGAGTACGTGCGCGACGCCGACCGCTTCACCGCCGCGACCATCACCGCGCACCACCTGCTCTACAACCGCAACGCGATCTTCACCGGCGGCATCCGCCCGCACTACTACTGCCTGCCGGTGCTCAAGCGCGAGACGCATCGCGTCGCGCTCGTCGAAGCGGCCACCAGCGGCAGCGACCGCTTCTTCCTGGGCACCGACAGCGCACCGCACCCGGCGCACCTGAAGGAGCACGCGCTCGGCTGCGCCGGCTGCTACACCGCGCTCACCGCCATCGAGCTGTACGCCGAGGCCTTCGACAGCGTGAACGCGCTCGACAAGCTCGAAGGTTTCGCCAGCTTCCACGGCCCCGACTTCTACGACCTGCCGCGCCACACCGACACCATCACGCTCAAGCGCGAAGCCTGGACCCTGCCCGAGACCGTGCCCTACGGCGAAGCCACGCTCAAGCCGCTGCGCGGCGGCGAGACCGTGCAGTGGAAGCTCGCATGACGGCACCCACGCCGCTGTCGTCGCTGCGCGTGATGTTGCTGATCGACGCCGACAACGTCTCGGCCGACGTCATCGAGCAGGCCGTGCAGCGCACGATGGAAGACTACGGCGCCATCCACGTGCGTCGCGCCTACTGCAACGCCGAGATGGCCGTGAACCGGCAGGCGCTGTTCAAGCGCCTCTCGGTGCGGCCGATGGTGAACCTGTCGGCGGGCAAGAACAGCACCGACATCGCGTTGTCGGTCGATGCCATCGACCTCGCCATCGCCGAGCGGCCCGACGTGGTGGTGCTGGTGTCGTCCGACTCCGACTTCGCGCCGCTCGTGATCCGGCTGCGCGAAAAAGGATGCCGCGTCTGCGGCATCGGCCAGCAGGGCAAGACCGGTGAAGAGACGGTAGGTATCTACGACAGCTTCATCGACCTCGCGCACCATGGCATCAAACCGGCCGTGCGCACCGCACCGGCCAAGAAGGCTGTAGCAGCGAAGAAAACACCGGCCTCCAAGACGGCGCCCGCGAAGAAGGCCGCAGCGAAGACCGCGCGCAAGACTGCGGTGAAGACAGCCAAGTCCGTAGCACCTCCACCACCGCCGCCCGAACCGGAAATCTCCGAAGCGGCCGAGTTCATCCTGCAAGCCGTGCCCGCGCTGCGCAGCGGCACCGACGTGCCGCTCAACGACATCGCGAAGGCCTTGCGCACCGCCGGCCTGCTCGGCAAGAACAGCAGCTCGCTCAAGCTGTTCGACAAGCTCACGGCAGAGTTCGCGGTGATGCAGCACCCCGACCGCATCCGATGGACGGGGGCGACGGCGCCTTGACCTCCGGCCTGCCGGCGGTCGCGGCCATCGATTGGGCCGCACCCTGGCTGGCCCCGTACCGCGACCCCGGCGAAGCCATCGCGCGTGCCGCAGCACACGGCGGCTGCGTCGCTGCCGCGCTGCAAGTGGCCAAGCCACCCGGCGTGCCCGACTTCGTCACGCAGGACGCGCTGCCCGAGGGCCAGGCCTACGAGGCCCACATCTTCCGCACGCGCACCGTGCCCACGCGCGACAACCTGCACGACTTCTTCAACGGCCTCGTCTGGCGGGCCTTTCCTGAAGCCAAGCGCCGGCTCAACGAACTGCAGGCCGCCGAGATCGCGCGCGCCGGCGTCGGCGCCACGCGCGGGCCGCTGCGCGATGCGCTCACGCTCTTCGACGAGAACGGCGCCGTGCTCGATGCCCCGCCGGCGCTGTGGGATGCACTGATCGCGCGCGACTGGCACACGCTGTTCGTCACGCAGCGCAGCCTGTGGCATGACGCGCGCCTGCTGCTCTTCGGCCATGCGCTGCTCGAGAAGCTGGCGACGCCGCGCAAGCCGATCACCGCGCATGTGCTGCTGCCCGACGCGTGTGAGCGGCAGGCAGCAGATGACCTCACATTGGTGAAGAAACTCGACCCTCGAAGGCTCGAAACGAAACCTTTCGTACCCCTTCCGGTGCTCGGTGTGCCCGGCTGGTGCGCGGACAATCAATCGGCTTCGTTCTATGCCGACCCGCAGGTGTTCCGACCCTTGCCGGGCGCGGTGTCAGCGCCGAAGCCACGCTAGCGTTCACGGGCTCGGGAGGGCCCTTCGCCCAGCGGTTGCATCGCGCGCAGCGCGCGCGTCATACGTTCACATGCCAGGGGAGAGGAAAAAAAGATGGACACCATCATCGTCGTGCTCAAGGTCGGGCTGCTTCTTTACGCGATCTACAGCGTCATCGTCTACATGTCGCGGCGCTCCGACAACCGCAGCGCCCTGAAAGACATCCGCACGGCGCCGGTGCTGCGCCGCATCACCGACGAAGAAAAATCGGCGCTGCAGCCGTTTCTGATGGGGCAGGGCCTCACGGTCGACGACGACGTGCGCGAACTCGCCGGCGTCTTCATGCGCCATGGCCTGCATGCGCAGGGCGGGTCCACCGAGCACAACACCATCGACGACGTCGAGGTGCTGCTGCCCTATGACGCCATGAACTACATCGAGGCGCACAACCAGGCGCAGGTCGTGCTGAGCAAGAAGGGCGCGGTCGTGATCCGCCTGAACGACTTCGACCTGCTCGAAGGTCGCCAGCGCGCACAGCGCCAGCAGGCGCAGGATGCGCAATGGAAGCGCGGCGATGTCGGCGCGCTGCCGACGCTCGAGGAGGCAACGCCGGGTGTACCCGGCGCGGCGCTCGCCGCGGGCGAAGCCGCTGCGCCGGCATCGGATCCGGCCGGCCCGTTCGATCGCTACCGTCGCGGCGAGGTCGACGTGCTCGGCCAGCGCACCGAAACACCGGAAGAAGTCGCGAGCCGCATGGGCCGCGGCGGCTGGGCGTCGGCCTTCGCATGGGTGGGTGCCTTCGCGCTGCTGTGGATCGCCACCTGGGACGCCACGCGCGGCGCGCAGGCGTACCTGGCGGGCGCGGGCCTGCTCGTGGGCCTCTGGGCGGCGTGGCTCTTCGTACGCACGCCCGCGGCCGAGGCGCCGCAACCGGTCAACCGCGTGCGCGGCATGCTCAACCAGATCGCCGTGGTCAACGCCAGCAATGCGTCGATCCAGAACGTCAGCCTTTTCATCGGCGACAAGCTCAGCCTCACGCTGCCCGCGCACTGGCGCAAGGCCGAGGCGGTGCCCTATGGCGAGGTGATCGAGGCCGAGCTGCGCACCAGCGACTACAGCGCGGTCGGTTTCGGCAGCAAGTGGTCGGTGGCCGACGAGTGGCGGCGCTTCCGGCCCGTGTTCTGGGGGCGCCATCTGCTGCACCTGATCGTCGGTGTGCTGGCACTGGGCGCGGTGGTGTTGTCGGCGCCCGATCCGCGCGGCGAGGCTGCGCTGGCTGCGCAGTGGGTGATGGGCGGCAGCGAGACCGCCGTCTACACCGATGCTGCTCAGCTCGCCGACAAGGTGCCGGCGTGGGGCCGCACGGTGCGCGTGGCAGGCGAGGGCCGCTGCGAGATCGACATGAACGCCCGCAGCCAAGGCAACGACGTCGTGCCCGTCGTCGACTGCACCCGCGTGCGCTGGAACGGGAGCGCGCCCGTCATCCCCGCGATCGATGTGCCGCCGAGCGTGCTGGCGCTCGCCGGCCCCGGCTTCATCCGCGCCACGGAGAACTACGCGGCGGCCAGCCTGATCGCGATGATGCGCATGCAGATGGGGCAGGCCGCCGATCCGCTCGCGGTCTACCGCGCGCGGGAAAACGTTCCCATGATCGTGCGCGGTTTCGACCGCTCGGTGGCGATGGTCGACGCTGCCTGCAAGGACGGCGGTGGTCTTTCGCCGCAGGCTTGCGAGAACCTGCAGCGTGAGCTGGTCCGCGCCATCGATGCCACGGTCGAGAAGGATGGCGTCGAGACGCCCGTGAGCACCTGGCAGATGCTGGCAGCGAGCGCGGCTTCGGACCAGGCGAACGCCAGCCTCATGGTGTCGCGTCGCCAGCTGGCCGAGGTCCAGCGCGCCGTGCAGCAGGCCGTCGACAGCGTGGTGGCCGCGAAGATCGACACAGCGCGTGCGGCCATCGTGCCCGCGTCGGGCGGTGTGGTGCTGGCCTCGCCTTTGCGCATCGATGAGGCGCGAAGCCGGCCGGCCGAAGGCGAGGAAGGCGATCGCGCCCCGCCGCAGTCCGACGACGGCGCCGACAGTTCGCTGCTCGGCAGCTGGGCGCGCCTGCAGCAGCACGCCACGGCCGACGGCCTGAAGCGCTTCAGCCTCGAAGGCCTCGTGACCGCCAGCGGCAAGGATGCCGCCGGCACGCCGCAGGTGCGCATCGACCCGACGCTGGACGCCTCGCGCATGGCCACGGCGGGCGCCTATACCCTGTGGTGGCTGCTGGCTTCGGCGCTGGTGCTGGCCAACGGGTTGCTGTTCGCGCTGCGCCTGGTGCAGGCGCGGCGCCGCAATGCCCGCCTCGACGCCGACATCGCCACCCGCCCGGTGCCCGGCGCGACGGGGCTTTTCTGACAGGCCTTGACAGGCCTTCGCCATGGCGGGGAATACCGGGGACGCCAGAACTTTTGCTCCTATCATGGCTCCACCACCGTCTGCCGTGGCCTGCTGGCGCAGGACACGGCTTGAAGAAGGCCCCCGGGCCCTCATCTGGTGAGGCAGATTTCCCCACGGAGAATTCAACTTGAAACGTATCCTTCTGTTCGTCCTGACCAACGTGATGGTCGTCGCGGTGCTCGGCGTGGTCGCCAGCCTGCTCGGCGTCAATCGCTTCCTCACGGCCAACGGGCTCAACCTCACGGCGCTGCTCGGCTTCGCGCTGGTCATGGGCTTCGGCGGCGCGATCATCTCGCTGCTCATCAGCAAGCCCATGGCCAAGTGGACGGCTGGCCTGCGCATGATCGACAACCCCCAGTCGCCCGACGAGGCCTGGATCGTCGGCACCGTGCGCAAGTTCGCCGACAAGGCCGGCATCGGCATGCCCGAGGTCGGCATCTTCGAAGGCGAGCCCAATGCCTTCGCCACCGGCGCCTTCAAGAACTCGTCGCTCGTGGCCGTGTCCACCGGCCTGCTGCAGAACATGACGCGCGAAGAGGTCGAGGCCGTCATCGGCCACGAGGTCGCGCACATCGCCAACGGCGACATGGTCACGATGACGCTGATCCAGGGCGTGATGAACACCTTCGTCGTGTTCCTCTCGCGCGTGATCGGTTACGCGGTCGACAGCTTCCTGCGCCGCGGCGACGACCGTTCCTCGGGCCCCGGCATCGGCTACTACGTGAGCACCATCGTGCTGGACATCGTGCTCGGCTTCGCCGCCGCCATCGTGGTGGCCTGGTTCTCGCGCCAGCGCGAGTTCCGCGCCGACGCCGGCGCCGCCGCGCTGATGGGCAACCGCCAGCCGATGATGAACGCACTCGCCCGCCTGGGCGGCCTGCCGGCCGGCGAACTGCCCAAGGCGGTCGAAGCCATGGGCATCACGGGCGCCATGGGCAAGCTGTTTGCCACGCACCCGCCGATCGAGGAGCGCATTGCGGCGCTGCAGAACGCGCGCTGAGCAAGCCAACGGGCACGGCGCTCATCGCCGTCGCCCATGAAAAAAGCCGCCACAGTGATGTGGCGGCTTTTTTCGTTGGGGCTGGCGCGCCGAGCGTCAGTCGGCGGCGGGCGTGTCGGTTGCTTCAGGTGCCGCAGGGGCGGCGTCTGCTTCGGCGGGCTCCGCCTGCACTTGCGTGGCAGCCACGGCAGCAGCTGCGGCAGTTGCCTCCGCCCGCTTCTTGTCGTCACGCACCCGCTGCAGCGTACGCGTCACATCGCCGGGCTTCATGCCGTACATGTCGGCGAACTCCTGCTCGCTGCGGCCGCTGGCCTCGAAGGCGCGCGCCAGCGCTTCGCGCTTGGCGGCCTGCTGGGCGAGTTCGGCCAGGGCTTCGTCGACGACGGCGTTGTTGTTGGCGTCGCGCGAGCGCACCAGCACGGCATAGGCTTCGTGGTCCAGGCCCGAGGCCTCGATGGCCTTGGCGATGCGCGTCACCAGCTGCGGGCGCAGGTCTTCGCCGGGGTTGCGCTGCGAGCGGCGGCGGTGCAGCTCGAGGATGGCGTGGTGCACGTGCTCGGGCGCGACCGGGTCGAGCGCGTTGCCGTCGAGGTCATGGCGCGCATGGCCGGCGGCCACGCTTTCGAGGTAGCGCGTGGAGCGCGCGTGCTGGCCCATCGCGATCTTGAGGTCTTCGGCCTTGAAGTCTTCGGGATGGCGCGCGATCAGCTCTTCGTACACGCCGAGCTTGAGCGGCACGAAGCGCGCACCGAAGAGCTGCGGGTACAGCTCGAACAGGCGCTCCAGCACCGGGTTGACCTTGCGCGGTGCGCGCTGGGCTTCGGTGGGTTGCTGTTGTTGCGGCTGCTGTCCGCGCGGCTTGCGCCCTTGCTGCTGCTGTTGCCCATGCGGGCGCTGCTGCTTGGCCCGCGGGGGGCGTTGTTGCTGCTGCTGCGCGGGGGCGGGCTGCGTTGCCGACGCGTCGGCGCCTGCTTCGGTGTTGCCCGCGCCGGCCTTCAGCTGTTGGAGCTGCTCGGCCATGTCCGGGCGCTGGCGCCGTGCGTTGCGCGAGTTCGTGTTCGGGGCGGCGGTGGATGCGTCGGTCATACGGAAGGCTCGGCGATGGGCGCGAGGGGATGGAAAGGGAAGAAAAAGAACAACCGGTCCCGCGCGGTCAGCGCGGCCGGAACATCCTGTGCGTATTGTCAGGGCGGATCGTCATGGTCGCAGCGCTCTGGTCAGTGGCCGGACGCCGACGTGCGCAGGGCGGCCTGCCGCCCGATCAGCAGCCGGAACGGCAGCAGCATCAGCACGCCGACGCCGAGCTTCACGCCCAGGTCGCCGAGCGCCCAGGTGATCCACGGGCCGTCGGTCCCTGCGAAGGCGATGCCCCAGAAGACGATGCTGTCGAGCACGGCCGCGATCACGGTGGCCACGAGCGGCGCACGCCACCACAGGCCCTGGCGCAGCTTGTCGAACACGCGGATGTCCAGCAGCTGCGAAGCGATGAAGGCCAGGCCCGAGGCCGCGGCGATGCGCGCGGGTGCGAGCAGCAGCGACACCGCCACGGCCACCGCGAAGCCGACCCAGGCCACGCGGCGCGCCATGCCGGGGCCGAAGCGCCGGTTGACGAGGTCGCTCACGAGGTAGGCCACGGGGTAGGTGAAGGCGCCCCAGGTGAGCCAGTCGTTGATGGCGAACTGCACCAGGATGTTGGACGCGAGCACCACGGCGGCCATCGCCAGCGTGGCGACGGCCAGCTGGCCGGTGGTGGGGCGGTTGAAGTGCATGGCTTGCACCATCGTCATCAAGCGGCCTCGCCGAGCACGCTGCGCGCCACGGCTTCGGCCACCTTGATGCCGTCCACGCCGGCCGACAGGATGCCGCCCGCGTAGCTCGCGCCTTCGCCGGCCGGGTAGAGGCCGCGCACGTTGAGGCTCTGGAAGTCGTCGCCGCGCGTGATCTTGATCGGCGACGAGGTGCGTGTTTCCACGCCCGTGAGCACGGCGTCGTGCGTGTCGAAGCCCTTGATCTTGCGGCCGAAGGCCGGGAAGGCCTCGCGCATCGCCTCGATGGCGTAGGCGGGCAGGGCCTGGTGCAGGTCGGTGGGCGTCACGCCGGGCTTGTACGACGGCGTGACGCTGCCCAGCGCGGTGGAGGGCTTGCCGGCGATGAAGTCGCCCACGAGCTGGCCGGGCGCGTGGTAGTTGCTGCCGCCGAGCACGTAGGCGTTGCTTTCGAGTTCGCGTTGCAGCGCGATGCCTGCCAGCGCGTCACCCGGGAAGTCGCGCGGGTCGATGCCCACCACGATGCCCGCGTTGGCGTTGCGTTCGTTGCGCGAGTACTGGCTCATGCCGTTGGTGACCACGCGGTTCGGCTCGCTGGTGGCCGCGACCACGGTGCCGCCGGGGCACATGCAGAAGCTGTAGACCGAGCGGCCGTTGCTCGCGTGGTGCACCAGCTTGTAGTCGGCCGCGCCGAGCAGCGGGTGGCCTGCGTGGCGACCCCAGCGGGCGCGGTCGATCAGGCCTTGCGGGTGTTCGACGCGGAAGCCGATGGAGAAAGGCTTGGCCTCGATGTGCACGCCGCGCGCATGCAGCATCTCGAAGGTGTCGCGCGAGCTGTGGCCCAGTGCCATCACGACGTGGTCGGCGCGCAGCTCGCTGCTCGTGCCCGTGGTCTGGTCGAGCACGGTCAAGCCGCGCAGGTGGCCGTTCTCGATGTGCACGTCGGTCACGCGCTGCTCGAAGCGGATTTCGCCGCCGAGCGCGACGATCTGCTCGCGGATGTTCTCGACCACCTTCACCAGCTTGAAGGTGCCGATGTGCGGATGCGCGACGTACAGGATCTCGGGCGGCGCGCCGGCCTTCACGAACTCTTCCATCACCTTGCGGCCGAGGAAGCGCGGGTCCTTGATCTGGCTGTAGAGCTTGCCGTCAGAGAAGGTGCCGGCGCCGCCTTCGCCGAACTGCACGTTCGATTCGGGGTTGAGCACGCTCTTGCGCCACAGGCCCCAGGTGTCGCGGGTGCGCTGGCGCACGGTCTTGCCGCGTTCGAGCACGATGGGCCTGAAGCCCATCTTCGCGAGCATCAGCGCCGCGAAGATGCCGCAGGGGCCGAAGCCGATCACCACGGGGCGCGTTGCATCGGCAGGCGCCTGGCCCGGAGGCGTGTAGCGCATGTCGGGCGCGGGCTGGATGTGCGGATGGCCGGCGTGCTTTGCGAGCAGCGAGGCTTCGAGCTTCGCGTCGGCCAGCTGCACGTCGCAGATGTAGACCGTGAGCAGGTCGACCTTGCGGGCGTCGAAGCTGCGCTTGTAGACGGTGTGGGAGGCGATCGCTTCGGGCGGAACGTCGAGCGTTCGGGCGATCAGGGTGGCCAGCGCCTCGGGCGCATGGTCGAGCGGGAGTTTGAGTTCGGAGATTCGCAGCATGTCGTGGGGCTTGTGGTTATCAAGCAGACCGACGATTTTAAGCGCCCGAGGCGCTATGAAACTTGTAGCTGGATCAGGCGGGGAGAAAGCCCTCTACGGAGAGATAGCGCTCGCCCGTGTCGTAGTTGAAGCCCAGCACCACCGCATCTGGCGCCAGCGAGGGCAGCTTCTGCGCGATGGCCGCGAGCGTGGCGCCCGACGAGATGCCGACCAGCATGCCTTCCTCGACCGCGCAGCGGCGCGCCATTTCGCGCGCCGGTTCGGCGTCGACCTGCAGCACGCCGTCGAGCAGCGCGGTGTCGAGGTTCTTCGGGATGAAGCCCGCGCCGATGCCCTGGATGGGGTGGGGCGCCGGTGCGCCGCCCGAAATGACCGGTGAGGCCACCGGCTCCACCGCGAACACCTGCAGCTTGGGCCACTTCTTCTTGAGCACCTTCGCCACGCCCGTGATGTGGCCGCCCGTGCCCACGCCGGTGATGATCACGTCGATGCCGTCGGGGAAGTCCGCCGCGATCTCCTCGGCCGTGGTGCGCACGTGCACGTCGACGTTGGCGGGGTTGTTGAACTGCTGCGGCATCCACGCGCCGGGCGTGCCGGCCACGATCTCTTCGGCACGGGCGATGGAGGCCTTCATGCCGCCGGCGCGCGGCGTGAGATCGAAGGTGGCGCCGTAGGCCAGCATCAGGCGGCGGCGCTCGACCGACATGCTATCGGGCATCACCAGGATCAGCTTGTAGCCCTTGACGGCCGCGACCATCGCCAGGCCGATGCCGGTGTTGCCCGAGGTCGGCTCGACGATGGTGCCGCCGGGTTTCAGCGCGCCGCTCTTCTCGGCGTCCTCGACCATCGCCAGCGCGATGCGGTCCTTGATCGAGCCGCCGGGGTTGGCGCGCTCCGACTTGATCCAGACCTGCTGCTTCGCATTGCCGAACAGGCGCTGGATGCGGATGTGCGGCGTGTTGCCGATGGTCTGGAGGATGTTCTGGGCCTTCATGGAATCTCCTTGGGTGCGAGGGTCGGGATGGTCAGCGTGCATTGTGAGACCAGGGCCATCGTCCCGCGAGCGGATCGCCCCGCGCCGTGCGGCGATAATCCGGCCCGTGAAGCTCGCCAGACCGCCGCTGGTGCAAGTGCCGAAAGGCCGCACTGGAGGAACGTCCGGACTGCACAGGACAGCGCAGGAGTTAACGACTCTCCACCGTGAGGTGAGGATCAGAGCAACAGAGACGAGCCGATTCAGTTCGGGTGAAACGGGCAATCTCTGCGCGCAGCAACACCAAGTAGGCCAGTATTGAGGTGGTTCCGCTGAGCTGGCGGGTAGGTGGCATCGAGCCGTTTGGCGACAAACGGCCCAGAGTAATGGCGGTCACGCCGGGATCTTCGCAAGAGGGTTCCGGTGCACAGAATCCGGCTTATCGGCGAGCTTCACATTTTTCTTTCCTCCCCCTTTTTCCCCGGGCCGTGCGCTGGCGACGCGCGCGGTCGCGTGCAAGTCTCGGTGGAAACCCGTACAATTGTTAGCAAGCTAACTAATTGATAACGCCGTGGCCGACTCCGAACCCATTTCCCCGATGCGCGAACACGCGCTGATGCGGCTCGGCACCTCGCTGTCGGTGCTCCAGCGCGGTTATCGCGCGGCGGCCGACAAGGCGGTGGCGCACGTGGGCCTCTCGCAGACGCTGGCCTGGCCGGTGGTGGTGCTCGGGCGCATGGAAGACGGCGTGCGCCAGGGCACGGTGGCCGAGGCGTTGGGCATCGAAGGGCCGTCGCTGGTGCGTTCGCTCGATCAGCTGGTCGAGGCCGGCTTCGTCGAGCGCCGTGAAGACCCGGCCGATCGCCGTGCCAAGACGCTGCACCTCACGCCCGCGGGCCGCGCGGTCTGCGAGCCCATCGAGGCCGCGCTGCGCCAGATGCGCGCCGCGCTGTTCGAAGGCATTCCCGACGAGGACATCGCCGCCACCCTGCGCGTTTTCGGCGCCATCGAGGCCAAGCTCGGCCGCAGTGCCTCCGGCATGCAGAGCCTGCAGCAGGAAGGGCGCGGCCAGTAGATGTCGGCTTCGTTGGCGCTGCCGCGCTTCACGCGCGCGGAGCTTCTCTTTTCCGTCAAGAGCTTCGCCGCCGCGATGCTGGCGATGTACCTGGCCAGCCGCGCCGGCCTGCCGCGCCCCTTCTGGGCGCTCATGACCACCTACGTCGTCGCCCATCCGCTGGCCGGCGCCGTGCGTTCCAAGGCGGTGTTCCGCTTCTGCGGTACGCTGATCGGCAGCGTCGCGACCGTGCTGATGGTGCCGGCGCTGTCCAACGCGCCCGAGCTGCTCACGCTGGTGCTCGCGCTGTGGGTCGGGCTGTGCCTGTACATCTCGCTGCTCGACCGCACGCCGCGCTCGTACGTCTTCATGCTCGCGGGCTACACAGCGGCGCTGATCGGCTTTCCGTCGGTGCAGACGCCGCTCGTGCTGTTCGACACCGCCGTGGCGCGCGTGGAAGAAATCGGCCTGGGCATCCTGTGCGCCACGCTTGTCCACAGCCTCGTGCTGCCCGCGGGCCTCGCGCCCACCGTGCTGGGCCTGCTCGACCGCACGCTGAAAGACGCGCGCCAGTGGCTGGGCGACCTGTTCCAGCCCGCCGACCGCAGCGTTCCCAAGGACGCCGACCCCAAGCGCCTGGACGACGACCGCCGTCGCCTCGCGGGCGACATCACGCAACTGCGCCTGCTGTCCACCCACGTGCCCTTCGACACCACGCACCTGCGCTGGACCGCCGGCGCGATCCGCGCCATGCAGGATCGCGTGGCGGCGCTCACGCCCGCGCTGTCGGCCGTCGAAGACCGGTTGCAGGCGCTGGTGCAGGCCGAAGGCCGCCTGGCGCCCGACATCACCGCCGTGCTGGCGCTGGCCGCGCAGTGGCTGCGCGAAGAAAACGATCCGGCGGTCGATGCGTCGGCTCGCCTGCAGGCGCTGCGCCAGGCGATCGGCGCGCTGGGCACCGCACAGGACACCGAACGCACTCCCTGGGCCCGCGCGCTGCGCATCGGCCTGGCAGGCCGGCTCGAGGAGCTGGTCGACGGCTGGACCGCCTGCGCCCGCCTGCGCCGCGACATCGACGAGGGCCTGAAGGGCGGCGCACCGCTGCGCCGCACGGCCGCGCTCGGTCACCGCGCGATGCACCGCGACCACGGCATGGCGCTGCTGTCGGCGCTGGCCGCCGTCATCGCCATCTGCGTGTGCGGCGCGTTCTGGATCCTCACGGGCTGGCCCATGGGTTCCGCCGCGACCATGATGGCCGCCGTCTTCTGCTGCTTCTTCGCCACCATGGACGACCCCGTGCCCGCGATGCACGGCTTCCTGAAGTGGACGCTGTGGTCCATTCCGATCTCGGCCGTCTACGTGCTCGTGCTCATGCCCACGGTGCAGGACTTCGGCATGCTGGTGCTGATTTGCGCGCCGCTGTTCCTGCTGCTGGGCTTGTACCTGCCGCGCCCGACGCACTTCATGGCCGCGATGGCGCTGATCTTCGGCGTGTCGGGCACGCTCGCGATGCACGACACCGCCAGCGCCGACCTCGTGAGCTTCATCAACAGCATGATCGGCCAGATCGTCGGCGTGGTGATGGCCGGTCGCGTCACGCGGCTGGTGCGCTCGGTGGGCGCCGACTGGAGCGCGCGCCGCATCCAGCGCGCCACCTGGCGCGAGCTCGGCGACATGGCCGCTTCGGCCCAGCCGCAGTACGCGCAGAGCGACGCCTATGCCGTGCGCATGCTCGACCGCATCGGCCTGCTGGCACCGCGCATCGCGCAGTCCGGCGGCACCGTCGAAGGCGTGGTCGCCGACGATGCGCTGCGCGACCTGCGCATGGGCGCCGACATCGCCGTGTTGCAGCGCGTGCGCGCCCAGTTGCCGCTGGCCACTTCGGGCGCGCTGCTCGGCGGCATCGCGCGCTTCTTCCGCCAGCGTGGCGAAGGCCACATGACGCCGCGCCCCGCCGCGCTGCTGCCGCAGATCGACGAGGCGCTGGCCGCCGTGCTCGCCGCACGCGACACCTCCAGCGCGTCGCGCGCCGCCGTCACCGCATTGGTCGGCCTGCGCCGCAACCTGTTCCCCGACGCGCCGCCTTCGCTCGCGGCCGTGTCCGTGTCCTCTTCACCGCAAGGAGCTTCCGCATGATCGGCGAAGCCAGTTTCTACGGGCTCTACGTGCCCTGGCTCATGGTGCTGGCCGGCGCCGCGCTGCTCGCCCTGTGGGGCGTGCGCCGGCTGCTCGCCGCCACCGGGTTGTATCGCTGGGTATGGCACCCGGCGCTGTTCGACATGGCGCTGTACCTGTTGCTGCTGTACGGCCTGAGCCGGCTCACGGCACCCCCGCAATGACAACGCAAACAACAAAGAGATTTCCATGAAAGCCAACCCCTTCGCAGACAACCCCCGGGCGCAGCGCCTGCTGCGCGTTCTTCTCACCGTGGCCGTGGTGGCCGCCGCCGTCTGGGCGGGCTTTCGCCTGTGGGACCACTACGAGCTCGCACCGTGGACGCGCGACGGCCGCGTGCGCGCCAACGTGGTCCAGATCGCGCCCGACGTGTCGGGCCTCGTGACTGCCGTGCCGGTGCACGACAACCAGCCCGTCGCGGCCGGCGCGCTGCTGTTCGAGGTGGACCGCGCGCGCTACGACCTCGCCGTGCGCCAGGCCCAGGCCGCGCTTGCCGCGCAGCGCGCCGTGAGCGCCCAGGCCCAGCGTGAGAACGCACGCAACGCGGGGCTCGACGACCTGGTGTCGAAGGAGTCGCGCGAACAGACCCGCGCCCGCGTCGAGCAGGCGCAGGCCGCCGTCGCGCAGGCCGAGGTCGCGCTCGATTCGGCGCGCCTGAACCTGCAGCGCGCCGAGGTGCGCGCACCGGCCGACGGCCTCGTCACCAACCTCGACCTGCGCCAGGGCAGCTACGCCGCCGCGGGTCGGCCGGTGCTCGCGCTGGTCGATGCGCAGTCGTTCTACGTCGAGGGCTACTTCGAGGAAACCAAGCTGCCGCGCATCCACCTGGGCGACCGTGTGCGCGTGACGCCGATGGGCGGCGGCGCGGTGCTCGAAGGCGCGGTCGACAGCGTGGCCGCCGGCATCGCCGACCGCGACCGCTCCACCAGCGCCAACCTGCTGCCCAGCGTGAACCCGACCTTCAACTGGGTGCGGCTGGCGCAGCGCATCCCGGTGCGCGTGAAGCTCGATCCGCTGCCCGACGGCGCGCGCCTCGTGGCGGGCCAGACGGTCACCGTGCAGGTCCTGGAACACCACGCGGCGCCCACCGCTGCCGCACCGAAGAAGGGATGACCGCCATGACCCGCTTCGCCTTTCGCATGGCCTCGCTCGCGGTCGCGGCCGGACTCGCGGCTTGCGCGGCGGTCGGCCCCGACTACCACCAGCCGTCCGAGGCACTGGCCAGCCAGCCCGCTGCCGCCAAGCCCTTCGCCGAAGCGCCGGCCAACGCAGCGCCGCTGCCCGCGCACTGGTGGCGGCTGTACCACGACCCGCTGCTCGACAAGCTCGTCACCCAGGCCCTCGCGCACAACACCGACCTGCGCCAGGCCGTCGCCAACCTCGAGCGCGAACGCGCCATCGAAACCGAAGTGGCCGGCGCCAAGTACCCCACGATCGGCGTGAACGGCGGCCCATCGTTCGGCCACGTCTCGGGCCTGTCGCTGCTGCAGAAGGGCTATGAGCCGCCCAACACCTTCAACTACAGCGCGGGTGCGTCGCTGTCGTACCAGGTCGACCTGTTCGGCCAGATCCGCCGCGCCATCGAGGCCTCGGCCGCGAACAGCCAGGCCGCCGAAGCCGCGCTCGATCTCGTGCGCGTGAATGTCGCGGCCGGCACCGCGCGCGCCTACGCCGAGGCCTGCTCGGCCGGCCTGCGGCTGCAGATCGCGCAGAAGTCGGTCGCGCTGCAGCAGGACGCCGTCAACGTCACCGAGCGCCTGCAGCGCGCGGGCCGTGCCGGCGCCATCGATGCCGGCCGTGCGCGGGCCCAGCTCGCGCAGCTCGATGCCGCGCTGCCGCCGCTGAAGGCCCAGCGCCAGGGCGCGCTGTACCGCCTGGCCACGCTCACCGGCGCGCTGCCGCAGGACTTCCCGCGCGAGGTGGCCGACTGCACCACGCCGCCGCGCGTCGCAGGCGCACTGCCGGTGGGCGACGGCGCTGCGTTGCTGCGCCGCCGGCCCGACATCCGCCAGGCCGAGCGCAGTCTCGCCGCGTCGACCGCGCGCATCGGCGTGGCCACGGCCGACCTCTATCCGAAGGTCACGCTGGGCCTGTCGGGCTCGTCGGCCGGCCATGCCAACGACTTCGGCCGCAAGGACACCCTGGCCTGGAGCCTCGGCCCGCTGATCTCGTGGACCGTGCCCAACACCGGCGCCGCGCAGGCCCGCATCGCGCAGGCCGAGGCCGGCACGCGCGCCGCGCTCGCCAAGTTCGACGGCACCGTGCTGACCGCACTGCGCGAGACCGAGACCGCGCTCGGCGCCTACGCACGCGAGCTGGATCGGCGCGCCGCATTGCAGGCCTCGCGCGACGAAAGCGCCAAGGTCGCCGCGCAGGCGCGTCAGCTCTATCGCAACGGCCGCACCGCCTACCTCGACGCGCTCGACGCCGAACGCGCATTGGCTGGCGCTGACGCTGCATTGGCGGCCAGCGAGGCGCAACTGGCCGACGACCAGGTCGTGCTGTTCATGGCGCTCGGTGGCGGCTGGGAGCCGGCCGACGACGCGCTGGCGCAAGGCAAGCCCACCACGACCGCCCGATGAGCGACTCCTTGCCGCCACGCCCGCGGCACGCGCCGCTGTGGCTGCTTGCGCTGGTCACCTTCAGCGGCACGCTGGCGATGCACGTCTTCGTGCCCGCGCTGCCCGTCGCCGCGAAGAGCCTCGGGGCCGGCATGGGCGCGATGCAGATGACGGTGAGCCTGTACATCCTCGGCCTGGCCGCCGGGCAGCTGGTGTACGGTCCGCTGGCCGATCGCTTCGGCCGCCGGCCCGTGCTGCTGGCGGGGCTCGCGATCTACGCCGTGTCGGGCCTGGCGGCGGCCGTGGCACCCGACGTGCATGCGCTGATCGCCGCGCGCCTGTTCCAGGCCGTGGGCGGCTGCGCGGGCCTCGTGCTGGGCCGCAGCATCGTGCGCGACACGGCCGAACCGCAGGAGGCCACGCGCCGCCTCGCGCTGATGAACCTCATGGTGGCGGTGGGCCCGAGCGTGGCGCCGCTCATCGGCGGCGCGCTGGCCACCGCGCTCGGCTGGCGTTCGATCTTCTACGCGCTCTTTGCGCTCGGCGTGACCGGCTTTCTCTTCGCCTGGCGCCTGCTGCCCGAGACCGGCGCGCCCGGCACGGCGCTCGACGGCGCCGCGCTTGCGCGCAACTACCGGCAGTTGGTGGGCTCGCGCGCTTTCGTCGGCTTTTCGGTCGGCGGCGGCTGTGCCACCACCTCGATGTACGCCTTCATCGCTTCGGCGCCCTTCATCTTCGTGGACCAGTTGCACCGGCCCGCGCACGAGGCCGGCATCTACCTTGCCATCCTCGTGTCGGGCGTGTGGCTCGGCAGTTTCCTCACGAGCCGGCTGATCTCGCGCGTGCGGCTCGACCGGCTCATGGTGCGCTCGAACGCGCTGAGCGTGGCGGCGGCCTTCGTGCTGCTGGGCGCGGCGCTCGCGGGGCAGCTCTCGGTGCCGCTGATCGTCGCGAGCATGTTTCTCTTCACCGTGGGCGCCGGCATGGCCTCGCCGGCCGCGCTGACGCTGGCGATCAGCGTCAATCCGAAGGTCATCGGCTCGGCCTCGGGGTTGTATGGCGCGACGCAGATGGCGATCGGCGCGCTGTGCACCGCGCTCGCGGGCATGGGCCACGGCAACCCTGCACTCGCGGCGGCGATCGTGTTGGCCGGCGCGGGCATCGTGGCGCAGCTGTCGTTCGGCATCGGCCTGCGCGCGCAGGCCAGGGCCGGTGAAGGAACGCTCAGCGCGTGAACAGCCAGCCGCCCTTGGGCTGGCGCATCAGCTCGTGGCGCTTGATGGCGCGCTCCTCGCCGTCGTCGCCCACGTAGACCACGTCGAAGCGCAGCAGCCGGGGCGACACCAGTTTCCAGTTCTGGATGCGCTGCACCGTCACGCAGGCGGTCTTGTCGTGGTACTGCATCTCGGCCATCGGCCCGCCCTGGAAGCCTGTACCGTCGAACAGCCGGCCGGGCGCCGCGAAGGGATTGAGCACCGCGCCGTTGCGCGCCGTGATGCAGCCTTCGGTGCGCAGGAAGGATTCGATGGTCGGCGACGCGCTCCCCACCACCTTGCCCACGGCGGGGCTCGGGGGCTTGCCGCCGACGGCTTCGCGGATGCGCTCGACCTGCACCGCGGTGATCGGCGCGAGGCCGTCTTTCGACACCACGGTGGGCGGGGATGCGGGTTGGGGGGCTGTCGTCGCGGCAGGCGGAGAGCCGACCGGCGCGTCAGGAAACAGCAGGTTGGTGAGGTAGCTGCAGCCCGCCAGCAGCGTCAGGGGCAGGGTGCAGGCCAGGGTGCGGATCGGTGTGCCGAACTTCATGTGCTGAATCTCCCGTGTGCGGCGCGGCGCCGCTGTCGTCAGGTGGCAGTTTGCGGTGCTGCCTCGTCGTCCTCAAGCCTCTTTCAAAAACGCTCGTGCGGCGCCAGGTAGCGCCACTGTCCCGGCTGCAGTCCCGCCAGCGGCACGCGCCCGATGCGCAGGCGCCGCATGGCCACGATGCGCAGGCCCACGCTGTCGCAGATGTTGGCGATCTGCCCGGGCCGCGCGCCCTTCAGCGCGAAGCGCAGACCGGTCTGGTCCTCGGCCTGGCGGCCGATGCTCACGCGCGCGGGCGAACGCTCCAGCCGCGCCAGCACCTCGGGGCCGACCGGGCCGGCCACGTCGACCATCACCTCGTGTTCGAGAAAGGCCGCGTCTTCCTGCAGCTTGCGCTCGATGCGCCATTCCTGCGTGTAGGCCACGAGGCCGCTGGCGCCGGTTTCGAGCGGCGTCATGCAGCGCTGCCCGCGCGCATGCGCCGGCAGGAAGCGCTGGCCTTCGCGCTCGGGTTCGTGGTGGTTGGCGGCCACCAGCAGCTGGTGCGCGGTGTCGGTGGGCATGCCTGCGGGCTTGTAGAGCACCAGCGTCACCGGCAGCACGGGCTCGGGCCGCGCGCCGGCGGCAATCTCGACCTGCTGGTGTGCCTGCACGCGCGACTGCGGCAGCAGGGCGGGCACGCCGTCGACGCGCACTGCGCCGTTCTCGATCAGCATCTCGGCCTCGCGCCGCGACACCTGGGCCAGCGCGGCCACGCGCTTGGCCAGGCGCACGCCTTCGTCGTCAGGGAAAGAAGGGCGGTTCGAGCGGTTCATCGGGCCTCGGCCAGTTGCCGGATGCGCGCCACGTGCGCGGCCAGCGAACGCGCCGCCACCGGCCACATGCGCTCGGGCACGTCGTCGTAGGCCAGCGGCAGCCATTGCTCCGGCGTGCCCTCGGGCAGCCGCTGCATGGCGGCGGCGATCTTGGCCTCGCGCTTCAGACGGTGCGCTTTCAGGTGCGCGATGGCCGTGCGCGCGAAGCCGATCACGTAGCCGTGCGCCGGCAGGATGAAGTCGATGCCACCGGCCGCGCAGGCCGCGTCGAGCTTGTCGAGCGAATCGAGGTAGGCCGTCATGTCGCCGTCCGGCGGATCGATGACGGTCGTGCTTCCGTTGAGGATGTGGTCGCCCGAGAACAGCAGGCCGTCTTCTTCCAGCACCAGGCACAGGTGATTGGCCGCGTGGCCGGGTGTGTGAACGGCGCGCAGCGTGTGCGTGATCGGCGTGCCGTCGGGCGCGGTGCCCGAAAGCACCAGCCGTTCGCCGTCGGCCAACTCGCGCTCGGCGCTGAAGCGCGCGGTGGCGCGCGCCGTGGGCGCGGACGACAGCCCCAGGATCGGCGGCTTGCGCCCGGCCGCGCACAGCGCCTGCAGCGGCGCGGCACCCGGCGAGTGGTCGGCGTGCGAGTGCGTGCAGACGATCAGGCGAATGTCGCCCTGCGTGGCGTCCATGAGCCGGCCGAGGTGCACCGCGTCGTTCGGGCCCGGGTCGATCACGAGGTAGCCGGTGGCCGCGTCGCCCACGAGGTAGGTGTTGGTGCCCGGGCCGGTCATGGCGCTGGGGTTCGGCGCGGTGAGGCGCTGCACGTTCTTCAGCAGTGCCACCGGCTGCGTGCTCTGCCAGTCGAGCGCGTGCGCGATCTGGCCGTCGGGGCACACCAGCGCGAGTTCGCCGAAGGGCGATTCGTGCTCCATGTAGCGCGCGTCCTCGCCCTTGAGCAGGCCGGCGCGCGGGCAGCTGGTCCACAGCGGCTTTTCTTCGCCACCTGCGACAGGTGCGCAGGCCGCGAGCACCGCGTCGACCGTCGCATAGGCCGCCATGCGCTGCAGCGTGCGGATGGTCGGGAAGATCATGAAGAAGCTGCCGGCCTCGTGGCGTGCCAGCGCATCGGCCGGTCGCACCCAGCAGGGCTCGAACTGCTCGCTCTCGTCGGCCGTGGGCGTCTGGCCCTCGGGCATGCGCGCCACCAGGAAGGGCACGTCGAAGCGCTTGGGCAGGTCGCGGTCGGTGATCCAGTGCGCGAAGGTGAAGACCTCGTCGGCCGACAGCACCAGACCGCGCGCCGCGCACTGGTCGGCGAAGGCCGTGCCGGCGGTGGCGTTGCGGTCCATGGCGGCGACCTCGTCGGCGCACACGGCACGGCCATCGGCGTGGCGGGCCAGCAGGATGCCGAGTTCTTCAAAAGCTTCGCGGATCGCGGCGATGGCCTGCGTGTGCTGCGTCGTGCTTTGCGTGGCGCGCCGCGCCGCGATGCGCGCGGCCGCGGCGTCGGCCGCATCGATGTGGCCCCCCGGAAAGACGTAGGCGCCGGGCGCGAAGCTCGCGGTCGCCGAGCGGCGGGTCATGAGGATTTCGAGGCCGGCGTCAGTGTCGCGCAGCAGCAGGACGGTGGCGGCGGCGCGCACGGGCACCGGCTCGCGATGGGCGTGGAGTTGTTGTGTGGGGCGGACCATGGAGCGATTATGGAGAGGCGGCGCCGGACGCGGGTGTCGCGCATAAGCACATATGCAACCAGGTATCAGCCGCGCGCCACAATGCGCGCTCGCATCGCCCGCCTCGAAGAAAGACTGACATGGCCCATTTTCCCTTCTCGCGCCGCGCCGTGCTGGCCGCCGGCGCCTTGCTCTGCACCACCGCCGCATCGACCCTCGCGCTGGCCCAGCCCGACTGGCCGCACCAACCCGTCACGCTGATCATGGGCTTCCCGGCCGGCTCCGGCGTCGACGTGGTGGCGCGCGCCATCCAGGAGCCGCTGTCGCGCCAGCTCGGCAAGCCGGTCATCATCGACTACAAGTCGGGCGCGGCCGGCAACATCGCCAGCGAGTACGTGGCCCACGCCAAGCCCGACGGCTACACGCTCTCGTTCGGCACCGCCGCCACGCACGGCAGCAACGCCGCGCTGTACAAGAAGCTGCCCTTCGACGTGGAGGCCGACTTCGTGCCCGTGGCGCCCGTGCTCGACGTGTCGAACGTGCTCACCATCAACCCCGACGTGATCAACGTGCGCACGCTCAAGGAGTTCGTCGACCTGGTGAAGGCCAACCCCGGCAAGTACAACTACGCCTCGACCGGCAACGGCGCGGGCACGCACATGGCCTTTGCCGAGTTCAACTCGCGCCTGGGCCTGAACATGGTCCACGTGCCCTACAAGGGCGGTCCCGAGGCCATCACCTCGGTGGTGCGCGGCGAGACCTGCTGCATCATGAACCAGGTGCAGACCGTGCTGCCGCACTACAAGGCCGGCAAGGTGCGCCTGCTGGGCGTGACCACCGCCACGGCCGTGCCGGCCGTGAAGGAAGTGCCGACCATCGCCTCCAGCGGCCTGCCTGGCACCAAGGGCTTCGACAGTGCGATCTGGTTCGGCATCTTCGCGCCCAAGGGCACCGACCCGCAGATCGTCGACAAGCTCAACGCCGCCGTGAAGACGGTGCTCGAACAGCCCGAGATCCGCGAGCGCTTCGAGAGCCAGGGCAACACCGTGCGCATCGAGTCGCCCGCGCAGTTCAAGAAGACCGTGCACGCCAACCGCGTGAAGTGGGCCGAGGTCGCCAAGGCGGCGAACGTCAGCATCGACTGATCAGAGTGTCTTCGTCAGCGTGAGGATGAAGCGCGCCTTGTTGGGCGAGTAGGTGGTCTGGCCGAAGGTGCCGAAGTCGGGGAGCTCGATGCCCGGGTTGGCCACGGAGACGTACGAGCTCTTCTTGTTTGCGCCCTGCACCGAGCCGGTGAGCGTGAGGCCGCTGCCGAAATCGTAGGTGGCGCCCACGTTGTAGTCGACGTAGCTCTTGTAGCCCAGGCTGCGGATGTCGCTCGACATGTTCGTGTAGCCCACGGCCGCCTTGAGCGTGACCTTGGGCACGATCTCCTTGCTGTAGGCCAGGTTCAGGTAGCCGGTGTTGCGGCCCGTGCGGCCCGAGCCGGTCTTGGCGCCGGCATAGCCGAAGTAGTCCTTCGACACCGTGTGCGAGTACTTCAGCGTGAACGAGCCGAGGGTCGCATCGGTGTAGCCCGCGCTCGCGTACAGCTCCGTCGTGTTGCCCGACGAGTTGCCGGGGTAGATATAGGTGAGCGCACCCACGTCCATGTCGACCGGGCCGGCCTTGAACTTGTAGCCGCCATAGAGGTCGCTCTCCAGGCTGTTGCCCTTGAGCCAGTTGACGCTGGAGTTCCAGTTGCCGATGTAGAAGCCGCTGTCGCCGAAGGCGTAGTCGAAGCCGCCCTGGATCGCGGGCTTGAAGCCACGGGTCTTGGCGTAGTCGTTCTTGCCGAGCATGTCCTGGTCCTGACCGCGGAACTTGTAGTTCGTGGTCAGCGCCACATTGCCCGTGAGCTGCGCGTTCGCAAGCAACGGCAGGGCGAACAGGGTGGGAAGAACGAGCACCGGCAAGGCGGTGCGGATGAGGTGTTTCATCGAAAGAATTCGCTGTCGAATGGAGGAGCCGGCAGCGTAGAAGCGCGGGTCTAAAAGCCGCGTAAAAAAGAGGGGCGCGGGCGCAAATGTTTTGCGCGGTATCGCGTGCCCCGGCGCTCGTCAGTGGTCGTGCGTGTGCGTGTGCGCGTGCGGCTTGGCGCCACCGCCATTCAGCAGCGCCGCCAGGTCGACTTCCTGCTCCGCCGCTGCCCCGGCGATCACACGCTGCTCCAGCTCGTCCAGGTGCTCCAGCGCGACGGCGAGCGCAGCGTCGAGCGAGTCGCCCATGAGCGCTTCGATGATCTGTTCGTGCTCGCGCGGCGCGCAGCTCGCGGCCTCCGCCGAGTCGTACAGCGCCTTGTACAGCTCGGTGTTCGCGATCAGCCGCCGGATGTACGACAGCAGCTCGTCGCTGCCCGCCATCTGCGCCAGCAGCAGGTGGAAGTCGCCCGCCAGGCGGATCGCGTCCTCGCGCCGGCCTTCCTTGAACGCCTTCTGCTCCGCCTGCACGTGCTTGCGCAGCGCGGCTACCTGGTCGCGCGCCAGTGCGCCGAACAGCGTGGTCACCAGCCCCGCCTCCACGATGCGGCGCGCGCGGTAGATGCCGCGCATGTCCTCGATCGACGGGTTGGGCACGAAGGCGCCGCGGTTGTGCTCCAGCACCAGCCGCTTCTCGGAACCCAGCCGCGCCAGCACCTTGCGCACCGCGCCGCGCGTGCAGCCCAGCGCCTCGGCCAGCGCGCGCTCGCGCAGCGGCGTGCCGGGGCGCAGCTTGCCGCTGAGCAGCGCCTTCGATACGGCGGCGTAGACGCGTTCGTCCACGTTCGCATCGTCGGTCTCGACGGGATCGGGCAGGGGAGCGGGCGCTGGGGTTTTGCGGGTGGCGGCGGGCATGGGCCTGCGGATTATTGCCCGCGTCCGCCCGCCTCCGGGAAAGCCCGCGGATTGACGCGCCCCTGGGGGCTCCGTACCATTCGCGCCGTTTGGTTAACCAAATACAAAAATATGGTTGACCAAAATAAGAGACAATCCGCAACCAGACAAGGAATCGAGACATCCATGAAATCCGCCAAATGGCTGGCCGTGCTGCCGGTCGCCGCCTTCTTCAGCGGGGGATGGCTGTCGTCCGTCGCCCCCACCTTCGTGCTCGGCATGCCCTTCCTGATGGTCTGGAACGTGAGCTGGCTGGTGCTGACCTCGCTCATCCTGTTCGTGATCGACCGGGCTGAAGGCGACCTCGACGCGCAGGCTGCAGGAGGCACGCGATGAACGCGGCGCTGGGCGTGATCGCGCTCTTCGTCATCGGCGCGCTGGGCCTGGCCGTGCTCGCGCGGCGCGGGCGCACCATGAGCCTGGAGCAGTGGGCGCTGGGCGGGCGCGGGCTGGGCACGATCATGGTGTTCCTGCTGATGGCGGGCGAGTCGTTCTCCACCTTCACCTTCCTGGGCGCCAGCGGCTGGTCGTACAGCAAGGGCTCGCCGGCCTTCTACATCCTGGCTTACGGCGGCCTGGCCTACCTCATGGCCTTCTGGATGCTGCCGGCCATCTGGCGCTACGCCACCGCGCACAAGCTGGTGTCGTTCTCCGACTTCTTCGCCCACAAGTACGACAGCCGCCCGCTGGGCGTGCTGGTGTCGGTGGTCGCGCTGATGGGCATGGTGGCGCTGCTCACCATCCAGCTGCGCGGGCTAGGCATCATCGTGTCGGAGGCCTCGTACGGCTCCATCGCGCCGCAGGTGGCGATCTGGATCGGCACGGTCGTGATGGTCAGCTACATCCTGTTCTCGGGCATCCACGGCTCGGCCAGCATCGCGATCGTGAAGGACATCCTGATCCTTGCGCTCGCCGTGTTCCTGGGCATCTACCTGCCATGGCACTACTACGGCGGCGTCGCGCCGATGTTCACCGCCATCCACGCGGCCAACCCCGGCTTCTTCGAGTTCCCGAAAGAGGGCCTGAACCTCACCTGGTACAACTCGACCATCCTGCTGACGGCGCTGGGCTACTACCTGTACCCGTTCAACCTCACCTCGGTGTACGCCGCCAAGAGCGCGAGCGCGGTGCGGCGCAACACCATCCTGATGCCGCTGTACCAGGTGGTCATCGCCTTCCTGTTCCTGGTGGGCTTCGCGGCCATCCTGCAGGTGCCGGGCCTCAAGGGCTCGGAGGTCGACCTGGCCCTGTTCGGCCTCGTGAAGCACACCTTCGACCCGTGGTTCGTCGGCGTCATCGGCGGCACGGGCGTGCTCACGGCCCTCGTGCCGGGCTCGATGATCCTGCTGAACGCCTCCACCGTGATCGGCAAGAACGTCTACAAGGAAGGCTTCGCGCCGACCGCCACCGACCGACAGGTGGCGCGCGTGGCACGCTGGGCGCTGCCGATGTTCGCGCTGGTGGCCGTGTACTTCGTGCTGCGCGGCGGCACCACCATCGTGGCGGTGGCCATCTTCGCGTCGAGCCTGCTCACGCAGCTGCTGCCTTCGCTCCTGTTCAGCCTCATGAAGAAACCCTTCGGCAGCAAGCAGGCGGCGTTCGCGGGCATCCTCGCGGGCGGTGCGGTGCTGGCATTCATGATGACCACCGGTGCGAACCTCGGCACGCTGTTCCCGTCGGCGCCCGTGGTCGTCAAGTCGCTCAACACCGGGCTGGTGGCGCTGGCGACCAACGCGCTGGTCTTCGTGCTGGTGGCGCTCATCACGCCGCGCGTGCTGCCGCGCGCCGTGGCGGCGCAACCCGCCTGACCGATCTTCTCCTGCTCCTGCCTCACGAACAAAATCGAAAATCGAATGACCTCGTCGCTCCTGATCCGCAACGTGCGCCCCCTCGGCGCTTCTCCTGTCGATGTTTGCGTGCAGGACGGCCGCATCGCCGAGATCGGCGCGGCGCTCGCCGCACCGGCCGGCACTGAAGTCGAAGACGGCGGCGGCGCCTTGCTGCTGCCCGGCCTCGTCGAAGGCCACACCCATCTCGACAAGACGATGTGGGGCATGGACTGGTACCGCAACGAGGTCGGCACCAACCTCATCGACAAGATCGAGAACGAGCGCGCCTTCCGCCATGCCAGCGGGCACGACGCCGCTGCCCAGTCACTGGTGCTCGCCAAGGCCTTTCTCGCGCTGGGCACCACGCGGCTGCGCACGCATGTCGATGTCGACACCCAGGCCGGCCTGCGCCACCTCGAAGGCACGCTGCGCACGCGCGAGACGCTGCGCGAGGTGCAGCAGATCCAGATCGTGGCCTTTCCGCAGTCGGGCCTGCTCGGGCGCCCCGGCACGGCCGAGCTGCTCGACCAGTCGCTCGCACTGGGCGCCGACGTGCTCGGCGGCCTCGACCCCTGCGCCATCGACGGCGACCCCGTGAAGTCGCTCGACGTGCTCTTCGGCATTGCCCACAAGCACCAGCGTCCCGTCGACATCCACCTGCACGAACCCGGCGCCATGGGCGCCTTCTCGCTCGACCTGATCCTGCAGCGCACCGAGGCGCTCGGCATGCAGGGCAAGGTGGCGATCAGCCACGGCTTCTGCCTCGGCGACGTGAGCGAACGCGAGCGCGACGCGCTGCTCGCGCGCATGGCGAGGCTCGGCGTGGTGCTCATCACCAGCGCGCCGCCTTCGCGCACCGTGCCCTCGCTCATGGCCTGCCGCGCGGCCGGCGTGACCGTGCTCGGCGGCAACGACGGCATCCGCGACACCTGGTCGCCCTATGGCAACCCCGACATGCTCGAGCGCGCCATGATCATCGGCTTGCGCTACAACCTGCGCCGCGACGACGAGCTCGAAGTCGCACTCGACACCGTCACCCACGCCGGCGCGCGTGGCTGCGGCTTCGAGGCCTACGGGCTCGACGTGGGCTGCCGCGCCGACCTCGTGCTGGTCGATGCACAGACCGTGGCGCAGGCCGTGGTGGCGCGCCCGGTGCGCCGGCTCGTGGTGTCGGGCGGCCGCGTCGTCGCGCGCGACGGCACGCTGGTGCCCGGCGCCGTGCCCGCGTGAGCCGCAACGCATCTCCCGCATCCGTCAGCTCGCGCAGCGGCGCGGGCCCGGTCTTCTTTGCCTGCGTGGTCGTGCTCGTGGCGCTCAACCTGCGCGCCTTTCTCACGTCGAGCAGCCCCTTGCTCGAACCGATCCGTGCCGCGACCGGCATCGGCTTTCATGCCGTCGCGCTGCTCACCGTGCTGCCGATGTTCGCGATGGGCGCCGTGTCGCTGTCCGGCGCCGCCGTGGGCCAGCGCCTGGGCGCGCGCGGTGGCATCGCGCTCGGGCTCGGCGCCATCGCGCTGGCCTGCGCCGGCCGCTATGTGGCGGGCGGCGCCGCGGCGTTGTTGTGGAGCGCCGCGCTCGCGGGCGCGGGCGTGGGGCTGGTGCAGGCGCTCATGCCCGGCGTGGTCAAGCAGGCGTACCCCGCGCGGCTGGGCCTCATGACCGGGCTCTACTCGGCCGCCATCATGGGCGGCGGCGGGCTCGGTGCGATGGCCAGCCCGTGGCTCGCGCGCGCCCTGGGCGGCGATGCGCAACTCGACTGGCACGCCGGCCTCGCCATGTGGGCGGTGCTCGCGTTCGTGGCGCTCGTGGCGTGGCTGCGCGGCGCAAGGCAGCTGCCGTCCGCGCCCTCATCCGCACGCGGTGCCAGCGACCCGTCGCTCGACCGCGCCTGGCTGCGCTGCTTCGGCCACCGCCGCGCGTGGCTGCTGGCCCTGTGCTTCGGCCTCATCAACGGCGGCTACACGAGCCTTGTCGCGTGGCTGCCGCATTACTTCCATGCCGAGCGCGGCTGGACTGCTCAGCAGGGCGGCGCCGTGCTCGCGCTGATGACGCTGGCGCAGGTCGTCGGTGCGCTCACCCTGCCGGCGCTCGCGCGGCGCGGCGGCCAGCGCGACCTGCGGCCCTGGCTGGTCGGTGCGCTGCTCGCGCAGCTCGCGGGCTTCGCGGCGCTCGGGCTCGCGCTGCCCGTGCCGGCGGCCGTCATCGCCGTCGTGCTCGGCGCCGGCCTGGGCGGTGCCTTCTCGCTGTGCATGGTGCTCGCGCTCGATCACCGGCCCGACCCCGCGCAGGCCGGTGCGCTCGCAGGCTTCATGCAGGGCGTGGGCTTCATGATCGCGGCGCTCGCGCCCTTCGTCACCGGCTGGGTGCGCGAGCAGACGGGTGGCTTCACCATGGCCTGGGCCTATCTGGCCGCCGTCACCGTGCTGCTGCTGCCCGCGGTGCTGCGCTTCGATCCGCGCCGCTACGCCCATGCCACGGCCGGCCTTTTCGACACGCAGAGCGCGTCGAAGCCTTCCCCCATCGACCACGCCCGCAAGGCCTGAGCAACAAGGAGATTCCACCGATGTACAACGAACACTTCATGCAGCGCGCCCTGGCGCTTTCGGCCCGTGCACTCCAGGAGCCCGGCACCGAGCCCTTCGGCGCCGTCGTCGTCAAGGACGGCGTGGTGGTCGGCGAGGGCTTCAACCACTCCGTCGCGCACCACGACCCGACTTCGCACGGCGAGGTCGAGGCGATCCGCGATGCCTGCCGCAATCTCGGCACCGTCGACCTGTCGGGCTGCGAGCTCTACACCTCGTGCGAACCCTGCGCCATGTGCGTGGCCGCCATGCACATTGCGGGCATCGGCCAGCTCTACTACGCGGCCACGCTCGCGCAATCGGGCGAAGCGTTCAAAGGAGTGACCGTGGCGGCGCGCCACCCCATCGATGTCGACGTGCTGCGCACCGAAGCCGGCGCACCACTGGCCGCGCGTGCGCAGCCGGCCGAGCAGAAGATGGACGCCGAAGCCGTGCGCATCCTCTCGGCGTGGGCCGAGCCGCGGCGCGGCGGCTGAAGCCAGGTCGCGCTACGCAGCAGTAGCGTCGCCGCGCGTTGCCTCCTCGAACTCGGCGCGGTTGAACAGCCCGAAGTACAGAACCTCCGACCACTGCAGCCCCAGCGGATATTCCGTCGCGCGGCTGCGCGTGCTGTCGCAGTCGTCGTCGAAGCGCAGCCCGAAGAAGGCATCGAGCGGCGCTGCCTGCTTTCTTGCCCCTGCCTCGCGCAACTGCTGCGCAGCCGCCGCGATGTCTTGCGGCAACGCATCGAGCGCCGCGCCGGCCTGCTGGCAACGGGCGAGTTCCTGTTCGACGCAGGCCCGCAGCGGGCCTTCTTCCGATTCGCTCATCGTGTCGAGCTCGACCGTCTCCAGCAGCAGGTACTCGTCGCGATGGGCTTCCAGAAAGGCGAGGGTGTCGTCCAGCCATGTCAGCAGGTGCGCGGAGCCCACCGCGGTTTTCGCCGCCGCGGCAGGCGCCGCAGTTGGCGGGCTGGGTGGCGAGAACCAGTGCTTGAGCCGGCCGACGAACGACGTCGCCTGTGGCGCGGCAGCAGGCGCAGGAGGTGGCGCCTGCTCCGCCAGAAACCGCATGAGGGCGACAAGGCCCTTCACCCGCGCAAAGCCCGGCTCGAAGCGGCCGCTGATCGCGTACAGCCTGACCTTCTCGTCCCCTTCGTCACTGTCCAGGCCGTCGGAGATCAGCGAAGCGCACAGCTGCGGCTCGCCCGACATCAGCAGCCGGTACATGAACGGGATGTCGTAGTTCCACTCGGACAGGCCCGAGATCGTTTCGGGCCGGTCCGCGTACGCCGTGGGCCGGTTGCTGAGGCTGTAGAGGTAGGAGCGATTGGCCATGGGTCTGAAATGTGAATGGCGGATGCAGTCCGGCGTCGCCGTGACGCACCACCAGGGAATGAAGAAGAACCACCGTTTGCGAAGCGGCCTTCGGCCTGTCTGGCGGATTCTGCCTGTGCCAGATTTACACTCCGCCCCATGCAAGGAAAGCAAGGCAACGGCGACGTTCAGCGCGGTCTGCAGCCCGTGGTGGAGCTGCGGTCGGAGGGCGCGTCGTACTTGTATTCCGTGCGCGCGCCACGCTCCAAGGGCGTGATCCCGCCCAGCTCTTATCGCCACACCGGCTTTGCCAGCCTGCCCGATTGCCTGCGCGACGTGGCACGCGCGCTCGGGGGCAACTTCACGCGCATCTACGTGCGCCTCGAAGGCCATTGCGTCGGGGAGCGCGACATCGCCGAGTTGCGCAAGGCACCCGATGCTGTCGCCGGCGAACTGCAGGCCATGTGCCGCGAGGTGATCGCCGAGCTGGAGAAGAAGCAGCAACAACAGCAACAGCAGGCACAGGGCGAAGCGACCGTGCCGCGCGGGTAGCCGCGAAACGGCGAAGGAGCGAAAGCCCGCCCCTACTGCGCCACGTTCACGATGGTCGCCTGCATCATCGCCACCACCTTGTAGTCCGTGTCGCCCGCCTTCGCGAAGGCGCGCACTTCGCCTGTGCACACCGCGAGCAGCTTGCCCGAGCTCTGCACCCGGCCCACCGCCAGGAAGCGCTCGCCCAGCGCGGGCCGCATGAAGTTGATCTTGAATTCCGCCGTCACCACGTCGCAACCCTGCGGCGCCTTCGTCAGGCCCGCATAGCCGCAGGCGCTGTCGACGATGCTCGTCACCGCGCCCGCATGCACATAGCCGCGCTGCTGCGACAGCGCCTTCGAGAACGGCATCTCGATGTGAACCTCGCCGTCGGCCACATGCACCAGCCGCGCGCCGAGCGTGGCCATCAGGCCCTGTGCGTTGAAGCTGTCGGTGATGCGGGTCTGGATGTCGGTCATGGCTGGCGAAAGAAAAGAGGCAAAAGGAAAGGGCGCCGATCACGACGCCCCCAGGGCTCACCGCATTCTGCCGTGCGGCCCCGCCCGTGCCTTCGGGCTCAATCCCAGGCCGGCGACAGCCCTGCCGGATCGGTCAGCCGCTCGCCCCGGTCGAGTGCCGCGATCTGCGCCATCTCGGCCTCGGTCAGCGTCAGCTGTTGCGTCTTCAGGTTGCTTTCGAGGTTCGCGCGCTTCGTCGACGACGGAATCACCGCGTAGCCCAGCTGCATCGCCCAGGCCAGCACCACCTGCGCGGGCGTGGCGTCGTGCGCCGTGGCAATGGCGCCGATCACCGGGTCGTTCAGCACCTTGCCGTAGGCCAGCGTCATGTACGAGGTGATGCGAATGCCCTGGCTCTGCGCGAAGGCCGCCACCTTGCGGTTCTGCAGGTAGGGGTGCAGCTCGATCTGGTTGGTGGCGATGTTCTGCGCGCCCACGGCGGCAATGGCCTCCTGCATCAGCGCGATGTTGAAGTTCGACACGCCGATCTGCTTCGTGAGCCCCTGCGCCTGCGCTTCGGCCAGCGCGCCCATGAACTCTGCCACCGGCACCGCGTTGCCGGGCGAGGGCCAGTGGATCAGCGTCAGGTCCACATGGTCTGTGCGCAGCTTCGCGAGGCTGTCCTTCAGGCTGGGCACCAGCTTGTCCTTGGCGTAGTGGTCGGTCCAGATCTTGGTGGTGATGAACAGGTCTTGGCGGGCCACGCCGCTTTCGGCAATGGCCTGGCCGACTTCGGCTTCGTTGCCGTAGATCTGCGCCGTGTCGATCGTGCGGTAGCCCGCTTCGAGGCCGTTCTTCACCGAGTCGATCACCACCTGGCCCTGCAGGCGGAAGGTGCCGAGGCCGAAGGCGGGAATGGGAACGTTGTTGTTCGTGGTCATGACGTGTGTGGTCCTTGCGTTCAAAGAAAGAGAAGAAAGAAAAGAGAGGAAGGAGGGGAGAAGAGGAAAGCTCAGTGCCCGACCGGCACCGGCCCCGAGGCGCGCACCGGAATGCCGGCACGACGGTCGAGCGAGCCGCTCCACTGCGTGAGGGCCAGAGAGACCAGCACGACGAGTGCGCCGATCCAGGGCGTGTGCATCAGCCCGAGGTGCGTCACGATCAGGCCGCCGGCCCAGGCGGCGAGGGCAATGCCCAGGTTGAAGGCCGCGATGTTCAGGCCCGAGGCCACGTCCACCGCCTGCGGCGTGAAGCGCTCGGCCTGCTTCACCACGTACACCTGCAGCCCCGGCACGTTGCCGAACGCCACCGCGCCCCACATCAGCACCGCCACCAACGCCAGCCACTTGTGCGGCGCCGCGAAGTTGAAGACCAGCAGCACGGCCGCCAGCAGCGCAAAGATGATCTTCAGCGCCGGAATCGGCCCCAGCCGGTCGGCCAGCTTGCCGCCCCAGATGTTGCCCACCGCCACCGAGAGGCCATAGACCAGCATCACCCAGCCCACTGCGCCGGCGCTGAAGCCCGACACCTCCGTGAGGATCGGCGCCAGGAACGTGAACGGAATGAACGAGCCGCCATAGCCGATGGCCGTCTTGGCATACACCAGCAGGAGGCGCGGCTCGGCCAGCACCTTGGCCTGCTGCGCCAGCGAGGCCGGCGGCGTGTGGCGGATGTTGCCCGGCACGAAGATCCAGCTGCCGATGAAGGCCACCACGCCCAGCGCCGACACCGCCAGGAAAGTCTCGCGCCAGCCGAAGTGCTGCCCGATGAACGTGCCCAGCGGCACGCCCGTGACCAGCGCCACCGTGAGCCCCGTGAACATGATCGCGATGGCGCTCGCCGCCTTTTCCTTCGGCACCAGGCCGGTGGCAATCGTCGAGCCGATCGAGAAGAACACCCCGTGCGCCAGCCCCGTGAGCACGCGGGCGGCAATCAGCGATTCATAGCTGGGCGCTTGCCACGCCAGCAGATTGCCGACCGTGAAGAGGGCCATCAGCCCGAGCAGCAGCGCCTTGCGCGGCAGCTTGCCCGTGAGGGCCGTGAGCACCGGCGCGCCAATGGCAACGCCCAGCGCATAGAGACTGACCAGCAGGCCGGCCGAGGGGAGGCCGATGCCGAGGTCGGCAGCGACGGTGGGGATGAGGCCAACGATGACGAACTCGGTCGTTCCGATGGCGAAGGCGCTGAGGGTCAGCGCTAGCAGGGCGATGGGCATGAGAGCACTCCTTGGGGGATGAGGAGGAGTGTCTCGTGGTTACCTTTGCGGATAAATGGGGTACGAGACAGAAGATAGTTGCGATTGAATCAACTATTGAAGCGCGTGCAAAGCGAGAGTGACGCTGATTGACGCTGCTGTGGCGGAGATTCCAACAGCGCTGAGAAGACATCCAGTTCCGCTTGTCGCAACGGGCTATTTTTGCCAACTCTCCATGCAAACTCACTTCAGCAGCCGTTATCAAGACTTCACGCTACTACAACATCCGGCATGATCGATGATGCAGTGAGAATCCATCATCTAGCCGAGGAGCTTCGCCGCTCACGGTTGGATTGAATTTATTTCAAATTTCAAAAATCATTTATGAGGGCGGAACGATGAAGCTTGTTACTGAATTCAATATTCCAGAATCGGATGCAAAAAAACTCGTGGCGGCCCTCACAGAGGAGGCGGTTAGCTTGCTAACTGGTGCGGGAGCGAGTTTTGGTGCAACAGGCGGGGATGGCGTTGCTCTAGCCGGTGGGGGCGAACTTGCAAAGGAAATGAACACAATTTTCGACCTCGGACTTGTAAATGGTGAGGCTGAAAATTTACCTTTGGTCTATAACGATATTAAGAGTCAAGCCTCATATCGAGGTCGGCTAAATTCTTTTTTGCAAAAGAGATTTACAAGATGTAGTCCGACGTGGCAATCAAGCATCAGAAGCGTTCCCTGGAAGCGTATTTGGACATTAAATATCGACGACGTTCTTGAGCGGGTGGCGTCAGATCCAAAGCACGAGAAAAAGAAGGTATTTTCATGGGGTGACGCCTATGAGCCGCGTCGCATGGATAGGCGTGAATTGCAAATAGTGCATTTGCATGGCCGGGCTAGTGAGCTAAATGATCATCCCGATCATTTGATTTTTTCCATGGTTGAATATGCTAGCAGGGCTGAAGCTAGCCCTGGATGGCACACGGAGTTTCGCTCTGAATTTTGTCAAAAACCTTTTATTGTTTGTGGCGCTCGTCTTCAGGAAGAATACGATTTGTCGACTGTCCTGAATTTTGGTAATCAATCTCGTGCGCGCGGAGGTTGCCCATCGCTGATTGTTCTTCGCTCGTTCTCGCCGGGGCAAAAAGAACGTTTTGAACGACAAGGACTTCTTGCAGTCGCTGCGGATGGAGAAAAATTCTTCAAAGCTCTAATTGAGGATATTGAAAACTGGCGCTCGGATAATGAAGTGACTGATGAGGCTTTGAATCGTGGGTATTTGGAGTTGAAATCTCATTTTAAACTATTGAGTAAAAAAGACGATAGTCTTGTAAAGCGTAAGGTCCTTAATTTTTATGAGGCTGCTGAAACTCAATGGAGTCATGTAGTAAATGGAAATGATGCCATTTTTGAAGAGTCTAAAACTGCCGCAAATCACCTTGCTACTGATAGCGATGCGATAGCGCGAGTTAGTCTGATTAATGGTGGTCCTACATCGGGAAAGACTGCAGCGTTGTTTCGAGCAGCTTTGACATTATTGAACGCAGGTTACAGCGTGTGGGAATTTCGAGGGGAAGAAGGATTTAATGTCGATGAATTGTTTTTGTATCTCGCTCGAAATGAAAAATTAGTTCTTCTTTTTGATGATTGCGCAAATTATTCAAGTCTATTTGTCGAGCTCATGGAGGTCGCAGATCAGTTGAATTGCAAGATACTAGTGCTCGCGGCATGTGACCTTGTTCGAACTAGAGCCGTAACTGCTGACTGGCGAGGTGCAGATGTTCGTACTATTAGTATGAGTCCTTTGAAGCGGCGGTCGTTTGAGCTTCTATTTCAAAAAAGAAGCGACAAAGGCCGACTTGGTCGATGCGCGAATTTATCTGAAGCAAATGCTTGGTTCGAATTTTCCAAAGTATATGGAGGTCATATCTTGGAGTGGCTTGAGAGCTTGGAAAATGCGCATCCCTATCGGGATGCAATTGTAAATATGTTTCGAGGTGCATCCGACGTTGCCGATGTAGATCGAAATTTATTGTCAGCTGTCGCAGCCGTTCACAGATTTGGTTATTCCTTGCCGTTCTTTATTTTCGACTCTTACAGAGCTACGTATGCGCAGAATGAAATATTTGCTGATAAGGGCCCGTTGCAGCAACTTGGCTACATCGACCGCAATGGTGCAAGACTTCGGAGTCGCGCTTTCTCTGAATTTGTGTGGAACCAGTTGTCGGTGGAAAAGAAATACCTGTGGTCGAAGGTAATTGCCTCAACCCTTGCGCCGATCGTCGTTCGCTCCGCAATTGCTCGTAGAACGCTCGCTTATCAGATAATGAAGAGCCTTATGAGTTGGCAGGTCGTAGTTAGTAATGTAGGTGAACGCGCTGATGATTGGTATGGAGAATTAGAATTGGCGTGTGGTTGGAATGCGAGATTCTGGGAGCAGCGAGCACTGCTTGCTAGCGAAAACAACGACGAATCCAAAGCATTTTCATTTGCCAAAAAAGCTGTCACGCTACACCATAGTGACCCATTTACTCACACCACGCTTGGTAAAGTCTGCGTGCATATTGGGATCAATAGGAAAGATCAAGTCGGTGTTGATCGTTTTTGGGAGGGGGTTGATTCATTGGAGAATTCAAGACAAATTGCAAGAGATTCTGGCCTCGAGTGGGAGCATCCTTACATCACCTTCTTTTCTCATGCCTTGCGGGCAGCAGACGAAAATCATTTTAAGAATGAAAATTCCTCATTAAATAAAAAATGGGCAGAGTGGATGCGCGCAGCGCGTGTTTCAAAAGCCTTTCCTCCTAATTCTATTGGTGCTCGTGATTTGGATGATTTTGATCATCGGTGGCGTATGGTGTTCGTTAGGAATAACAAGGGGTACGCGTAATCTTTCGAAATTCTGCATTGCCCTTCGTTTTATTTGACACCCATTTTCTGTGGCAGTCAGAGCGATGAGGGATTTCATTTTGATGCGTTTTTAATGAACAAAAAAAGGGGGGCAGGAGCGTCCAATGTTGCGAGAGGGTGATTTCGGACGCTTGAGCGTTGAAGGCGTTTAGTGCAATCCGTAGATATCTGTCGCCGTCGCGTACAAGCGCGGCCGGGTTTGGACGCCCGCAGAAGTTCTGCGACGAAAGCCGCGGTCACCGCAACTTGGACTGCGGCTTCTCTGTTTGCGCCTCCATTTTTTGGAGGCTCGAACGGGAAGGCGCGAGCCCTGCCGGTTTCTTGCAAGAGTTTCCCGGTCTTCCAACCCGTTTGAGCTGCCGCCCCCGTTTGGAAGCGGGTGCGGCGGTTGTAGCAAACCGAAATTCTTGGAGGCCTCTCATGGCTGAAGCTGCATCCGCGCCCGGGCAATTACCCAGTCAGCACGATCTCGTCTTGCCCTCTCTCGACGACCTCGCCCTGCAGGCCTGCGACGACGCCGACAACCTCAACGCAGTAATGCGCGCCTACACCGCCCTAGAAAAGCTCGTAGACACCGGCGCCCTGAACGACAGCGAAGAGTTCGCCCCCACCCGCACCGAACTGAGCGCCTTGCTGCGCCTGCTCAACGAAGCGTTGATGACACGCATCGCCACCGTCAACACAACAGCCGGCGCCGTGCGCGACGCGCTGCAAGCGCAACCCTCACTCAAGCCGGTCTAGCCCACAGAGGCCGGCGTGAAGCCTCTGCACCACGACCGGCCCGCAACGCCTCAAGCCGCCTTCGGCTCCGGCAACACCGCCGTCAACGCAAAGTCCACCAGCATCAGCCAGGTCTCTTCGAGTCCGGTGATGTTGTGGTGGTCCGAGTTCGACACGGTCTGCACGCTCACGGGCGTGGGCCAGGCGGCGATGAGTTTTTCGGAGCGTTCGTGCGGCACCACGTCGTCGCTCGCGGCCAGCAGCACCTGGGTCTTGGCGGCGACTTCCTTGCTGTGCTCGATGGAGTTGAAGCGGTGCCGCAGCAGCAGCGACAGCGGCACGAGCGGAAAGCGCTTCTTGGCGACTTCGAGCAGCGAGTCGTAGGGCGTGACGAGCTGCAGGCTCTCGAACTTCTGCTGCGCCACGAGCTGGATGGCCACGCCGGTGCCGAGGCTGCGGCCCACCACGTGCAGGCGCGCGTGCGGGAAGGCGCGGCGCAGGTGGTTGGCGAACTGGGCGGCGTCGGCCACGGAGGCGATTTCGGAAGGCGTGCCCTCCGAGTCGGCCACGCCCCGGTAGTTGAGCGCGGCAAAGCCGAAGCCCTCGGGCAGCCAGTGCAGCATCTGCGCGGTGGCGCGCACGTCTTCGCCGCGGCCGGCGAAGTAGATGAACAGATCTTGCAGCGCGTCTTCGCCCTGCGGGTGGTACACGTAGCCGCGCACCATGCCGCCCGGCACGGAGTGGGAATAGGTCGAGAAGTCGTCCGACAGATGCACCACAGGCAGCTTGCGGGCGTTGAAAAGAATGTGGCCCTGGCGCGTGGCGAGCAGGGTCCAGTAGGCGGCGAGGCTGCCGATGGCGGCGGCCGAGGCGGACAGGGCAATGCGGGCAATCTTGGCTTGAGTCTTCGGCTGCAAATCGGGGCTCCCGGAAAGTGGCGGCGGTGCATCGCAAGGGCAGGGCCGGCAGATGCAGAGCGCGCAAGGGGCGTAGTTTCACCGCGTTCGCGGGGCGGTGCGTTGCGAGGTGTATGCCGGCGCCCGGCGGCCCCGCGGCGCGGTGGCCGGGGGCTGACCATAATCCCCGCATGATCGCCATCGACTGCTACTACAGCCTTTCCTCGCCCTGGGCCTACCTCGGCGGCCCGCAACTCCAGGACATCGTGCGCCGCCACCATGTGCAGCTCACGCTCAAGCCCTACGACTTCCAGGCGGTGGTGCCGCAGACCGGCGGCATTCCGCTGAAGACGCGCCCGGAGCCGCGCCGCACGTACCACGCGCTGGAGCTCTCGCGCTGGCGCGACTACCTCGGCATGCCGATGAACCTGGAGCCCGCGCACTACCCCAAGGGCGCGCCCACCGATCCGAACTGGAACAAGTACCCCGGCTGGATGGTGATCGCCGCCCAGCTGAAGGGCCTCGACGCGCAGCCGCTGTCGCACGCGCTGCTGCGCGCGCTGTGGGCCGAGGAGCGCGACACGGCGCAGGCCGGGGTGCGCATCGCCGTCGCCGACGAGAACGGCTACGACGGCGCGGCGCTGCAGGCGATGGAGCAATCGGCCGAGGTGCTGGCCGTGTACCGCGCGAACAGCGCCGACGCGGTGGAAGCGGGCGTGTTCGGCGCGCCCACGTTCATCCTGAACGGCGAGCGCTTCTGGGGGCAGGACCGCCTGGCGTTTCTCGATCGGGCGCTGGACAAGCTGCGCGCCGGCCGCTGAGCGCGCACCGCTCTTTCTTCTTTTTCTTTCTCTTCAGCCGAACGAGCGCGGCAGCAGCGCAGGCACGAGCGCGCGGTTCAGCCGCTCGCGCCACCAGCGCAGCGCCTGGCCTTGCGCGCCGGTCTTCCACGCGAGCCAGAAGGCTTCGGGCGAGCGCGGCTCTTCGGTCGGCAGTTCGACCAGCGTGCCGCGCGCCAGCTCGCCGGTGATGCAGGCACGCGGCAGAAAGCCGTGGCCCAGCCCGGCGACTTGGCAGGCGACCTTGGCGGCCATCGACGGCACGGTGATGCGCGGCTGGCCGGCCATGAGGCCGACGGTGCGGTCCGACAGGATGCGCGCGGTGTCGCCGACGACGATGGCGTTGCAGTCGATGAGGTCGCCGCGCTGCACGGGGCGCGTCAGCCGCGTGAGCGGGTGGGTGGGCGCCACGCAGAAGGCGAATTCGAGGCTGCCCACGGCCGCGGTCTGGTAGCCGCCGCCGGCCGGGCCTTCGCCCGCGGCCACGACGATGTCGGCGCGGCCTTCGCGCAGGGCTTCCCAGCTGCCGGTGAGCGCCTCGCAGCCGATGCGCAGCCGCGTGCCGCAGCGCAGGTCTTCGAAGGCGCGGATGTCGCTCATGAACGCTTCGGTGGGAATGAGCGAGTCGTGCACCAGCCGCAGCTCCGACTCGTAGCCGGTGGCGATTTGCCGCATGCGCGATTCGAGGTCGCTCGCGGCGCCGAGCAGCCACCGGCCTTCCTTGAGCATTTCCTCGCCGGCCCCGGTGAGGGTCACGCGCGGGCCGTTGCGCTCGAACAGCAGCATGCCCAGCTGCTCCTCGAGCTTGCCCACGGCGTAGGAGATGGTGGAGGGCACCTTGTTCAGCCGCGTGGCGGCGGCGGCGAAGGAGCCGTGGCGCGCGATGGCGTCGACGACCTCGATGGCTTCCAGGGTGAGCTTGAGCACGGTGGTCCTTGAGAGGGTGAAAGGTAATGATCGAAAACTTCGATCATGGATGGTGAAAAGTTTCGTCGAAGGCCGGGTATGCGGAACCGATGATTGCGTCCATGCCAAGGAGATTTCCTCCTGAAGCAATGGTGAATCCAATCGATTATCCGCTCAACCCCAGGAGTCTTTTCATGTCCATCCAAGCCACCCCCACCGCCGGTTCGAAGCTGCTCACCCCCACCGACCACACGCTGGTGATGATCGACTTCCAGTCGCAGATGGCCTTTGCCACGCACTCGATCGACGCCGTGAACCTGCGCAACAACGCCGCGCTGGTGGCGCAGGCGGCGGCCGGTTTCAAGGTGTCGACCATCCTCACGACGGTGGCCGAGAAGAGCTTCTCGGGCCCGATGTTCAGCGAGATCACCGACGCCTTCCCCGGCCAGCCGATGCTCGACCGCACCTCGATGAACACCTGGGAAGACGCTGCCGTGATCGACCGCGTGAACGCCATCGGCAAGCCGCGCATCGTGCTGGCGGGCCTGTGGACCAGCGTGTGCATCGTCGGCCCGGCGCTGTCGGCGCTCGACCAGGGCTTCGAGGTGTACGTGATCGCCGACGCCTGCGGCGACGTGTCGACCGAGGCGCACAACCGCGCGATGGACCGCATGGTGCAGGCCGGCGCGCGGCCGATGACCTCGCTGCAGTACCTGCTCGAGCTGCAGCGCGACTGGGCGCGTGGCGACACCTACGAGCTGACCACGGGCATTGCGAAGAAGGTGGGGGGTGCGTACGGTATCGGCATCGACTACGCCAAGACGATGTTCGGCGCCCACGAGGGTTGAGCGACACCCGTCCCGGAAGGCCGACCGACCATGAAGACCTATGTCGTTTCCCTCGCGCTCGGCCTGCTGGTCGGCGTGATCTACGCGCTCTTCCAGGTGCGCTCGCCGGCGCCGCCGGTGATCGCCCTGGTGGGCCTGCTGGGCATCCTGCTCGGCGAGCAGATCCCGCCGCTGGTGCGGCAGGTGTTCGACCGCCCGGCCACCGCGACCTCGTGGCTGCATCACCAGGTCAAGCCGCACGTGTTCGGTGAACTGCCCAAGTGCGTGCAGCCAGAGGCGGTGAAGACCGCCACTGCGCGCCCGTCCGACCGGAGCGACGCATGAGCGCCCCCGACCCGCAACGCCGCCACTTCATCGGCGCCCTCGGCGCCTTCGCCGCCACCTCCCTCGCACCCGGATCGACCATGGCCCAGAACCTCACTCCCGACCTCATCCTGCGCAACGGCCGCTTCACCACGCTGGACCGTGCCAACCCCACGGCCGACGCGGTGGCGATCAAGGATGGCCGCTTCACCCGCGTGGGCCGCGCCGAAGACGTGCTGCCGCTGGCCGGCAGCCACACCCGCGTGATCGACCTGCAGGGCAGGCGCGTGCTGCCGGGGCTCATCGACAACCACCTGCACATCATTCGCGGCGGGCTGAACTACAACATGGAGCTGCGCTGGGACGGCGTGAAGAGCCTGGCCGACGCGATGGGCATGCTCCGGCGCCAGGTGGCGATCACGCCCGCGCCGCAGTGGGTGCGCGTGGTGGGCGGTTTCACCGAGCACCAGTTCGTCGAGAAGCGCCTGCCGACGCTGGCCGAGCTGAACGCGGTGGCGCCCGACACGCCCGTGTTCATCCTGCACCTGTACGACCGCGCGCTGCTCAACGGCGCCGCGCTGCGCGCCGTCGGCTACACCAAGGACACGCCCGCGCCGCCCGGCGGCGAGATCGTGCGCGACAGCGCCGGCAACCCCACGGGCCTGCTGCTGGCCAAGCCGAATGCGGCCATCCTCTACGCCACGCTGGCCAAGGGGCCGAAGCTGCCGTTCGACTACCAGCTCAACTCCACGCGCCACTTCATGCGCGAGCTGAACCGCCTGGGCGTGACCGGCGCCATCGACGCGGGCGGCGGCAACCAGAACTACCCCGACGACTATGAAGTGATCCAGAAGCTGCACGACGACGGGCAGCTCACGATCCGCCTGGCCTACAACCTCTTCACGCAGAAGCCCAAGGCCGAGAAGGAAGACTTCCTGAACTGGACCGCCAACTCGGCCTACAAGCAGGGCGATGACTACTTCCGTCACAACGGCGCGGGCGAGATGCTGGTGTTCTCGGCGGCCGACTTCGAAGACTTCCGCCAGCCGCGCCCCGAGATGGGCCCCGAGATGGAAGGCGACCTGGAAGGTGTGGTGCGCATCCTGGCGCAGAACCGCTGGCCGTGGCGCATGCATGCAACCTACGACGAGACGATCAGCCGCTCGCTCGACGTGTTCGAGAAGGTGAACAAGGACACGCCGCTGGCCGGCCTGAACTGGTTTTTCGACCATGCCGAAACCATCTCCGAAAAGTCGATGGACCGCATCGCCGCGCTGGGCGGCGGCGTGGCGGTGCAGCACCGCATGGCCTACCAGGGCGAGTATTTCGTTGAGCGCTACGGCGCCGGCGCGGCCGAGGCGACGCCGCCGGTCAAGCGCATGCTGGAGCGCGGCCTGAAGGTCTCGGCTGGCACCGACGCGACGCGCGTCGCCTCGTACAACCCGTGGGTGTCGCTGTCGTGGCTGGTCACGGGCAAGACGGTGGGCGGCCTGCAGATCACGCCGCAGCGCAACCTGCTCGACCGCGAACAGGCGCTGCGCATGTGGACCGAGAACGTCACCTGGTTCTCGAACGAGGAGGGCAAGAAGGGCCGCATCCAGGCCGGCCAGCTCGCCGACCTGGTGGTGCCCGACCGCGACTTCTTCGCCTGCCCCGAATCGGATATCGCCGACACCACGGCGCTGCTGACGATGGTGGGCGGCAAGGTGGTCTACGGCGCCGGTGCGTTCGCCGCGCACGACGAAGGCGGCCTGCCGCCGGCCATGCCCGACTGGTCGCCCGCGCGCACCTTCGGCGGCTATGCCGGTTGGGCCGACAAGCAGGAGGGCGCGCCGCTGCAGAAGGCCATGCGCAACGCCGCGATGTCGTGCGCCTGCGCCAACGACTGCAACGTGCACGGCCACAGCCACGCGACGGCCTGGAGCAGCAAGCTGCCCATCTCCGACCTGAAGAGCTTCTGGGGTGCGCTCGGCTGCGCCTGCTGGGCGGTGTGATGAAGGCCATGCACTGGACCCTTTCACCTGCGGTGCGCTGGATCGCCTTGCTGCTGCTGTGCGCGGCCTACCTGCAGGGCGGCCTGAACAAGGCGATGGACTTCAACGCCGCCATTGCGGAGATGAACCACTTCGGCCTGTCGCCGGCCGGCCCGCTGGCCGTCGCGGTGATCGTGCTGGAGCTGGGCGCCGCGGCGCTCATCCTCACCGGTTTCTGGCGCTGGCTCGGCGCGCTGGCGCTCGGTGGCTTCACGCTGATGGCGACCTTCGTCGCGCTGCGTTTCTGGGAGATGCCGCTGGGGCAGGAGCGCTTCATGGCCGCCAACTCCTTCTTCGAACACCTGGGCCTGGTCGGCGGCTTCGTGCTGGTCGCCTGGCTCGACCTCAAGGAGCGCCACGATGACTGAGCCCCAGAAATCCGCCGGCGCCTTCGCGCCGCTGCGCCAGCCGGTCTTCGCCGTGCTGTGGGCCGCCACCGTGCTCGGCAACATCGGCAGCTTCATGCGCGACGTGGCCAGCTCGTGGCTGGTGACCGACCTGTCGGCCAGCCCCACGGCGGTGGCGCTGATCCAGACGGCGGCGACGCTGCCGATCTTCCTGCTGGCGATTCCGGCGGGGGTGCTGTCGGACATCCTCGACCGCCGGCGCTTCCTGATCTTCGTGCAGGTGCTGCTGGCCGCGGTGAGCGGCACGCTGCTGGTGCTGTCGCACACGGGCACGCTCACGGTCGAGTACCTGATTGCGCTGACTTTCGTGGGCGGCATCGGCGCGGCGCTGATGGGGCCGACCTGGCAGTCGATCGTGCCGGAGCTGGTGCCGCGCAGCGAGCTGAAGGGCGCGGTGGCGCTGAACTCGCTGGGCATCAACATCGCGCGTTCCATCGGGCCGGCGGCGGGCGGGTTGATCCTCGCGAGCTTCGGCGCGGCCGCGACCTACGGGCTGGACGTGCTGAGCTATGTGTTCGTGATTGCCGCGCTGCTGTGGTGGAGGCGCCCGGCGGCGGTGGACAGTGGCCTGTCGGAGAACTTCTTCGGCGCCTTCCGCGCGGGCATCCGCTACACGCGGGCCAGCAAGGAGCTGCATGTGGTGCTGCTGCGCGCGGCGGTGTTCTTCCTGTTCGCCAGTTCGGTGTGGGCATTGCTGCCGCTGGTGGCGCGCGAGATGCTCGGCGGCAGCGCGGGCTTCTACGGCATCCTGCTCGGCGCCGTGGGCGCGGGCGCCATCGGCGGCGCGCTGGTGATGCCGCGGCTGCGCGCGCGGCTCGATGCCGACGGCATGCTGCTGCTGGCCTCGCTGCTCACGGCCGCGGTGATGGGCGCCCTGGTGTTCGCGCCACCGCAATGGCTGGCGGTGCCGATGCTGGGCGTGCTGGGGCTGGGCTGGATCATTGCGCTGACCACGCTCAACGGGGTGGCGCAGTCGATCCTGCCGAACTGGGTGCGCGGGCGCGGGCTGGCCGTGTACCTCACGGTGTTCAACGGCGCGATGGCCGCCGGCAGCCTGGGCTGGGGCCTGGTCGCGCAGCAGATCGGCGTGCCGGCCACGCTGGTGGCGGGCGCCGTGGGGCTGGTGGTGATGGGGCTGGTGTTCCACCGCGTGCGGCTGCCCGCCGGCGAGGCCGACCTGCAGGCCTCGAACCACTGGCCCGAACCGCTGCTGGCCGAACCGGTGGCGCACGACCGCGGGCCCGTGATGATCCAGGTCGAGTACCGCATCCGCAAGGAAGACCGCCCGGCGTTCCTGGCGGCGATGAAGCGGCTGTCGCTGGAGCGCCGCCGCGACGGCGCCTACGCCTGGGGCGTGCACGAGCACACGGCCGATGCCGAGCGCGTGATGGAGTGGTTCCTCGTGGAATCGTGGGCCGAGCACCTGCGCCAGCACCACCGCGTGTCGCAGGCCGATGCCGACCTGCAGAGCGAGGCGCTGCGCTTTCACATCGGGCCCGGCAAGCCGGAGGTGCACCACTTCCTGGCGCTCTAGCAGCGGGGTGTAGCGGCGGGGGCTTGGGCCCTCGGTCGCCAGGGGCGATGCCCGTGGCGATAATCCTGCGATGCGAATCCGCTTTACCAAGATGCAGGGAGCCGGCAACGATTTCGTCGTGCTGGACGAAACGCGCGGCACGCTCGGCCTGAGCGCCGCGCAATACCGCTTCCTGGCCGACCGCCATTTCGGCGTCGGCGCCGACCAGATCCTCACGGTGCGCCCGTCGCCCGCCGAAGGCATCGATTTCCAGTACGTGATCCACAACGCCGACGGCGGCGAGGTGGAGCAGTGCGGCAACGGGGCGCGCTGCTTCATGCGCTTCGTCAGCGAGCACGGCCTGACCGACAAGAAGGACGTGCGCGTGCAGACGCTGGCCGGCGTCATCGAGCCGCGCATGGGCGACGACGGCCGCGTGACGGTCGACATGGGCGCCCCGGTCTTCGAGCCGGCGCGCGTGCCCTTCGACACGGCCGGGCTTGACCCGCAGCACGAAGGCGCGTGGCAGACCTGGCACCTGGCGCTGGGCACGCGGGCGGGAAGTGCTATCGTTTCGGTAGCGGTGCTGTCCATGGGCAACCCGCACGCGGTGCAGGTGGTCGACAACGTCGACACGGCGCCGGTGGCCGAGCAGGGCCCGCAGATCGAACACCACCCGCGCTTTCCGCAGCGCGTGAACGCGGGCTTCATGCAGGTGCTCGACCGGTCGAACATCAAGCTGCGCGTGTTCGAGCGCGGCGCCGGCGAAACGCTGGCCTGCGGCACGGGCGCCTGCGCGGCGGTGGTCGCGGGCATCCGCCTGGGGCTGCTGGAGCGCCGGGTCGACGTGCAGACGCGCGGCGGCACGCTCACCATCGAGTGGCAGGGCGAAGGCCAGCCCGTGCTGATGACGGGACCGGCGGTGACGGTCTTCGAAGGCGACATCGAGGTGCCCGAACTGCCATGAACACTTTCACGAACAACAACGACGCCATGAACCCGATCACCGAAGACGACATCGCGAACTACCTGGCGAACACGCCCGACTTCTTCGAGCGCCACGCCCAGCTGCTGGCGCAGGTGCAGCTCACCAGCCCGCACGGCAATCGCGCCGTGAGCCTGCAGGAGCGCCAGGCCGAGATGCTGCGCGAGAAGATCAAGGCGCTGGAGCACCGCCTGATGGACATGGTGCGCCACGGCACCGAAAACGTCGTCATCGCCGACCGCCTGCAGCGCTGGACCAAGGGCCTGCTGACCACGCGCGACCCGCGCAGCCTGCCCTACCGCATCGCGGTCGACCTGCAGTCGCTGTTCCTGGTGCCGCAGACGGCCATCAAGGTGTGGGACTGCGGCACCGAGTACCTGAACGAAGCCTATGCCCAGTGGGTGAGCGACGACGTGAAGGCACTGGCCACCTCGCTCACTTCGCCCTACTGCGGCCTCAACTCGGGCTTCGAGGCGGCCAACTGGCTGCCCGAGCCGCAGGGCGCTGCGTCGATCGCGCTGATTCCGCTGCGCCCGGACGCCGAATCGCCGGCCTTCGGCCTGCTGGTGCTGGCGTCGCCGGACGCGCAGCGCTTCAATTCGGAAATGGGCACCGACTTCCTCGAGCGCATCGCCGAGCTGTCGTCGGGCGCGCTCTCGCGGCTGCGCCCTTGAGCCGCGCGAACCGTGCGGCCCGGGGCTGGCGCCGCCGACCCTGGCTGACCGGCGTGTGCGCGGTCTTGCTGGCCGGCGTGCTGACCTATGCCGCCATCGCGGGCGTGATCTGGCAGCGTGCCGAAGCCGCACTGGCCAGCCCGCTGCCGCGCGCGGCCGACGTGGCGCTGGTGCTGGGCAATCGCGCCTACCTCGACGGCAAGCCGAACCCCTGCCTTACGGGCCGGGTCGACCAGGGCATCGTGCTGGCGCGCGCCGGACGCGCGCAGACGCTGGTGTTCTCGGGCGGCGTCGATGTCGAAGACGGCCGCATCGAAGCCGAGGTGATGCGCGACCACGCCACGTCCGAGGGCTACACGGGGCCGATGGTGCTGGAGTCGGTGTCGTCGTCCACGCGCGCCAACCTGTCGCTGTCGCGCACGGTGCTGGAAGCCCACGGCGTGCGCAGCGTGATCATCGTGTCGGAGCCCTACCACCTGTGGCGCATCGAGCGGCTGGTGCGCGCCAGCGGCTTCGACCAGGCCTTCGACGTGCAGTACGCCGCCGCGCCCACCTCGTGCTGGCGCCGCTGGGGCATGCTGTTCAAGGGCGCGTTGCGCGAGCCGGCGGCCATCGTGAACAATGCATCGCTGGGCTATCTGTTCTAGTTCCAGCTAACGGGCTCGCGCGCCGCACGGAGCACGACGACATATGGAATGGATCGACAAATACCTCGAACACGTGCGCGTGGAGCGTCGGCTCGCGCCGCGCACGGTCGAGCTGTATGCCTTCCACCTGCGCGCGCTGAGCGACCATGCGGCCGAGGCCAACCTGCCGCTGGACCGCGTGCAGACGGCCCACATCCGCCGTTGGATGGCGCAACTGCACAGCGCCGGGCGCGAGCCGCGCGGCATTGCGCTGGTGCTGTCGTGCTGGCGCAGCTTCTACCGCTGGCTCGGCCATGAAGGGCTGATCGGCTTCAACCCGGTGCAGGACGTGCACGCGCCCAAGGCGGGCCGGCCGCTGCCGAAGGCGCTGGGCGTGGACGACGCGGTGCGCCTGGCCGAGCTGTACGACCCCGAGGCCGACCCCTGGACCGAATCGCGCGACGGCGCCATCGTCGAAATGCTCTACGGCTGCGGCCTGCGCGTGAGCGAGCTCACGGGGCTCGACGCGCAGGCGAGCGCCACGGCGCGCGGCTGGATCGACCTCGACGCCATGGAAGCCCACGTGCTCGGCAAGGGCAGCAAGCGGCGCAGCGTGCCCGTGGGCAGCAAGGCCGCCGAGGCGCTGCGCGACTGGCTCGCGGTGCGCGGCGAGCGCCAGGAGCCGGCGCTGTTCGTCAGCGCGCGCGGCGCGCGCATGTCGTCGCAGGCCGTGTGGAAGCTGCTGCGCGAGCGCAGCCTGAAGGCGGGCCTGGCGGCGCCGGTGCATCCGCACATGCTGCGCCACTCGTTCGCGAGCCACGTGCTGCAGTCGAGCAGCGACCTGCGCGCGGTGCAGGAGCTGCTGGGCCATGCCAACATCGCGACCACGCAGGTCTACACGCGGCTGGATTTCCAGCACCTGGCCAAGGTCTACGATGCGGCGCATCCGCGCGCCAAGGCCCGGCCGGACAAGGACGGCAAGTAGCGCCGCTTGGCACAGCGCTAGCTACCGGCTTCTTTTCTTTTCGTTTTTTATTTCTTCTTTCATTCATTCATGAAAACCCTTCGCCTCAAGCCGGGCAAGGAGCGCTCGCTCCAACGCCGTCATCCCTGGGTCTTCGAATCCGCCATTGCGCGCGGCGGCGCGGACTCAGGGGAAACGGTGCGCGTGGAGTCGCACGACGGCCACTTCCTCGCGTGGGCGGCCTTCGGCCCCACCTCCAAGATCCGGGCACGGGCCTGGAGCTTTGAAGAGAAGCAGCGCATCGACGCTGCTTTTTTTTCCACGGTCTGCACGCGCGCGGTGAATGCGCGCGGCCTGTTCGAGCTGCAGAGCGACGGCGTGCGGCTGGTGCATGGCGAGGCCGACGGCCTGCCGGGGCTGATCGTCGACCGCTACGGCGACACGCTGGTGGCGCAGTTCCTGTCGGCCGGCGTGGAGCGCTGGAAGGACGTGCTGGCCGATGCGCTGCTCAAGGCCACGGGCCTGACGAAGCTCTATGAACGCTCCGACGCCAGCGGCCGCGAACGCGAGGGCCTGAAGCCCGTCACGGGCTGGCTGCGCGGCGACGGCCCCACCGAGATCATCATCCGCGAGCACGGCTGGAAGCTGTCGCTCGACATCGCCACGGGCCACAAGACCGGCTTCTACCTCGACCAGCGCGACAGCCGCCAGCGCTTTGCCGAGCTGGCGCAGCACCGGCGCTTTCGCCGCGTGCTGAACTGCTTCTGCTACACGGGCGGCTTCACGGTCGCGGCGGCGTCGGGGCTGAAGGCGGCCGGGGTGCTCGACGGCGCGTCGCTGGTGTCGGTCGACTCGTCGCTGCCGGCGCTGGAGCGCGCGCGCGAGCACCTCGCGCTGAACGGCTTCGAAGGGCAGGGCATCCAGGCGGAGTTTCTCGATGCCAACGTGAACACCGTGCTGCGCGAATTCATCGACCAGGGCCGCACCTTCGACGCCATCGTGCTCGACCCGCCGAAGTTCGCGCCCACGGTGGCCCACGCCGAACGCGCCGCGCGCGCCTACAAGGACATCAACCGCCTGGCGCTCAAGCTGCTGGAGCCGGGCGGCGTGCTGCTGACCTTCTCATGCTCGGGCGGCATCAGCGCCGACCTGTTCCACAAGATCGTGGCCTCGGCGGGGCTCGACGCCGGCGTGGATGGCTACATCGCCGAACGCCTGGGCGCGGCACCCGACCATCCGATGACCATCGAATTCCCCGAGGGGGAGTACCTCAAGGGCCTGGTGGTGGTGCGAAAACCCCTGTAGACACGAGGGATGGCGGGGCGGCTTGACCCCGCCGGCAACGCAACTCAGTGGCATTGGCTAAACTGCCCGGCACGTCTTTTCGACCCATTTTCCGTTTTCCGCATCCGGAGCACCTTTCCCATGGCCCTCATCCCCGCGACCATCCTGACCGGCTTTCTCGGCTCGGGCAAAACCACGCTGCTCAAGCGCATCCTGACCGAGGCCCATGGCCAGAAGATCGCGGTCATCGAGAACGAGTTCGGTGAAGAGAACATCGACAGCGATATCCTCGTGACCGAGTCGAAGGAGCAGATCGTGCAGATGAGCAACGGCTGCGTCTGCTGCACCATCCGCGAAGACCTGCGCGAGGCGCTGCAGCTGCTGGCCGCCAAGAAGCGCCAGGGCCTGCTCGATTTCGACCGCGTGGTGATCGAGACCACCGGCCTGGCCGACCCCGGCCCCGTGGCCCAGACCTTCTTCATGGACGACGAGATCGCCGAGAGCTATCTGCTCGACTCGATCCTGACGCTGGTCGATGCCAAGCACGCGCCGCAGCAGCTCAACGATCGCCAGGAAGCGCGCCGCCAGGTGGGCTTTGCCGACCAGATCTTCATCAGCAAGAGCGAGCTGGTGTCGGCCGAAGAGACCGAGGCGCTCATCCATCGCCTGAAGCACATGAACCCGCGCGCGCCGCAGCAGAAGGCGCACTTCGGCGACGTGCCGCTGAAGGACATCTTCGACCTGCGCGGCTTCAACCTGAACGCCAAGCTGGACATCGACCCCGACTTCCTGAAGGAAGACGACCATGACCATCACGATCATGACCACGCGCATGGCGAGCACTGCGATCATCCGTCGCACAAGCACGACGGTCACGGCCACCATCACCACACGGACGACGACGTGAAGAGCTTCGTCTACAAGGCCGACCGTGCCTTCGATCCGGCCAAGCTCGAGGACTTCCTGGGCGCCATCGTGAACATCTACGGCCCGCGCATGCTGCGCTACAAGGGCGTGCTGAACATGAAGGGCACCGAGCGCAAGGTGATCTTCCAGGGCGTGCACCAGCTGATGGGCAGCGACCTGGGCCCCGAGTGGGGCAAGGACGAGGCCCGCCAGAGCCGCATGGTGTTCATCGGCATCGAGCTGCCGCGCGAAATCCTGGAGCAGGGCCTGGAGCAGTGCCTGGTCTGAGCACGCTCGCCTGACCCGAATGAAAAAACGGCGCTGGCCTCGCGGTCAGCGCCGTTTTTCATGGGCGGGAGGCGGCTACTTGCCGAGCGGCGACCCCACCGGCTTGCCGATGAGCTTGAGCTGGCCTTCGCTGAACTCGACCTGGCTGACCACGTCGTCGCCTGCGCGCTTCACGTAGCCGTTCTGCTCGGCCTGTTCGATCAGGCCCGCGACCATTTCGGGCGGCGGCGTCTGGCCGCTGCCGGCGCCGGTTTCGGCCAGCTTCTCGATCCACTTCACCGGCACCCGCGCGTTGGCCTTGAGCACGCCGCGCTTGAGCACCAGCGAGTTGCCGGGCAGTTGCAGGTCTTCGTCGGTCACGCCGGCGAGGGCGACCGAGTAGCTGATCTCGGCGCTCTGGCCGCCGACCTCGACCAGCATCCGGTCGATGCCGGCTTCGGGGCTGTGCTTGGCCATGGCCTTGAGGTCGGGCGCGAGCTGCTCGATCAGCGCCTGCATCGCGTCCTTCTGGGCCTTGCTGCGCTGACCGCAACCGGCGCCGGCGGTGGATTGCAGCCACGCGTCGGCCAGCTTCTTGTAGCCGGCCACCTGGATGCGGCGCGCGCTGCTGGCGAGCTCGAACTTGTCGATGGCGGTCTCGTTGATCTTGCCCTTGCCCTTGAAGGTGCCTTCGGAGGCGTACAGGCCGTCCTTGATGGTGGCTTCGCCGATCAGGTCGATGTTCTGCAGCAGCACCTTGATCGCCTTGGCGGGGGGCGCGCCTTCCTCGGCCTGGGCGCCGGCGGCCAGGCCCTTGGGTGCGTTGAACTCGAAGCTGTCGAGCCGGCCTTCGGTCTTGCCCGTGGCCAGCATCCAGCCGGCGCTGCCGTCCATGTCGGCCTTGGCCGTGAACTTGCCCATCTTCATCTGCACGCCCTTGGCGGCGGTGTTGACGTCCAGGCCCGGCATCGTCATGTCGTAGCGCAGGCGGGTGCGGGCGGCGTCCATGTCCAGGCGGGCCTGCGCGCCTTGCCAGGCGAACTCGCCCTTGCCTTCTTCGGCCAGCTTGGCGGGCGCCACCGTGAGGTCGGTGGTGAAGCCGCCGCCGAAGCCGACCTTGGTGTGCGCGGTCAGCGGCTTGGCCTTGCCGAACAGCTTCTCGGCTTCCGCCTGGGCCTTGGCGTCGAGCACCAGCTCGCTGTCGATGACCGCCGCGGTCAGCGTGCCGCCGGCGAACGGGCCGTGGTGGATGGTGTCGCGGATGGTGATGCGCACGGGCTTGGGCGGGGGCGTGGCGGCGTCGCCGTCGTCTTCGCTGGGCTCTTCCTCGCCTTCGGTCGCGGCTTCGGCGGTGTCCGTCGTGGCGGCCGCCGCGTTGGTGGCCGGGTTGGCGGCGGGAGCGGTGGCGGCGGGGGCAGTCTCGGCCTCGGCCGGGCAGCCCAGCTCGAGCGTCACGGTGCTCACCGCGCCGAGGAAGCTGCGGTCGTAGTTGCGCTCGATCACGCGCACCAGCGCGGTCTGCTTCGGCAGTTCGCCGAAGGCGACGTCATAGCTCGACTTGACTTGCGTGCCCGCCCACCAGGTGCTGCCGCCGTAGGCGACGACGATGGCCGCGGCCAGGACTCCCAATGCTGTTTTCTTGCTCAAGATTTCTTTCCGATCGGTTGTTTTGAAGGGCCGGCGCGGCGCCTCCCGGGCGCGCGGCGTGCCTGCGCCACCCCCTGTGGCGGCGCCGCGCGATGCTAACGGAGCGGGGCCGTGCGGGACCCGATGGCCTTGCGTTTCGAGTTCTCTATACAATCGCGCGCCTGTTCCGGGAGCCATGCTTCGTCCACAGGGGCGAGATATGACTTACGGCACGGGGCGCCGAGGGTTTTTGGCGGGCTTTCGGGGGTATAACCCCGGGGTTCACCACTTGCGGACGCCCCCGACAACGTGGAGCCGCGCGGCCTGACAGCCGCAACGGTTCCCTTGGGAGGAGACACCCAGTGAAAGCGCGTTCCAGTTCGTACAAGGAGCCAGTCACCGTGAAGAAACCCGCCGCCAAGGCCACGCCAGCCACCAAGTCCGCCGCAAAGAAGGCGCCGGCTGTGAAGGCTGTACCCGCGACGAAGAAGGTTTCCGCCACCGCTGCTGCTGCCCCTGCCGCGAAAGAGAAAAGTGCTGCCAAGAAGCCCGCGGCAACCCCGGCCAAGACCGGGACCGCTGCTGCCAAGAAGTCCGCCAAGCCCGCAACCAAGACCGCGGGCGCGGCGCCCTCGTCATCCCACCCGGTCGGCCGTCCTGCGGCCACCCCTTCTGTTCCCTCGACCCCCATGAAAAAAACGGCTGCCGCCACTTCTTCCGCCCCGGCGACACCCTCGATCCCCGCTACGCCCGCTCCCGCCGCGCGTGGTGGCCGCGTGTCCCGGCTGTCGCAACTTACCGTGCCTTCGATGCCCCAATCCGTGGCCTCGACCGCCGCCAAGTCCAGCTTCTCGCAGGCACCTTCCAACGCGCTGGTGCCGCCGCCGCCGCTGGCCGTCAAGAAAGACCCGAAGCTCGCCAACAACTGGAAGACCAAGACGCCCGCCGAGCTGAGCGACGCCGAAGTCATCGCGATGCCCGACGACGAGTACATGAACGACAAGCAGATGGCGTTCTTCCGCCTGAAGCTCGAAGAACTCAAGCGCGGCATCCTCGAGAACGCCGGCGAGACCACCGAGCACCTGCGTGAAGACACCGTGGTCGTGCCCGATCCGGCCGACCGCGCCACCATCGAGGAAGAGCACGCGCTCGAACTGCGCACGCGCGACCGCGAACGCAAGCTGCTCAAGAAGATCGAGCAGTCGATCCAGCGCATCGACGCCGGCGACTACGGCTACTGCGACGAGACCGGCGAGCCCATCGGCGTCGGCCGCCTGCTGGCCCGCCCGACCGCCACGCTTTCGCTCGAAGCGCAGCAGCGCCGCGAGCTCAAGCAGAAGATGTTCGGGGATTGAACGGCGGCAAGGTAGAACGAAACCCGCGCTTTCGATAACCTTCTCCGAATGCCAAAGGAAGAGTCAGGCCGCCTTTTTTCGAAGGTGGCCAAGTTCGTTCGAAATCCCCTGAAAGACTGGTCGGAGCTGGACACCCCGTCCTCCGACTCGTCGCTGCCCGAGCAGACCTACAGCCGCGAGATGCTGAAGGAAATGATCGAGCGACGCCAGCGCAACGACTTCGTGCGCCGCCGCGAGTTCGACATGCTGCGCAAGCTGCGCCAACGCGAGGCGGCGGCCCATGCCTTCGAGGCGACGGTCACGCCCTCGTCGTTCAACCTCAACAGCACCTCCGAAAAGACCGAAGGCCGCGCACTCACGCTCAAGAAGATCGACGAGATCGAGGAGCAGATGTCGCAGCAGTGGTGGAAGGGCCGCGGGCCGAACGGCCAGACGCTGGTCAATCCGCCGCCCGACGCGGGGGCTGAAACGCTGCCGCCGGTCGACAGCGGGGGCGGCCAGTTGCCGGCTGACCCGGGCGCACCCGCCGCTTCCGCGCCTGTGGCCGCGGCGCCGGTGGCTGCTGCTTCAACTGCGGCTTCCGCGCCGCAGCCGTCCCGGCTCGCACATGACGGCGCGCTCGAAGAAGCGGTGATCCGCTTTGCGCACGGCGACGACACCGGCGCCGAAGCCATCCTGCTGCAGGCGCTGGCCGCCGAGGCCGCGCCCGCCACCGAAGACGGCGCCGCAGCCGCCACGCTGGAGCGCGACGATGCCCGCTGGCGCGCACTGTTCGATCTGTACCGCGCCACGGGCGACGCCGCCAAGTTCGCGGCCGCCCGCATGCGTTATGCGCAGCGCATGAAGCGCATGGGCCCCGACTGGGTCTCGCTCGACGAACTCGCCCGCAGCGTGAAGGCCGTGACCGCCAGCGAGGACGCCGAGGCGGCCTCCGACACCACAGGCGCTGCCGACTGGGCCAGCCCGGCGCATCTCACGCGCGAGGGGCTGATGGCGCTCACGCGCGCGCTCTCGCAGGCCGGCATGGTCTGGACGCTGGACTGGCGCGCGCTCACCGAGATCGATCCGTCCGCCGCCGCGCCACTGCGCATCCTGTTCACGCACTGGTCCGATTCGCCGGTGCAGCTGCGCTTCTTCGGCGCCTCGCAACTGATGGCCGTGCTGGCTGCGGCCACACCCAACAACGAGCGCCATCCCGACGACGCCTGGTGGCAGCTGCGCCTCGCGGCGCTGCGCCTGATGCACCTGCCCGACGACTTCGAGCTGGTGGCGCTCAACTACTGCATCACCTACGAGGTGTCGCCGCCGTCGTGGCAGGACCCGAAGGGCGAGTGCACCTCGCTGGCCGCGCCGCCGGCGAGCCGGCCGAGTTCGGTCTGGTCGCTGCTGTCGGTCGGGGGCGATTCCGAGAGCTTTCCGTCCACCGACAGCGGCTTTGCCGCGCTGGCGGGCGACCTGCGCGGCGATTCGCTGTCGTGCTGGCAGCGCTTGGACCACGACCTGCGCCACACGACCGCGCCGGTCATCTCGTGCGCGGCCCTGCTGCGCATGGACCTCACGGCTGCGGGCACGCTGTTGAGCTGGGTGCGCGACCGCGATGCGAATGGCGAGCGGGTGCAGTTCGTCGACGCGCATCGGCTCATCGCTGCGCTGTTCGGGCTGATCGGCATCACCGACCACGCCACGGTCGCTGTTCGCAAGAACTGACACCGGAACAGGGGCGTCCAGGGCCCCTGCGCCGCGGTGTTTTCCGCCACCAGCTTGTCCGACCGCAGGGGTTGCATTGCCCGGGCCCATCCCCAGATGGCTGCGATGGAACAGTTTCACGGCACCACCATCGTGAGCGTGCGCCGCAAGACTCCCCAGGGCGACCAGGTCGCCATCGGGGGGGACGGGCAGGTCACACTCGGCAACATCGTCATCAAGGGTACGGCGCGCAAGGTGCGGCGGCTCTATCACGGCAAGGTCCTGGCGGGCTTCGCCGGCGCCACGGCCGATGCCTTCACGCTCTTCGAGCGCTTCGAGGCCAAGCTCGAGAAGCACCAGGGCCATCTGACCCGCGCGGCGGTCGAACTCACCAAGGACTGGCGCACCGACCGCGTGCTGCGCAAGCTCGAAGCCATGCTGGCCGTGGCCGACGCCACGACCTCGCTCATCATCACCGGTAATGGCGACGTGTTGGAGCCTGAAGACGGCGTGATCGCCATCGGTTCAGGCGGCGCCTATGCCCAGTCGGCCGCCAAGGCGCTGATCGAGAACACCGAGCTGTCGGCCGAGCAGATCGTGCGCAAATCGCTGACGATCGCCGGAGAAATCTGCATTTACACGAACATGAACCACACGGTGGAAGCGCTCTGACCATGTCCATGACCCCCCAGGAAATCGTCTCCGAGCTCGACAACCACATCGTCGGCCAGCCTGCCGCCAAGCGCGCCGTCGCCATCGCACTGCGCAACCGCTGGCGCCGCCAGAAGGTCGACGAGAAGCTGCGTCACGAGATCACGCCGAAGAACATCCTCATGATCGGCCCGACGGGCGTCGGCAAGACCGAGATCGCCCGTCGCCTGGCCCGCCTGGCCGATGCGCCCTTCATCAAGGTCGAAGCCACCAAGTTCACCGAGGTGGGCTACGTGGGCAAGGATGTCGATTCGATCATTCGCGACCTCGCCGAGATCGCCGTCAAGCAGACGCGCGAATCCGAAAGCGTGAAGGTGCGCGCCCGTGCGGAAGACGCGGCCGAGGAGCGCATCCTCGACGCACTGCTGCCCCCGGCGCGCGGCGCCGATGGCGCCACGCCCGCACTCGACAGCCCCAACCCCACGCGTCAGGCCTTCCGCAAGAAGCTGCGCGAGCACCAGCTCGACGACAAGGAGATCGAGCTCGATCTCGCCGAGACCCGCGCGCCGCTGGAGATCATGGGTCCCGCCGGCATGGAGGAAATGACCGAGCAACTGCGCGGCATGTTCGGCCAGATGGGCGGCGGCAAGCGCAAGACGCGCAAGCTCAAGATCGCCGAGGCGATGCGCCTCCTGATCGACGAAGAGGCCGCCAAGCTGGTCAACGAGGACGAGATCCGCGCCCAGGCGATTGCCAACGCCGAGCAGAACGGCATCGTGTTCATCGACGAGATCGACAAGGTGGCCACGCGCAGCGAGGCGCAGGGCTCCGACGTCTCGCGCCAGGGCGTGCAGCGCGACTTGCTGCCACTGGTGGAGGGCACGGCCGTGTCCACGAAGTACGGCGTGGTGCGCACTGACCACATGCTGTTCATCGCGAGTGGCGCGTTCCACCTGAGCAAGCCGAGCGACCTGATTCCCGAGCTGCAGGGGCGCTTCCCGATCCGCGTCGAGCTGCAATCGCTCTCGGTGGCGGACTTCGAGAGCATCCTCACGCAGACCCGCGCTTCGCTCGTGAAGCAGTACCAGGCGCTGCTGGCCACCGAAGGCGTGACGCTCGACTTCACGCCCGACGGCATCACGCGCCTGGCGGCCATTGCCTTCGAGGTGAACGAGCGCACGGAGAACATCGGCGCGCGTCGCCTCTCGACCGTGATGGAGCGCCTGCTCGATGAGGTAAGCTTCGACGCCACCCGCATCGAAGGCCAGACGGTCCGCATCGATGCCGCTTATGTCGACGAGCGCCTTGCGGCACTAAGTCACGACGAAGACCTTTCGCGCTTCATCCTCTGAAGCCGCCTCCCTCGGCCCCTGTAACGGGGTCGTCCTTCACGCATCACTTTCACTGCGTGAGCTAAGTACTTCATTTTCAACGAAATTCGCCGATTTCCAGGTTTGGAAATCGGCGCTAAGTCGTTGATTCCATTACAAAAAATACCCCCGGCGGGCCGTTGTGTCGCAAGTGTTTCCTGCTACAGTGGAAAAAAGTGCAGTTAAGTGGGAAAAAGTGCGGGCAACGCCCCTTTCGGGTGTCGCGGCACCTCCCACCACAGGGGTTTCGTGGTCGTGTTTCAAGGCGCTTCATCGCTCAGTCTGGATGCCAAGGGGCGGCTCTCCGTGCCGACCCGGCATCGCGACGTCCTGAGCGCCACGGCAGGCGGCCAGCTCACGATCACCAAGCATCCGCACGGATGCCTGATGGTGTTCCCCCGTCCCGAATGGGAAAAATTCCGCGAACGCATTGCTGCGCTGCCGATGTCGGCGCAGTGGTGGAAGCGCGTCTTTCTCGGCAACGCGATGGACGTCGAGATGGACGGCACCGGCCGCGTGCTTGTGTCGCCCGAACTGCGCGCCGCCACCGGCATCAGCCGCGACACGCTGCTGCTGGGCATGGGCAATCACTTCGAGCTGTGGGACAAGGCCACCTACGAGGCCAAGGAGGCCGAGGCCACCCAGGGCGAGATGCCAGACGTGTTTCAGGACTTCTCGTTCTGAACGGCGCCATGAACACCCCCCTGACCCACACGACCGTCTTGTTGAACGAGGCGGTGGAAGCCCTTCTTTCCGGCAGCACGGCTGCCGTGGGCACGTACGTGGACGCCACCTTCGGCCGCGGCGGGCATGCGCGCGCCGTCCTGGCGCGGCTGGCGCCGGAAGGCAGGCTCATCGCATTCGACAAGGATGCAGAAGCAGTGGCCGAAGCAGCGCGCATCTCGGATGCGCGTTTTTCTATCCGCCACCAGGGATTCCGCTCGCTGGGCGAGCTGCCCGACGCCAGCGTCAATGGCTTGCTGATGGACCTGGGCGTGAGTTCGCCGCAGATCGACAACCCGGTGCGCGGCTTCAGTTTTCGATTCGACGGTCCGCTCGACATGCGCATGGACACCACGCGCGGCGAGAGCGTGGCCGAGTGGCTGGCGACGGCCGAAACCCAGCAGATTGCAGAGGTGATCCGTGACTATGGCGAAGAACGGTTTGCTGTTCAGATTGCAAAGGCGATTGTTGCTCGCAGACAAGAACGGGGCGCAATTTCAACCACCGCCGAACTGGCCGAGCTCGTGGCTGGCACGGTCAAAACCCGCGAGCAGGGCCAGAACCCTGCAACGCGCACATTTCAGGCTTTTCGGATTTTCATCAACGCCGAGCTTGAGGAGCTGCAACAAGCGCTAGACGCCAGCCTGTCGGTGCTCGCGCCCGGCGGCCGGCTCGCGGTGATCAGCTTCCATTCGCTCGAAGACCGCATCGTCAAGCAGTTCATCGCCAAGCACTCGAAGGAGGTCTACGACCGCCGCGCGCCCTTCGCCGCGCCGAAGGTGATGAAGCTGCGCGCCCTGGAGCGCATCAAGCCGTCCGACGCCGAGGTGAGCGGCAATCCGCGCTCGCGCAGCGCCATCCTTCGGGTGGCGGAACGAACGGAGGCAGGGTAGCCATGGCGCGCATCAACCTGCTCCTTTTGCTGGCCGTCATTGCGACGGCTTTGTACCTTGTGCACACCCAATACCAGTCGCGCCAGCTCTACACGGAGTTCGACCGCGCACAGCAGGAGGCGCGCAAGCTCGAAACCGAGCATGACCGACTGCAGGTCGAGAAGCGCGCGCAGGCCACGCCGCTGCGCGTGGAAAAGCTCGCCAAGGAACAGCTGCAGATGCGCACGGCCTCGCCGGCCATCACGCAGTACGTGCGCCCCGACGGCTCGGTGATCCCCGCCGTCGCGCCGCTGCCCCCGACCACGCCGGCCAAGCCCGGCGTCGCATCCGCGAGGCCCGCCCGATGAGCCGCGGCAACCGCAGCGTTCGCTACACCACCAGCCCCTTGCTCGCGAGCAAGACGCCGGTGTGGCGCAGCAAGTTCATCGTCGCCGGCATCGCCTTCGGCTTCGTCATGCTGGCGGGGCGGGCTGCGTACGTGCAGGTCTTCAACAACAGCTTCTTCCAGCGCCAGGGCGAAGTGCGTTTCGCGCGCACGCTGGAGTTGCCGGCCAACCGTGGCCGCATCCTCGATCGCAATGGGCTCATCCTCGCTTCGAGCGTGGTGGCGCCCAGCATCTGGGCCATTCCGGAAGACATCGAGCGCGACGACCCCGAGGTGCGCGCCAAGCTCAAGCAGGTGGCCAAGCTGCTGGGCATGCCGCAGAAGGACTTCGACAAGAAGCTTGAGGACGAGGACAAGACCTTCGTCTGGATCAAGCGCCAGGTCGACGAGCCCATCGCCAAGCAGATCGCCGCGCTCAACCTCAAGGGCATCTATCAGCGCAAGGAATACAAGCGCCAGTACCCCGAGGGCGAGGCCGCGGCGCACGTGGTGGGCTTCACCAACGTGGAAGACAACGGGCAGGAAGGCATCGAGCTCTCGTTCAACAAGGAACTGGCCGGCAAGGCCGGTTCGCGCCGTGTCATCAAGGACCGGCTGGGCCGCGTGGTCGAAGGCGTGGGCGAACAGGTGCCGCCGGTCGAGGGCAAGGACATCCAGCTGAGCATCGACAGCAAGGTGCAGTTCTTCGCCTACCAGAAGCTGCGCGACGCCGTGACGGCGCGCAAGGCCAAGGCCGGCAGCGTGGTGGTGCTCGACAGCACCACCGGCGAAGTGCTGGCGCTGGCCAACTACCCGAGCTACGTGCCCGACAAGCGCCAGAACCTCACCGGCGAACAGCTGCGCAACCGCGCGCTCACCGACACCTTCGAGCCCGGTTCGACCATGAAGCCCATCACCGTGGCGATGGCGCTGGAAGCCGGCCGCGTGAAGCCCTCGACCATCATCGAGACGTCGCCCGGGCGTTACCAGCTGGGCGGCTTCACCATCAGCGACACCCACAACTACGGGTCGCTGACGGTCGAGGGCGTGATCCAGAAGTCCAGCAACGTGGGCGCGCTCAAGATCGCCCAGAAGATGACGCCCCACGAGATGTGGGACACCTACACCGCATTGGGCTACGGCCAGAAGCCGCAGATCCAGTTCCCCGGCGCCGTGACGGGCCGGCTGCGGCCGTGGAAGACCTGGAAGCCGGTCGAGCAGGCCACCATGGCCTACGGCTATGGCCTGTCGGCGTCGCTGTTCCAGATGGCGCATTCGTACACCTCGTTCGCGCACGACGGTTCGCTCATCCCGGTCACCATCCTGAAGAACACCGAATCGCCGGTGGGCGTGCGGGTGTTCTCGCCGTCCAACGCGCTCGCCGTGCGCAAGATGCTGCAGATGGCCGCCGGACCGGGCGGCACCGGCACGCGCGCGCAGACCATCGGCTACTCGGTCGGCGGCAAGTCAGGCACGGCCCACAAGCAGGTCGGCAAGGGCTACGCCAGCAACAAGTACCGCGCGTGGTTCACGGGCATGGCGCCCATCGAGAAGCCGCGCATCATCGTCGCGGTGATGATCGACGAGCCCAGCGACGGCCAGTACTACGGCGGTCTTGCCGCGGCGCCCGTGTTCAGCGAAGTCGTGCAGCAGACGCTGCGCATGATGAACGTCCCGCCCGATCTGGCGGTCAAACCCCTGGTGATGACGCAAGACGTCCCCGAGAGTTTCTGACATGCTGACCCTCACTTCCCCCACCACCGCCGCGTTCTGGCTCAAGGAGCGCGTGCAGGGCGCGCTGCAGGCCGACAGCCGCGCGGTCGGCCCCGGCGACGCCTTCATCGCCTGGCCCGGTGCCGCGACCGACGGCCGCCAGCACGTGGCGGCTGCGCTGGCGCAGGGCGCCGTGGCCTGCCTCGTCGAACACGAGGGCGTGGACGCCTTCGGCTTCGACGGCGACGAGCGCATCGTGAGCTACCCCGGCCTGAAGGCCGCCACCGGCCCGATCGCCGCCGCCTTCTACGACAACCCCTCGACACAGCTCGACCTGCTGGCCGTGACCGGCACCAACGGCAAGACGTCCACCGCGTGGTGGCTGGCCGAATCGCTGTCCACGCTGCGCGCGGCCGGCGGCGTGCGTGCGATGCGTCCCGACGGCACCACCGAGCGCGGTGCTCCGTCGCCCTGCGCCGTGGTCGGCACGCTGGGCATCGGCGTGCCGCCCGCGCTGACCTACACCGGCCTGACCACGCCCGACCCCGTGATGCTGCAACGCGCGCTGCGCGACTTCGTCACCGAAGGCTTCGGCGCCTGCGCCATCGAGGCCTCGTCCATCGGCATCGCCGAGCGCCGGCTCGACGGTTGCCGCATCGCGGTCGCCGTGTTCACCAATTTCACGCAGGACCACCTCGACTACCACGGCAGCATGGACGCCTACTGGCAGGCCAAGGCCGAGCTGTTCCGCTGGCCCGGCCTGCGCGCCGCGGTGATCAACATCGACGATGTGCACGGCGCCAGCCTGTGTGCCAATCTGGTCGACGCCGGCATCGGTGCGCTCGATGTCTGGACCGTCTCCGCCGCCGGCAAGCCCGCGCGGCTCATGGCGCGCGACATCGGCTACGACGCCCAGGGCCTGCAGTTCACCGTGGCCGAGCATGGCACCGCGTCGGCCGAACGGCTGTCGACCGGCCTGATCGGCCAGTACAACGTCGCCAACCTGCTCGGCGTGCTCGGCACCCTGCGTGCGCTGGGCCTGACGCTGGCACAGGCCGTCGCGGCCTGCGCCGACCTCAGCAGCGTGCCCGGCCGCATGGACCGTGTGCAACCGACCGACGGTGCGCCACTGGCTGTGGTCGACTACGCCCACACGCCCGACGCGCTCGACAAGGCGCTGGCCGGCCTGCGCCCGCTGGCCAAGCAGCGCGGCGGTGCGCTGTGGTGCGTGTTCGGCTGCGGCGGCAACCGCGACCCGATCAAGCGCCCGCTGATGGCCGCCGTCGCCGAACGACAGGCCGACCATGTGGTGGTCACCAGCGACAACCCGCGCAACGAGAACCCCGACGCGATCATCAGCCAGGCCTTGCGCGGTTTCACGCGCGTCGAGGCGGCCCGCGTGCAGGTCGACCGTGCGCGCGCCATCGCAGAAACCATTGCGCAGGCGGCACCGCAGGACGTGGTGCTGATCGCCGGCAAGGGCCATGAAGCGTGGCAGGAGATCGCGGGCCAGCGCCTGCTGTTCTCCGACAAGGCCCATGCGTTCGAAGCGCTGGCGAAGCGGGGGGCCGCATGACCGCTGTGACCACGCCCGTCACCACTCCGCTGAACCTCACGCTGGCCCAGGCGCAGCAGTGGATTCCGGGCGCGCGCCTCGTGGGCGACCCGTCCACCGTCATTGCCCGCGTCCACACCGACACGCGCACCCTGGCCGCCGGCGACCTGTTCGTCGCGCTCAAGGGTGAGCGCTTCGACGCCAACGACTTCCTCGCCGATGCGAAGAAGCAGGGTGCCGTGGCCGCCATCGCGCACCACGGCCTCGAAGCCGCCGGGCTCGCCGGTCTCGAGGTGCCCGATTCGCTCGTGGCGCTCGGTGCGCTGGGCGCCGGCTGGCGCGCGCAGTTCGATCTGCCGCTGATCGCCGTCACGGGCAGCAACGGCAAGACCACGGTCACGCAGATGATCGCGGCCGTTCTCTTCGCTTTCCGCGCCGACCGCGCACTGGCCACGGCCGGCAACTTCAACAACGAGATCGGCGTGCCACTCACGCTGATGCGCCTGCGCGCACAGCACCAGCTGGCGGTGCTCGAACTGGGCATGAACCATCCGGGCGAGATCGCGCGGCTGGCCGCCATTTCGCGGCCGACCATCGCGCTGGTCAACAACGCGCAGCGCGAGCACCAGGAGTTCATGGCCAGCGTCGAGGCGGTGGCCATCGAGAACGCCGCCGTGTTCGCGGCGCTGCCCGACAACGGCACCGCCGTGTTCCCGTACGGCGACACCTTCACCTCGTTGTGGGCCGACATGGCGCGCCAGAGCGGCTCGCGCCGCTGCCTGACGTTCGGCGAGCACGCCGACGCCGACATCGCGCTCGACAGCGCGCAGTGGCAGCAGGGTGCCTGGAGCGTGCGCGTGCGCACGCCGCTGGGTGCCTTCGATGCGCGCCTGCACATCGCGGGTCGCCACAACGTGGGCAATGCGCTGGCCGCCACCGCCTGTGCGCTGGCGGCTGGCGTGCCGCTGGATGCCATCGCCGCGGGCCTGTCGGCCTTCGAGCCGGTCAAGGGCCGTTCCAGGGCCAGCGAGGTCGTGCTGCCCGGCGGGCATGCGCTCACGCTCGTCGACGACAGCTACAACGCCAACCCCGATTCCGTGATCGCCGCCATCGACGTGCTCACCGGCCTGCCCGCCCCGCGCCTGCTGGTGCTCGGCGAGATGGGCGAGGTCGGCGACCGTTCGCCCGAGTTCCACGCCGAGGTCGGCGCCTGGGCGCGGCAGCGCGGCCTCGACGCCGTCTACACCTTGGGCGGCGAGACCGTGCATGCGGCGACGGCTTTCAACAACAAGGACGACGCTGGCGACGCCGGCGGACGTCATTTCGACGATTTCGACACGCTCCGCGCCGCCGTGCTCGCACGTCTGCCGCAGCTGGGCAGCGTGCTGGTCAAGGGTTCGCGCTTCATGAAGATGGAACGCGTGGTGCAGGCGATCGAAGCACAACAACAAAAGGAGGCCGGTCATGACGCATGAGCCGCGCAACACACCATGCTGATGTCCCTGGCCCAATGGCTGCAGACGCTGTCGCCCGAGTTCGGGTTCCTGCGCGTTTTCAACTACCTCACGTTCCGCGCCCTGATGGCCGCGCTGACCGCGCTCGTCGTCGGCCTGGTGGCCGGCCCGTACGTGATCCGCCGCCTTGCCGCGCTCAAGATCGGTCAGCCGATCCGCGGCTACGGCATGGAAACGCACCTGACCAAGAGCGGCACGCCGACCATGGGCGGCGTGCTCGTGCTGTTCGCCATCGCGTTGTCCACGGTGCTGTGGTTCGACCTGTCGAACCGCTTCGTGTGGATCGTGCTGTGGGTCACGATGGGTTTCGGCGCCATCGGCTGGGTCGACGACTGGCGCAAGGTGGTGCGCAAGGACCCCGAAGGCATGCGTTCGCGCGAGAAGTATTTCTGGCAATCGGTGGTCGGCCTGCTGGCGGGCTTTTACCTGCTGTTCAGCATTTCCGAGAGCTCCAACTGGCGCGTGCTCGAGCTGTTCTTCGCCTGGGTGCGCTCGGGCTTCGACCTCGACTTCCCGCCCAAGATCAACCTGCTGGTGCCCTTCTTCAAGGAAGTGAGCTACCCGCTGGGCGGCATCGGCTTCGTGATCCTCACGTACCTCGTGATCGTGGGCGCGAGCAACGCCGTCAACCTGACCGACGGCCTCGACGGCCTGGCGATCATGCCGGTGGTGATGGTGGGCTCGGCGCTGGGCGTGTTCGCCTACGTCACCGGCAGCGCGGTGTTCTCCAAGTACCTGCTGTTCCCCTACATCCCGGGTTCGGGCGAGCTGCTGGTGTTCTGTTCGGCGATGGCCGGCGCGGGGCTGGCGTTCCTCTGGTTCAACACCCATCCGGCGCAGGTCTTCATGGGCGACGTGGGCGCTCTGGCGCTGGGCGGCGCGCTGGGCACCATCGCGGTCATCGTGCGCCAGGAGATCGTGTTCTTCATCATGGGCGGCATCTTCGTGGTCGAGGCGATCTCGGTGATGGCGCAGGTCACGTACTTCAAGTACACGAAGAAGCGCTTCGGCGAAGGCCGCCGCGTGCTCAAGATGGCGCCGTTGCACCACCACTTCGAGAAGAGTGGCTGGCGCGAGACGCAGGTCGTCGTGCGCTTCTGGATCATCACGATGCTGCTGTGCCTCATCGGCCTGTCGACGTTGAAGCTGCGGTAACGGAACCATGCGGCACCTGAAAGACCTCCCCGTTCTCATCCTCGGCCTCGGCGCGTCCGGGCTGGCGATGGCGCGCTGGTGCGCGCGCCACGGTGCGGTCGTGACCGTGGCCGACACGCGCGAGGCACCGGCCTCGCTGGCGACGCTGCAGGCCGAGTTGCCCGACGCCATCTTCATCGGCGGGCCGTTCTCGGCCGCGCTGGTCGAAGGCACGCCGATCCGCGCCGTGTACCGCTCGCCGGGCCTGTCGCCCGCAACGCTGGCGCCGGTCGTCGATGCCGCCAAGGCCGTGGGCCTGGTGGTCGGCGGCGAGCTGGACCTGTTTGCACGGGCGCTGCTCGACCTGCAGACGGTCGAAGTGCCGGTGGTGGAAGCCGAAGCTGAAGTGCCGGTTGAAACCGTGGCCGAGCCGGTCGTTGAAACGCCTGCCGAGAGTGAACCGGCACAAGCCGAGCTGGCGTTGAGCGATAAAGCTCCCGCAGCGGACACCGTGGTGGTCGAAGCGCAAGAGGCGGTGCCTGCGCCGGTGGTCGAGGGTGAAGCCGAAGTGGCTGCGCCCGTCGAAGCTGTTGAACCGACCGAGGCCATTGCACCTGCGGACGCCGAGGCGACCGCCTCCACCGAAACGGTGCCGCCGGTCGATGCGACTGCGGCAGCAACCGAACCCGTCGCTTCCTCCGACTCAGCCGAAGCCCCCGAAGCTACGCCGCCCGCCATGGCCGAAGCCATGCCGCGCGACGCGTCGCTGAGCGTGCCGGTGTCGCCTCCCGCCGAAAGCGTCGTCGCTGAGGACATCGCCGCAGAAGACGGCGCAGCGCCGGTCGCCGCCACGGACGCACCCGATGCGCCGCCCGCGCCTGCCGCCACCGTCTCCCGTCTCCCGACCCCCGGCAAGCCCTACGTGCCCACCGCGGCGCGCGAGGCGGCCGAGTTCGTCGCCAAGATCGCCGAGCTGGCGACCACCAACCCGGCGTCGGCGGCGGTCGAGGAAGACACGCCCCAGCTTCAGCTCGTGCCGGAGCCCGAGCCCGAAGCGCCCAAGGGCTACACGCCCGCCGTCCTCGCGATCACCGGCACCAACGGCAAGACCACCGTCACCTCGCTCACCGGTCAGCTGATCGAGCGTGCGGGCAAGACCGTGGCCGTGGCCGGCAACATCGGTCCGACGCTGCTCGACACGCTGGCCGCGCACATCGATGCCGACACGCTGCCCGATGTGTGGGTGCTCGAACTCTCGAGCTTCCAGCTCGACGGCGTGCAGGGCTTCGAGCCCACGGCCGCGACCGTGCTCAACCTCACGCAGGACCATCTCGACTGGCATGGCGACATGCCGGCCTATGCCGCCGCGAAGGCGCGCATCTTCGGTGCCAAGGGCCTGATGATCCTGAACCGCGACGACGCCGGCGTGATGGCCATGCTGCCGCCGCCGGTCAAGGTGCGGCTGCAGCGTCCGCAGATCCGCACCCACGTCACCTTCGGTGGCGCGATGCCGCTGCGTCCGGGTGACTACGGCATCGAGCGCATCAACGGCGTTGCCTGGCTGGTGCGTGCGCTGGAAGCCGACGAAACGCAGAAGCGCAAGCGCGGCGCGGTGGTGGAAGAAGAGCTGTTCTTCCAGCGCCTCATGCCCGCCGACGCGCTGCGCATCCGCGGTCGCCACAACGCCATGAACGCCCTGGCGGCGCTCGCGCTCGCCAGCGCCGCCGACTGCCCGCTGGGCCCGATGCTCTACGGCCTGCGCGAGTACCGCGGCGAGCCGCACCGCGTCGAGCCGATCGCGATCGTGGACGAGGTCGAGTTCTTCGACGACAGCAAGGGCACCAACGTCGGCGCCACCGTGGCCGCGCTGAGCGGCCTCGGCGAAGAGCGCCGCGTGGTCGTGATCCTCGGCGGCGAAGGCAAGGGCCAGGACTTCGAGCCGCTGGCCGACCCCGTGCGCCAGTACGCGCGTGCCGTCGTGCTGATCGGCCGCGACGCCCCGCTGATCGAGGCCGCGCTGGCCTCCACCGGCGTCTCGCTGAAGCATGCGGGCTCGATGGAAGAAGCCGTGAAGCTTGCCGCCGCGCGCGCCTACCCTGGCGATGCCGTGCTGCTGTCACCGGCCTGTGCGAGCTTCGACATGTTCAAGGACTACGCGCACCGCGCCGAGGTGTTCTGCGAGGCCGTCGAGGCGTATGCCGACGGCCCGCGCGAGCAGGTCGGTGGCGACGATGCGGTGGTGTCGTACGGCCCGAGCGCATCGCTGTCCACCGCAGGATCGATGGAGGACCCGATTTGAACTCCGCAGCCGCAGGCACCCCGCAGGAAAGCCGCACCGGCAGCCGTTTCGGCGGCTGGTTCCGGCGCGCCCGCAGCAGCATGGATTCGCTGCCCGTGCACCTGCCGGTGCGGCTGGGCGGCGCCGGCGTCGCGCAGACCAAGGCCACGCCGATGCGCGTGCTGGGCTTCGACCAGTCGCTGGTCTGGGTCACGGTCGCGCTGATGACCTGGGGCCTGATCATGGTGTATTCGGCCTCGATCGCGCTGCCCGACAACCCGCGCTTCGCGCGCGCCGGTTACGGCGCCTCGTACTTCCTCACGCGGCACGCGGCCTCGCTGGTGATCGCCTTCATCGCCGCGCTGCTGACCTTCCAGGTTCCCATGAAGACCTGGGAGCGCGCCGCGCCCTGGCTCTTCATCGCCTCGCTGCTGCTGCTGGTGGCGGTGCTCATTCCGCACATCGGCATCAACGTGAACGGCGCGCGCCGCTGGCTGCCGATGGGCTTCATGCGTTTCCAGCCGTCGGAGCTGGCCAAGTTCGCGATGGTGCTCTATGCCGCCAGCTACATGGTGCGCAAGATGGAGATCAAGGAACGCTTCTTCCGCGCCGTGCTGCCGATGGGCATCGCGGTGGTGGTGGTCGGCATGCTGGTGATGGCCGAGCCCGACATGGGCGCGTTCATGGTCATCGCCGTGATCGCCATGGGCATCCTGTTCCTGGGCGGCGTGAACGCGCGCATGTTCTTCGTGATCGCGGCGCTGGTGGTGGTGGCCTTCGGCTCCATCGTGGCGAGCAGCCCGTGGCGCCGCGAGCGCATCTTTGCGTACCTCGATCCGTGGAGCGAAGAGCACGCGCTGGGCAAGGGCTACCAGCTGTCGCACTCGCTCATCGCCATCGGGCGCGGCGAGATCTTCGGCGTGGGCCTAGGCGGCAGCGTCGAGAAGCTGCACTGGCTGCCCGAAGCGCACACCGACTTCCTGCTGGCCGTGATCGGCGAAGAGTTCGGCCTCATCGGCGTGCTGCTGATCATCGGCCTGTTCCTCTGGCTCACGCGCCGCATCATGCACATCGGCCGCCAGGCCATCGCGCTCGACCGCGTGTTCTCGGGCCTCGTGGCGCAGGGCGTGGGCGTGTGGATCGGCTTCCAGGCCTTCATCAACATGGGCGTGAACCTCGGCGCACTGCCGACCAAGGGCCTGACGCTGCCGCTGATGAGCTTCGGTGGTTCGGCGATCCTGATGAACCTCGTGGCGCTGGCCGTGGTGCTGCGCATCGATTACGAAAACCGCGTGCTGATGAGAGGGGGCCGCGTATGACCGGCCGTACCGCACTCGTCATGGCCGGCGGCACGGGTGGCCACATCTTCCCGGGCCTGGCCGTGGCCGAGGCCCTGCGCGAGCGCGGCTGGCGCGTGCACTGGCTGGGCGCGCCCGGCAGCATGGAAGAAAAACTCGTGCCACCGCGCGGCTTCGCCTTCGAGCCGGTGCAGTTCGGTGGCGTGCGTGGCAAGGGTCCGCTCACGCTGTTGCTGCTGCCGCTGAAGCTGCTGCGCGCCTTCTGGCAGAGCTTTCGCGTGGTGCGCCGGGTCAAGCCCGACGTGCTGGTGGGCCTGGGCGGCTACATCACCTTTCCGGGCGGAATGATGGGCGTGCTGCTCAACAAGCCACTCGTGCTGCATGAGCAGAACTCCGTCGCCGGCCTCGCCAACAAGGTGCTGGCGGGCGTGGCCGACCGTGTGTTCACGGCCTTCCCGAATGTGCTGAAGAAGGCGCAGTGGGTGGGCAATCCGCTGCGCGCCGCGTTCACCTCCCAAGCCGCGCCGGCCGAGCGCTTCGCGGGCCGCAGTGGCCCGTTGAAGCTGCTCGTCGTGGGCGGCAGCCTCGGCGCGAAGGCGCTGAATGCCGTGGTGCCGAAGGCGCTGGCGCGCATCGCGCCGGACGCGCGCCCGCAGGTGCTGCACCAGAGCGGTACCAAGCAGATCGACGAACTGCGCGCCAACTACGCGGCGGCCGGCGTCGACGGCGAACTCACACCCTTCATCGAAGACACCGCGCAGGCGTACGCCGACGCCGACCTCATCGTCGCGCGCGCCGGCGCGAGCACCGTCACCGAAATCGCGGCCGTCGGCGCAGCAGCGCTGTTCGTGCCTTTCCCCTCGGCGGTCGACGACCACCAGACCACCAACGCACGCTTTCTCGTGGACGCGGGCGGCGGCTGGCTGGTGCAACAGACTGACCTCACTCCTGAATTGCTGGCTGATTTGCTACAGAAGACCGAGCGCACCGCGCTGATAGACCGGGCCGAGAAGGCCAAGACCATGCAGAAGACCGAGGCCGTCGAGGCTGTCGTCCGCGCCTGCGAGGAGCTTGCCAGATGAAGCACGCGATTCGTCACATCCATTTCGTCGGCGTCGGCGGCTCGGGCATGAGCGGCATCGCCGAAGTGCTGCTCAACCTGGGCTACAAGATCACCGGCTCCGACCTGTCGGACAGCGCCACGTTGCGCCGCCTTGCGGGCCTGGGCATCGGCACCTTCGTGGGCCACGCCGCTGCGCACATCGATGGCGCCGATGCGGTCGTCACTTCCACGGCCGTGCAGTCGGACAACCCCGAGGTGCTGGCCGCGCGCGAGAAGCGCATTCCGGTCGTGCCGCGCGCGTTGATGCTCGCGGAGCTGATGCGCCTGAAGCAGGGCATCGCCATCGCGGGCACGCACGGCAAGACCACCACCACCAGCCTTGTGGCAAGCGTGCTCGAAGCCGCGGGGCTCGACCCGACCTTCGTGATCGGCGGTCGCCTGAACAGCGCCGGTGCCAATGCGCAGCTGGGCAGCGGCGACTACATCGTGGTCGAGGCCGATGAATCGGATGCTTCGTTCCTGAACCTGCTGCCCGTGATGGCGGTGGTCACGAACATCGATGCCGACCACATGGAGACCTACGGGCACGACTTCGCGAAGCTCAAGAAGGCATTCGTCGATTTCCTGCACCGCATGCCGTTCTACGGCGTGGCCATCCTGTGCACCGACGATCCGGCGGTGCGAGAGATCGTGGCTGACGTCACCTGCCCGGTGACGAGCTATGGCTTCGGCGAAGACGCGCAGGTGCGCGCCATCGACGTGCGCGCCGTCGGCGGCCAGATGCATTTCACCGCGCAGCGGCGCAACGGCGTGACGCTGCCCGACCTGCCCATCGTGCTGAACCTGCCGGGCGAGCACAACGTGCGCAATGCGCTGTCGGTGATCGCCGTGGCGGTCGAACTCGGCATTCCCGACGAGGCCGTGCAGCGTGGGCTGGCCGGCTTCAAGGGCGTGGGTCGCCGCTTCCAGAGCTACGGCGAGGTGGCCGTGCCGAACGACGCGGCCGGCGGCCGCTTCACCGTCATCGACGACTATGGTCACCACCCGGTCGAGATGGCGGCCACCATTTCCGCCGCGCGCGGTGCCTTCCCGGGCCGCCGGCTGGTGCTGGCCTTCCAGCCGCATCGCTACACGCGTACGCGCGATTGCTTCGAGGACTTCGTGAAAGTCATCGGCACGGCCGACGCCGTGCTGCTGGGCGAGGTCTATGCCGCGGGCGAAGCACCCATCGTGGCCGCCGACGGCCGCACGCTGGCGCGCGCGCTGCGCGTGGCCGGCAAGGTCGAGCCGGTCTTCGTGGACGACATCGCCGCCATGCCGCGGACCATCCTGGACAACGCCCGCGCGGGCGACGTGGTGCTGTGCATGGGCGCCGGCTCCATCGGCGCGGTGCCGGGCAAGGTGGTCGAACTCGGCGCTGCCGTGGCGACGTTGCCCGCAGCACCCTCATCAACAATTTCGGAGCGCACTGCGCGCAAGGAGGGGGCCTCGTGAGCCTTCAGGATCCCAAACTCTTCGGCAAGGTGGCCGTGCTGTTCGGCGGCAGTTCCGCCGAGCGCGAGGTGTCGCTGATGTCCGGCGCCGGCGTGCTGGAGGCCTTGCGTTCGCGCGGCGTCGACGCGCATGCGTTCGACCCGGCCGAGCGCGATCTGACCGACCTGAAGCGCGAAGGCTTCGACCGCTGCTTCGTCGCGCTGCATGGCCGCCATGGCGAAGACGGCACCGTGCAGGGCGCGCTCGAGCTGCTCGGCATTCCCTATACCGGCTCGGGCGTGATGGCCTCGAGCGTGGCCATGGACAAGGTCATGACCAAGCGCATCTGGCAGGCCGACGCCCTGCCGACGCCCAAGTACGTGCGCCTGGCCTTCGACCAGCAAAGCCGTGAGCAGATCATGGTCGTGCCCGACGTGCTGGGCCTGCCGCTGATCGTGAAGCCGCCGCGCGAAGGCTCGTCCATCGGCGTGACCAAGGTCCAGGGCTACTCGCAGATGCAGGACGCCGTGGCGTTGTCCGCGAAGTTCGATGCCGACGTGCTGTGCGAAGAGTTCATCGAAGGCGAGGAAGTGACCTGCGCCGTGCTCGGCCAGGGCCTCGATGCGCGCGCACTGCCGGTGGTGCGCATCGCCGCGCCCGAGGGCGCCTACGACTACCAGAACAAATACTTCACCGACGACGTGAAGTACCAGTGCCCGAGCGGCCTGCCCGAAGCCGAGGAACGCGAGATCCAGCGCATCACGCTGGCCGCGTACCACACGCTCGGCTGCCGCGGCTGGGGCCGCGCCGACGTGATGATCCGCGCCAGCGACCGCAAGCCCTTCCTGCTCGAGATGAACACCTCGCCCGGCATGACCAGCCACTCGCTGGTGCCGATGTCGGCGCGCGCGGCGGGCATTCCCTACGAAGAGCTGTGTGTGCGCGTGCTGGCTTCGGCCGCGCTCGATGCCAAGGGAGGCGCGAACTAAGCCATGGCCGACAGCATCCCCGCTCCCTTCGACGTCAAGCTGATGAACATCGTCGCGAACGTTGCGTTCGTGCTGGTGGCGCTCATGCTGCTGGCGGCGAGCGCGTGGTGGGTGCTGCGCCAGCCTTTCTTCCCGATCTCGGGCATCAAGGTGGACGGTGAGGTCACGCACAACAACGCGGTCACGCTGCGCGCCAATGTGGCGCCGCAGCTCAAGGGCAACTTCTTCACCATCGACCTGGCGCGCGCGCGCACGGCCTTCGAGACGGTGCCGTGGGTGCGCAGTGCCGTGGTGCGGCGCGAGTTCCCGAACAAGCTGCGCGTGACGCTGACCGAGCAGGTGCCGGTGGCGGTGTGGGGCGACGAAGCGGGCTCCAAGCTGATCAACGGTTTCGGTGACGTGTTCGAAGCCAACGTGGCCGAGGTCGACAGCGACCTGCCGCGCCTGGACGGCCCGATCGAGCAGGCCGGGCAGGTGCTGGGCATGTACCGCGTGCTCGCGCCGATGTTCGAGCCCTACGACTTCGACATCGCCGAGCTGCGGCTGTCCAGTCGCGGCAGCTGGAAGGTGCTGCTCGACAACGGCGCCGAGATCGAGCTGGGCCGCGGCCAGAGCGACGAGGTGTCGGCGCGCCTGCAGCGGTTCCTGAAGACCGTGACGCAGGTCGCGGGCCAGTACCGGCGCACCGTGGCCGACGTCGAGCGCGCCGACCTGCGCCACAACGACGCGTATGCCCTGCGGCTGCGCGGCGTCACCACGGTCTCGCCCGAGGCCCCAAGAAAAATCAAGTAGCGCATAGCGAGAAATCGAGGACATATCTCAATGCCCAAAGAATACAAAGACCTGGTCGTAGGCCTGGACATCGGAACCGCCAAGGTGATGGTGGTCGTGGCCGAGGTGCTGCAAGGTGGCGAGCTCAAGCTGGCCGGCCTGGGTGTCGCGCCCAGCAACGGCCTCAAGCGCGGCGTCGTGGTGAACATCGACGCGACCGTGCAGAGCATCCAGCAGGCGCTGAAAGAAGCCGAGCTGATGGCCGACTGCAAGATCAGCCGCGTCTACACCGGCATCACCGGCAGCCACATCCGCGGCATCAATTCGAGCGGCATGGTGGCGGTGAAGGACAAGGAAGTCACGCCCGCCGATGTGGCCCGCGTGGTGGAGACGGCGCGCGCCATCAACATCTCGAGCGACCAGCGCCTGTTGCTGGTGGAGCCGCAGGAATTCGTGATCGACGGCCAGGACGTGAAGGAGCCGATCGGCATGAGCGGCATGCGCCTGGAAGCCAAGGTGCACATCGTGACCGGCGCGCAGAGCGCGGCCGAGAACATCATCAAGTGCGTGCGCCGCTGCGGCCTCGAGGTCGACCAGCTGATGCTGAACCCGCTGGCCTCGAGCCAGGCGGTGCTGACCGAAGACGAGCGCGAACTGGGCGTGGTGCTGGTCGACATCGGCGCGGGCACCACCGACGTGGCGATCTTCACCAACGGCGCGATCCGCCACACGGCCGTGATCCCGATCGCGGGCGACCTCATCACGAGCGACATCGCCATGGCGCTGCGCACGCCCACCAAGGATGCGGAGGACATCAAGGTCGAGAACGGCTACGCCAAGCAGCTGCTGGCCGATCCAGACACGCAAGTCGAAGTCCCCGGCCTTGGCGATCGCGGCCCGCGCATGTTGAGCAAGCAGGCGCTTGCCGGCGTGATCGAGCCGCGTATCGAGGAAATCTTCTCGCTGGTGCAGCAGGTGGTGCGCGAGTCGGGCTACGAGGAAGTGCTGTCTTCGGGCGTGGTGCTCACGGGCGGCAGCGCCGTCATGCCCGGCATGGTCGAGCTCGGTGAAGACATCTTCCTGAAGCCCGTGCGCCGCGGCATTCCGAAGTATTCGAGCGCGCTGTCGGACATGGTGGCGCAGCCTCGCGCGGCCACCGTGATGGGCCTGCTCGAAGAAGCACGTTTTGCGCGCATGCGTGGTTTCAAGGTCGCACAGAAGAACGGGTCCGTAAAGACTGCGTTCGGACGTTTCAAGGACTTCATCGTGGGGAACTTCTGACCATGAACCACTCCCCACTCTGGCTTGCGCGCGCGGGCCCTCCGCTGCATTTCAACGAGCGATGGCGGCGCACCGGTCCACCATCCCGACGGCGATCCCGTTGATCACGTCACGGCAAAAGAATTATTCATAGACACAAAACGGCAACTGCAATATTCAAGGAGTTAGAAATGACCATCGAAATGATCGAAGTCGAAGAATTCAATCAGGGCACGCAGATCAAGGTGATCGGTGTCGGCGGCGGCGGCGGCAATGCGGTCGCGCACATGATGGAACGTGGTGTGCAAGGCGTGCAGTTTGTCTGCGCGAACACCGACGCACAGGCTCTGCAACGCAGCAACGCCCACAAGAACATCCAGCTCGGCATCAGCGGCCTGGGCGCCGGCAGCAAGCCCGAGAAGGGCCGTGACGCGGCCGAAGCCGCCGTGGACGACATCCGCGCTGCCATCGACGGCGCGCACATGCTGTTCATCACGGCCGGCATGGGTGGCGGCACCGGCACCGGCGCTGCGCCCGTGATCGCGCGCGTGGCCAAGGAGATGGGCATCCTGACGGTGGGCGTGGTGACCAAGCCCTTCGACTGGGAAGGCGGCCGTCGCATGACCAACGCCGATTCCGGCCTGGCCGAACTCGAAGCCAACGTCGACTCGCTGATCGTGGTGCTCAACGAGAAGCTGCTGGACGTGCTCGGTGAAGACATCACCCAGGACGAAGCCTTCGCGCACGCCAACGACGTGCTGAAGAACGCCGTGGGCGGTATCTCGGAAATCATCAACGAGTACGGCGGCGTGAACGTCGACTTCGAAGACGTGCGCACCGTGATGGGCGAACCCGGCAAGGCCATGATGGGCACGGCCGCGGCCGCAGGCCCGGACCGCGCGCGCATCGCCGCCGAACAGGCCGTGGCCTGCCCGCTGCTCGAAGGCATCGACCTCTCGGGCGCCAAGGGCGTGCTGGTGCTGGTGACGGCATCGAAGGGCTCGCTGAAGCTGAACGAGTCGAAGCTCGCGATGAACACCATCCGCGCCTACGCCTCGCCGGACGCGCACGTGATCTACGGCGCCGCCTACGACGAAAGCCTGGGCGACCAGATGCGCGTCACGGTGGTGGCCACGGGCCTGTCGCGCGCCGACGCTCGTCGTCAGGCTCCAACGCTCGAAGTGATCCGCACCGGCACCGACAACATCCCGTTCACCGTGCCGACGCTCGGCGGCGGCGTGGGCCACGCAGGTGGTTCGGGCAGCCAGCCGAACTACGATGGCATGGCCGTGCCCAGCGTGTGGCGTACCAACCGCACGATGGCCGCCGCCAAGGTCGACGCGCTGTCGTCGGGTGGTATGGACGACTTCGAGATCCCCGCATTCCTGCGCCGTCAAGCCGACTGACCGCAGGCCACCGAACGCAGAGGGCACGAGGGTTCGCAAGGGGACGGGGAAGACCTGAAAGGGACTGACCCCCGGCTCTAGGCGCTGCGTCCACCTCGTGCCCCTTGCGTCCATCGCCGGGGGCTCCCCGGCTTTGTTCTTTCTTTTTTTGACCGGTCCATGTCTATCGCGGCCATAGCGAAGGGAATAGGGCGTCACGGTCGCCGCCCGCCTAAAATCACGGGCGTGCTGCAACAACGAACCCTCAAGTCGATCAGCCGCGCCGTGGGCGTGGGGCTTCACAGCGGGCAACGCGTGGAGCTGACGCTGCGACCGGCCCCGGCCGACACGGGCATCGTGTTCCGCCGCGTCGACCTGCCCGAGCCGGTCGAGATCCGCATGACCGCCGAATCGGTCACCGACACGCGCCTGGCGTCCACCGTGTCCACGGGCGGCGCCAAGGTGCAGACCGTCGAACACATCATGTCCGCCTGTGCGGGCCTGGGCATCGACAACCTCTACATCGACATCACGGCCGACGAAGTGCCGATCCTCGACGGGTCGGCCTCGTCCTTCGTGTTCCTGCTGCAAAGCGCGGGCATCGAACTGCAGAAGGCGCCGCGCCGCTTCATTCGTGTGCTGCGCAAGGTCGAGGTGCGCGAAGGCGAAGGCGAAGGCGCCAACGAGAAGTGGGCGAGCCTGGAGCCGTACCACGGCTTCAAGCTGAGCTTCGAGATCGACTTCGACCACCGCGTCGTCAACTCCACTGGCCAGCGCGTGGAGTTCGACCTGGGCACCGACTCCTACAGCCGCGACATCGCGCGTGCGCGCACCTTCGGCTTCACGAAAGAAGTCGAGTACATGCGCAGCAAGGGCCTGGCGCTCGGCGGCGGTCTCGACAACGCCATCGTCATGGACGACACCAAGGTGCTCAATGCCGGCGGCCTGCGCTACGACGACGAGTTCGTGAAGCACAAGATCCTCGACGCGATGGGTGACCTGTACATCATCGGCAAGCCGCTCCTGGCTGCGTACACCGCGTTCCGTTCGGGCCATGCGCTCAACAACAAACTGCTGCGCGAACTGCTCTTGCACAGCGACGCCTACGAGGTCGTGACCTTCGAGGACGAGAAGCGCGCACCGCGCGGCTTCGGCGAAGTGGCGCGGGCCTGGTAAGCAGGGCGCGCCCTTTTTTCCGATGCTTCTCTTTCGCTGGGCCATCCTGCTGCTTCTGCTGGTGGCAGGCGTGTCCTTTGCGTTCTACGCGGGCACGGGGCAGGTCAAGTACCGCCGCTTCGGCTGGATCGTGTTCAAGTGGACCGTGTTGGCGGCGTTCGGCTTCTTTGCCGTACTCATCGCCGAGCGCGTCGCTTAGCCAGCCAGCCGTTCAGTCGACTAGAGCCTGCAAGGCCTGCACCTGCTGCGCGAGCAGCGGCCCCTTGCGGTGCGCCGGCACCCACAGCATGAGCGTGTCTCCCAGTGCCTTCGGCCGCCCCCAGGGGGCGTGCAGCCGGCCTTTCTCCAGCAGCGGCGCCACCAGCCGCTCGCGCCCCATCAGAACCCCTTCGCCGTCGAGTGCGGCCTGCAGCGCGAGGCTGTAGAGCGAGAAATCCGGGCCGGCGGCCAGCGCATCGGCCTCGGCCGTCGCGGTGCCGGGACGCACGGCCTGCAGCCAGCGGGACCAGTCGTCGCGCCACACCGTGTCATGCAGGCCGCCACTTTGAGCGAGCACGTCGATGAGGTCGTCGATCGGCCGCGGGCGCCCGCTGTCCTGCGATGGCCGCACGCGCGGGCTGCACACGGGCACGAGGCGGTCGCGCGCGAGCGGGATGCCCGTGGCACCGACGGCAGCCTCGGCGCCGCGCGCGTAGAACAACCCGAGATCGAAAGGCTCGCGCCGGAAGTTCGGCGGCTGCTCCAGCGCCGTCACCGACACCTGCACGCCCGGCAGCGCAGCCTTCAGCCGCGAGAGGCGCGGCGACAGCCACAGCTGCGCCATGGCCGGCAGGGCCGCCACCTGCAACGTGCTGCGGCGCGCTGCGGTCTGTGTTTCCTGGCGCAGCGCCTGCACCGCGAGGCCGAGCTGGTCGACCGCGGCACTGAGCGCGGGGAGCGCGCGCCGACCGTGCGCGCTGAGCCGGATGCCCTGGCTGTGCCGCTCGAACAGCGCACCGCCGGCCCAGGTCTCGAGGGCCTTGATCTGCTGCGCGACGGCGGCGGGTGTCACGAACAACTCTTCAGCCGCCCGTGCGAAGCTGCCGTGGCGCGCCGCGGCCTCGAAGGCGCGCACGGCCGTGTGGGGCGGCAGGCGAG
>NZ_QXMN01000087.1:0-5695 GCF_003581445.1 Acidovorax cavernicola | reverse complement strand
CGGTTGTCACGCCAGTGGCATTGCCGAGTAGCTAAGTGTGGAAGAGATAACCGCTGAAAGCATCTAAGCGGGAAACTCGTTTCAAGATGAGATCTGCCGGGGCCTTGAGCCCCCTGAAGAGTCGTTCGAGACCAGGACGTTGATAGGTTGGGTGTGGAAGCGCAGCAATGCGTTAAGCTAACCAATACTAATTGCTCGTGAGGCTTGACCCTATAACTTTGATCCCCAGCGGATTGAAGACTAGTTATGCCAAGTCGCAATCAAATATAATCTGATTTCAGTCTCTATGAATTCGCCCAAGCGTTCGACAAACTGAACGCCGAAGCAAAAAGTTATGCCTGATGACCATAGCAAGTTGGCACCACTCCTTCCCATCTCGAACAGGACAGTGAAACGACTTAGCGCCGATGATAGTGCGGGTTCCCGTGTGAAAGTAGGTCATTGTCAGGCTCTTACAGCAAGCAAACCCCCAGCGCCCCAAAGGCCTGGGGGTTTTGTTTTTTCCGGAAAATAAAACACCCTCTGAGTTGGTAACTGTTTCCGCTCGAGGGGGATACCGTTCATTGATTGGTGGATTTCTCCATGCAACTGCAAGACATTCTTTATTCGCAAGGGTTTGGAACCCGTCGTGTATGTGCCGGCCTGGTGCAACAGGGCTGGGTTGAAATCTATTCCCGGGATGACGTCTCCGCCGCGCCGGAGAAATGCACGGACTCGACGGCCGACTTCGATCCCGAAGGTCTGCGTTATCGCGTCCAGGGCGTGGACTGGGAGTACCACGCCAAGGGCTATATCGTGCTGCACAAGCCGGCGGGCACCGAATGCTCGCAAAAGCCTTCGACCTACCCCAGCATCTATACGCTGCTGCCGCCGCCGCTGCGCCAGCGGCCGTGCAAGAGCGCGATCCAGGGCCTGCAGGCCGTGGGCCGGCTGGACCAGGATACGACGGGCATGTTGCTGCTCAGCGATGACGGGCAGTTCATCCATCGCATGAGTTCGCCCAAGAAGCATGTGCCCAAGGTCTACCGCGTGACCGCCAAGCATCCGTTGACGCAGGAAATGGTCGACCAGCTGCTGGCCGGTGTGGTGCTCGATGACGACCCCAAGCCGGTCAAGGCCGCGGCCTGCGTGCTGGTCGACAGCCATGTGCTGGATCTGACGCTGACCGAAGGCAAGTACCACCAGGTCAAGCGCATGCTGGCCGCGGTGGGCAACCGGGTCGAAGGCCTGCACCGGGCACGCATCGGCAGCCTGGACCTGCCCGAGGATCTTGCGCCCGGCCAGTGGCGCTGGCTGACGGCCGAGGACATGGAGAAGCTCAAGGGCTGAACCTGGGCGGTTCATCCTCCGAGCCGGCGACAGGCCCGGGGTGAACGGCAGGGGCGTGAGGCCCTCAACTGTCGAAGGACGAACCTCCAGCCCCTGGCTTGCTTACCGTGACGACGTTCTGATGGGTTGCGGCAGGAACTGGATGCCTGTGCGCTGCACCAGTTCCTCGTAGCTGATGGGCTTGGAGGCGCGTTCGGCGTCGTCGTTGGCCTGCCAGTAGGCCCAGGACCTGTGGGTCGTGGCGTCGTAGACCAGTTTGTAGAGGTGGCTGGGCACGCGTACCTGGCCGTCGCCTATGGTGTCGCTGCCGGCTTTGAAAACCGGACCCGTGAAGACGAATACGTCGCCCTGGGCACGCTGGGCGTAGCGCCGCGTGTCCTGTTCGATCTTTGCCCAGGGGCCGCCGTTGTGCTTGATGGCCTGGGGCACCATGTTGGCCAGCGAGAAGCTCTGCGCCATGGCCTGGGCCGTGGGCATGTCGCCCGCGGGCGCCATATGGCCGCGCGAGTAGCCCGAGCGCTTGTAGTCGCCCAGTTCGGCGCGCTCGTCGCGCGGCAGGCGGGCGTCGGCGAAGAACTTGTTGGTGCGCTTTTCATCGGCGTCGTCGATCGCTGCGCGATTGAGGCGCTGGACCACATAGACCGGAGTCTTGCTTTCCCCGTTGTGCAGCACGGCGAACGCTTCGTAGCACAGCGCGCGCAGCTTGCCGAGATGGGGCGCCGCAGCAGGAGTCGGCACATGGCCTTCGACGAAGAACGCCGGGCAATCGGCAAAGGCCCTGGCGGGAAGCGGAGTGACGGAAGGGGAGGGCTTGGCGGAGACGGTTGCCGCCGCAGCAGCCAGCGCTGCTGCAACTGTGACGCGCCAGGTCAGGCGCGCCAGGGAATGACCAAAATTCACTGTGTTCATCGGCGTTGAGGCCGCTATCCAGAAAATGCAAGAAAGCCGCGCGACAGGGTGCCGCACGGCGCGGAGCCGGGCCGCATCGAAGCGGCTGGCGGAGCTTGAGGATGCATCAAAAAAGTGAGCTGAAAAGCGAGTTCGGCCGGAGATTTGCATTCGCGCCCGCGCGCCTATGACCCCGCCGCGGCGGCGCACGGCTGGCAACCGTAGAATGCGAGCCTCTCGGGCGCCCGGGCCGCTGGCCACGGCGCCTCGCCGCGGCAGGTGCCTGCCTGTTTCGCGATCCGAACGTTTTACAAGTCGGAGTTCCGGGTGGCGTGGGTGCCGGCCTTGCGGCCCGCCGGCGTGGCCGTTGGCTCCGTGCGCTGCCGATGAATTCCACTCTTTCACCTTCTTCCTGGGCCATGCAATGCACGGCCTTCGATGCGCCGCAGGCCGATGCATTGCGCGTGCAGTCCGATGTACTCGTGGTGGTGTCCGCCCGTGGCCGGATCGAGGCGGTGATCGCACGTGACGACCCGCGCTGGGCCGCGCAGCGCGAACGCCACGCGGTGGCGGGCCAGTTGCGCGAACTGCCTGCGGGCAGCTATCTGCTGCCGGGCATGATCGATGTGCATGTGCATGCCCCCCAGTGGCCGCAGATGGGCAAGGCGCTCGATGTGCCGCTCGCGGACTGGCTGCAGCAGAACACGTTTCCGCTGGAGGCCCGTTATGGCGATGCCGCTTTTGCCGAGAGCGTCTACCGGCCGCTGGTGCGGCAGCTGCTGGCGAACGGCACGACCACGGCGATGTACTTCGGCACGCTGCATGACAGCGGCAACCGGGTGCTGGCCGAGGAGTGCCTGCGCCAGGGCCAGCGCGGCCTGGTGGGGCGCGTGGCCATGGACGAGCCCAGCCAGTGCCCGCCGTTTTATCGCGATGCGAGCGCACAGGCGGCGATTGACGGCACCGAAGCATTCATTGAGACAGTGGCCCGCCTGCCCGGCAATGCGGGCGGCCTGGTGCTGCCGGTGATCACGCCGCGCTTCATTCCCAGCTGCACCGACGAATTGCTCGCAGGCCTGGGCGCGCTGGCGCAACGCACGGGCGTGCATGTGCAGACCCATTGTTCGGAAAGCGACTGGGCCCATCAGCATGTGCTCGAGCGCTGCGGCATGACCGACGCCCATGCGCTGCACCGCTTCGGTCTGCTGACGCGGCGTACCGTGGTCGCGCATGCCAACTTCCTCACGCCTGCCGATGTGGCGCTGATGGCCGATACCGGTGCGTCCGTGGCCCACTGCCCGCTGTCGAACTTCTACTTTGCCAACAGCGTGTTTCCCGCGCGCGCGGGGCATGCGCAGCGCTTGGGACTGGGACTGGGCAGCGATATTTCGGGCGGCTACAGCCCGTCGATGTTCGACGCCTGCCGGCATGCGATCACTGCGTCGTATGCGCTCGATGAAGGCGTGGACCCCGATCTGCCGCCCGCGCAGCGTGGCCGCCACAACGCGCGCATCGACCATGTGTTCGCGCTGTGGCTGGCGACGGCCGCGGGCGGCGCGGCGCTGGATCTGCCTATAGGCCGCATCGAGGCCGGCCAGCAGTTCGACGCCATCGTCGTCGACTGCGAGGCGCCGGATTCGAACATCTGCATCTGGCCGGGCAGCGACAGCCCCGCCGACGTGCTGCAGAAGATCATCTACAACGCGACGCGCGCCAATGTGGCCCAGACCTGGGTGCAGGGTGCGTTGGTACATGCACGGGCTACCCCCTGAGGCGCTGGCGCGCCTTCCCCCTGGAAGGGGGACGGCACCCTCGGTGCGGGGCGGCCCTTCCTCGGTGCCCCTGCGCCGGGGCACGCCAGTTTCATGGGTTGTGGGCTGCGCGAGCGCTGCTCATAACTGACTTCAAAATTTTACTTTCCTTGCTGACTGCAGCGCCAAATGACCGAACCCACTCCCTATGAAGGGCGCCTGATCGCCCAGCCCGATGACCGCGTCACCGTACTCAAGGCCCTGCTGCTCGGCGTGCAGCATGTGATGGCCATGGACGTGTATGTCGTGCCGTTCATCATTGCGTCGGCGCTGGCGTTGTCGCAGGCCGATTCGGCTTCGCTGATCCAGTCGACCTTTCTCGCGGCCGGCATCGCGACCATCATCCAGACTGCCTGGTGCATGCGCATGCCCGTGGCGCAAGGGCCGTCCTATATTCCGCTGGGTGCGATCATTGCCGTGGCACTGGCGGGCGGCGCCGGCCTGAGCGGCATGGGCGCGGTGTACGGGGCGCTGATCCCCGGTGCGCTGCTGGTGATCGCGCTCGGTGCGCTGGGCTGGTTCCACCGGCTGATCCGCTGGCTGGTGCCGCCCATCGTCGGCGGATCGATCATTCTGGTCGTCGGTCTGTCGCTGCTGCCGATCGCGCTCACGGCGAATGTGTTCGCGGTGCATGGCAACTCGACCATCAATCTGAACATCGCGCTGGCCGCGCTGTCGGCCACGGCCGGCATGGGCGCGTATGCGGCGTCCAAGGCCGGCGTGATCAGGCTCACCGAAGCGCTGGCGGCGGAACTCGCCGATGACGGCATCAACGTCAACGCGGTGCTGCCCAGCATCATCGATACGCCGCAGAACCGCCGCGACATGCCTGACGCCGACACGCGCAACTGGGTGCGCGCGCCGGACCTGGCGCGCGTCGTGCTGTTCTTTCTGGGGCCGGACTCCGCGGCCGTCACCGGCGCGGCGCTGCCGGTGACGCAGGGGCCGCGGGCGTAAAAATTTAGCGGCTAAAAAACCGCCAGAGCGCGGCCCGGGCTTCAGGCCAGCGCCTGCTGCTGGCGGCGCGTGTGGCGCAGCAGCGCATTTATCTGCGCATCGTGGTGACGAAGCATTTGCCGTGCAGTGTGAATGGATTGCGTATTACAGTTTCAACTATCGCCGACGCAAGCGTTGAAGAATTTGCCGGTGTACCAGGCCAGGTACTCGGTCACGAACAGAGCCGACTGGCCCTCTGAATTCGGGTGATTGGGGTGACCATCACTTCAGTGTCCGAAATGCCCGATGGCAGCAGCCATCGGATCCTTCGCGTCATCACAGGAGAATGTCCATGACCACCAAAGCCATCTTCTACCACGCTGGTTGCTCCGTTTGCGTGGCGGCCGAGCAGCAGTTCGCCAAGGCGTTGGACCCGCAGCGCTACGAGATCGAAGTGGTTCACCTTGGCGAATCGAAAGATCGCTTGGCCGAGGCCGAACGCTACGGTGTGAAATCCGTGCCGGCCCTGGTCATCGACGGTCAGCCATTTCACATCAACTACGGTGCGAGTGTTGAGCAACTGCGTTGAGTGAGACCTCGCTGCAGAGCGGGCCGGCCCTGGCTGCGGCCGCGTGGCTCAGGCCAGCGCCTGCAGCTGCTGCTGGAGGCGCGTGTGGCGCAGCAGCGCATCCATCTGCGCCTGCACGAGGCTGCGCGTCGTGGTGTCGGCG
>NZ_QXMN01000213.1:0-1420 GCF_003581445.1 Acidovorax cavernicola | reverse complement strand
TTCCATCCGTGTGGCCATCGAGCAGGTCAAATCCGGCGCCGCCGCGGCTGCCGTGTCGGCCGGCAATACCGGCGCGCTGATGGCCATTGCGCGCTATGTGCTCAAGACGCTCGACGGCATCGACCGTCCCGCGATCGCGGCCCAGCTGCCCAACAGCAAGGGCCATGCGACCACGGTGCTCGATCTGGGCGCGAACGTCGACTGCACGGCCGAGCACCTGCTGCAATTCGCCTTCATGGGCACGGCGCTGGTGTCGGCGCTCGAAGAGAACTCGAAGGCATCGGTCGGTCTGCTCAACATCGGCGAAGAGGCCATCAAGGGCAGCGACATCATCAAGCGCAGCGGCGAACTGCTGCGCAAGGCGGGTCAGGCGGGTGACATCAATTTCTTCGGCAATGTCGAAGGCAATGACATCTTCAAGGGCACGGTCGATATCGTCGTCTGCGACGGTTTCGTCGGCAACGTCGCGCTCAAGACCAGCGAAGGCGTGGCCTCGATGATCAGCAACGGACTCAAGCAGGAGTTCAAACGTAACATTTTGACCAAGCTCGCGGCCGTCGTCGCCTACCCGGTGCTGTCGGCGCTGATGAAGCGCATGGACCACCGCCGCTACAACGGCGCCGCGCTGCTGGGCCTGCGCGGCCTGGTCTTCAAGAGCCACGGGTCGGCGGATGCGATTGCTTTCGAGTACGCATTGACCCGGGCGTATGATGCGGCCTGCAATAACTTGCTTGACCGCGTTCAGTCCCGGATTGCCCGTGCAGCGCCCTTGCTGGACGCAGTGCCAGCCACTCCGGTTCCGGCAGTGTCGGCGTCTTGAGCTTAAAAACAGATGAGAATTTATTCCCGCATCACCGGCACCGGAAGTTATCTGCCTCCGCGGCGCGTGACCAACCAGGACCTGCAGGCCGATCTGGCCACGCGTGGCATTGAAACTTCGGACGAGTGGATTGTCGAGCGCACCGGCATCCGGGCGCGGCATTTCGCCGAGCCCGATGTCACGAGCAGCGACCTGGGCCTGGAAGCCGCGCGCCAGGCGCTCGAGGCCGCAGGCCGCACGCCCGAGGAAGTCGACCTGATCATCGTGGCGACGTCCACGCCCGACATGGTCTTTCCTTCGGCCGCCGCCATCCTGCAGCACAAGCTCGGCGCCAACGGCTGCGCGGCCTTCGACGTGCAGGCGGTGTGCAGCGGCTTCGTCTATGCGCTCACGGTCGCCGATGCGATGATCCAGACCGGCTCGGCCAAGTGCGCGCTGGTCATCGGCGCCGAAGTCTTCAGCCGCATTCTTGATTTCAACGACCGCACGACCTGCGTGCTGTTCGGCGACGGCGCGGGCGCGGTGGTGCTCGAAGCATCCGACCAGCCCGGCATCCTGGCCAGCGACCTGCATGCCGACGGCAAGCACAGCGGCATCCTG
>NZ_QXMN01000212.1:0-1433 GCF_003581445.1 Acidovorax cavernicola | reverse complement strand
GTCTCCAGCTCTTGGTTGATTTATGGGACGGTGCTGCGCGTCGGGGTGAATAATACAATCATCATATGATTGACGTCAAGCCAGTGAGAGGGATGGCAGCGGTTATGCTTGCAGCCTATGTCTCCACCTCGTTTGCGCAACTTTCACCATCAAATCGTTGACGCCGTGGGTGCGAGCATCGTTGCCGGGCGCTATGCCGAAGGCGCGCAGTTGCCGACCGAGCCCCAGCTCGCGCAAACCTATGGCGCGAGCCGGCTGATCATTCGCGAAGCGATGAAGAGCCTCGCGGCCAAGGGCCTGGTCTCGATACGCCCGCGTACCGGCACCCATGTGCTGCCGCGCGCCGAATGGAACCTGTTCGATCCCGCCGTGCTGGGCTGGCAAAGCGAAGCGCCGCCGGACAAGAAGCTGATCGCCGATCTGATGGAGCTGCGCCAGACGATAGAGCCGCTGGCCGCGCGGCTGGCCGCGGCGCGCGCGCAGCCGCAGCAGGTGGCCGACATCCGCGAAGCTTTCGAAGCCATGGCCCAGGCCCAGACCCAGGCGTCGTACATCGAGGCCGACCTGCGCTTTCATGGCGCCGTGGTGCGCTCCTGCGACAACCAGTTCATCCGGCAACTGGAGACCGCGTTGTCCGCGGTCTGGAAGACGAGTTTTCAGGCGTCCAGCGACGCCTGGGGGCCCGACGCCCAGGCGCTGGAATTGCACCGGTCGCTATTGCATTCCATCGAAGCGCGCGATCCGCAGGGCGCGGAGGCCGCAGTGCTGGCGCTGATCGCGCGCGCGGTGGTGCGCATCAATCACACGCAAGTGCAGTAACGGGGCCAGGCGCTGCGCCTGCACGCGTGCCTCCTTTGCGCAATAATATACGTTGTATATTTATTGGGCTGCATATGGCCAGCGCACATGTTTTCATTGCCACCAGTCTCGATGGCTTCATTGCCCGCCCCGACGGCGATATCGACTGGCTGCTGCAGCGCGATGATCCGGACGAGGATCATGGCTACGCGGACTTCATCGCCGATAAGGACCTGATCGTGATGGGCCGGGGGACCTACGAGAAGATGCTGACCCTCGGCCCCTGGGCGCATGACCGGCCCGTGCTGGTGCTGTCGAAGCAGCTGGCCGGTGCGCCGGTGCCCGAGGCGCTCGCGGGCAAGGTGCGGTTCAGCGGCAGCGCTCCACGCGAGCTGATGGAGACGCTGGCCGGACAGAATGTGCACCGGGTCTATGTCGATGGCGGGCAACTGGTGCAGTCGTTCCTGCGCGCAGGGCTGGTCGCCGACATGGTGATCACCACGGTTCCCGTGCTGCTCGGGTCGGGCCGGCCGCTGTTTGGCGCGCTGTCGCGGGACATCGATTGGACGCTGGTCTCCAGCCGCAGCTTTCCTTCGGGACTGGTGCAGTCGCGTTACCGGCTCAAGCCATGAGCC
>NZ_QXMN01000211.1:0-1459 GCF_003581445.1 Acidovorax cavernicola | reverse complement strand
TGCTGGGCGAACACCTGGTTGATGGCCGACAGCACGCCGGGCACGTTGTGGTGCACATGCAAGATGCGCTTTTGTCCGGGGTGGGCCGGCAGTGCGACTTCGGGGAAGTTCACGGCCGAGGTGGTCGTGCCGTTGTCGCTGTACTTGACCATCTTCTCGGCGACTTCGAGGCCGATGTTGGCCTGGGCCTCCATGGTCGAGCCGCCGATGTGCGGCGTCAGGATGACGTTGTCCAGGCCGCGCAGCGGCGAGATGAATTCGTCCTTGTTGGTGCGCGGCTCGACCGGGAACACGTCCAGCGCGGCGCCGTGCAGGTGGCCGGACTTCAGCGCGTCGGCCAGGGCATCGATCTCGACCACGGTGCCGCGCGAAGCGTTGATCAGGATGGCGCCGGGTTTCATGGCGGCGATTTCGGCGGCGCCGATCATCCATTGCGTCGACGGCAGTTCGGGCACGTGCAGGGTCACGATGTCGCTGACCGACAGCAGCTCCTGCAGCGAGGCGGCCTGGCGTGCATTGCCCAGCGGCAGCTTGGTGACGATGTCATGGAACACGACCTGCATGCCCAGGCCTTCGGCCAGCACCGACAGCTGGCTGCCGATGGAGCCGTGGCCCACGATGCCCAGCGTCTTGCCGCGGATTTCGTAGGAGTGTTCCGCGGTCTTGAGCCAGCCGCCGCGGTGGGCCGCGGCGTTCTTCGCGGGAATGCCGCGCAGCAGCAGGATGGCTTCGGCCAGCACCAGTTCGGCCACCGAGCGGGTGTTGGAGTAGGGGGCGTTGAACACCGCCACGCCGCGCTGGCGTGCGGCGTTCAGGTCGACCTGGTTGGTGCCAATGCAGAAGCAGCCCACGGCCACGAGCTTTTGCGCGGCCTGGAACACCGCTTCGGTCAATTGGGTGCGCGAGCGTATGCCGACAAAGTGCACGTCGGCGATCTTGCGCTCCAGCTCCTCGGACGGCAGCGCGCCGGTGAGCGCTTCCACGTTGGTGTAGCCCGCGTTTTGCAGCAGCTGCAACGCGCTGGGGTGGATGCCTTCCAGCAGTAAGAACTTGATTTTCGACTTGTCCAGCGAGGTCTTGGTGGTCATGACATGGTTCCGATTGCGCGATTCCTCATTAAAGCTGATTCTCAATGACGCTACAGCGGATAGGTTCACCGCCCGCGTGCGCGGCGCTTGCGGCGTGGCAGCGCTTCAGCCCCGGCCGACGAAAGGCATCTTGGTCGCCATGACGGTGTGGAACAGCACGTTGGCTTCGAGCGGCAGGCTGGCCATGTAGAGCACCGACTGGCCGACCACGGCCGCATCGATCATGGGCTCGACCGCGATCTCGCCGTTGGCCTGGGGCACGCCCTTGGCCATGCGCTCAGCCAGGTCGGTCATCGCATTGCCGATATCGATCTGCCCCACGGCGATGTCGTACTGGCGGCCGTCGAGCGCGGCGGTCTTGGTCAGTCCCA
>NZ_QXMN01000210.1:0-1469 GCF_003581445.1 Acidovorax cavernicola | reverse complement strand
GGCCGCTACCCGTCGTTGTACGCGGAGTTTGCGTATGACGTGGTGATGAACATGGACGCCGCCGTGAAGCAGCTCGGCGGCAAGGTCGGCGACAAACCGGCACTGGTCAAGGCGCTCAAGACCGCGGCCTTCGATTCGGTGCGCGGCCCGGTCAAGTACGGCAACAACCAGTTCCTGGTCCAGGACTACTACCTGCGCAAGATCGTGCAGGGCGCCGATGGCCGCGTGACCAACCAACTGCAGCCGGGCAAGGTGCTGACCGCGCACCAGGATGCCTATGCCGCGCAGTGCGCGTTGAAGTAAGCCACCGAGATTGCGCGGGACGGATCGATGGATGTGACTTTTTTTCTCGAGCAGATCTTCAACGGCCTGGGCTACGGCTTCATGCTGTTCCTGCTCGCGGCCGGGCTGACGCTGGTGTTCGGCATCATGGACACGCTGAACCTGGCCCATGGTTCGCTGTTCATGGTCGGCGGCTATGTCTCGGCGACGGTGCATGCGCAGTCGGGCTCGTTCATCACCGCCGTGCTGGTCGCCGTGCTGGCGACGGTGCTGCTGGCCATGCTGCTCGAAGCGCTGCTGGTGCGCAGGCTCTACGGCCGCGACCATCTGTCCCAGGTGCTGGCGACGTTCGGCATCGTGCTGGTGGCCGATGACGTGGTCAAGTTTGTCTGGGGCCCGTCGCCCATCATGGCGCCCACGCCCGCGCTGCTTGCGGGTCCGGTCGATGTGCTGGGCCTGCCGTATCCGTCCTACCGGCTGCTGATCCTGGCTGCAGGCCTGGCCGTGGCCGCAGGCCTCTATCTGCTGGTCAACCACAGCAAGCTGGGAATGCTGGTGCGCGCGGGCGCGTCCAATCGGGCAATGGCCGAGTTCATGGGCGTGCGGGTGGCGAAAGTCTTCGCCATCGTGTTCGCGCTGGGCGCGGCGCTCGCGGCGCTGGCCGGGGCGTTGATGGGCCCGATCAGCGCCGTCGCCATCGGCATGGGCGAAGCCATCCTGATTCCCGCGCTGGTGGTGATCGTGATCGGCGGCATAGGCTCGGTGCGCGGCGCGTTCGTCGCGAGCCTGCTGGTCGGTCTGGTGGACACCGCCGGCCGCGCATTCTTGCCGCCGCTGCTGCGTGAACTGCTGTCGCCGGCGCTGGCCGCCGATGTCGGGCCGGCGATCTCGAGCATCGCCATGTACATGCTGATGGCCGGCGTGCTGGTGTTCAAGCCTTCGGGACTGTTCCCGGCCCGAGTATGAGTGAGACCACGATGTTGTCTGTTCCCGCGAAGAATGCTTCGCCCTGGCGCGCGCGCGCCGGCATCGCCGCGCTGCTGCTGGCGCTGGCGCTGTTTCCGTTGCTCGCGCCGCTGTTCGATCTCGATTACTACACCGGCTTTGTGCGCCGGCTGATGATCGTCGCGCTGGCCGCCGCCAGCCTCAACTTCCTGATGGGCCGCGTGGGCCTGGTGGCGCTGGGC
>NZ_QXMN01000209.1:0-1477 GCF_003581445.1 Acidovorax cavernicola | reverse complement strand
ACTTTCCCGTGTGCCTGCTGGTCAATGCCGTGGTGAACTGGTTCTGGCCCGATTCGCTGGCCATCAATCTGGCCGGGCTGTGGGCGGCGTTTGCGCTGTCGCTGGCCATGGGGCAGCTGCTGTATCAGCGCGTCGAGCGCCATATGCCCGGCTGGCAGGACGTGCTGCGCTGGCAGGTGAGCCTGGTGGGCACCGGGATGCTGATGGCGTGGATTACTTGATGTAGCCCCCACGCTGGCCCACTGCGTGAAGTAAAGCCCAGATGCTCAGCGGTGCAGTTCGCCCGCGCTTTCGGGTTGGTAGAGGATGCCGGTCACGCGCACGGTCATGATCTTGCCGCCCGGGCCGGGCCAGGCGAGTTCGTCGCCCACGGACAGGCCCAGCAGCGCGCTGCCCACGGGCGCGAAGATCGACACGCGGTCGGCGCTGCCATCGATGTCGCGCGGATAGACCAGGGTCAGGCGGAAGTCCTGGCGGGTTTCGAGGATCTCGAACTGCACCGTGGAATTCATCGTCACCACATTGGGCGGAATCTGCGCCGGTTCGACCACATCCGCGCGGTCGAGTTCGGCCTCGAGATCGGCCTTGCCCGGGAACACGGACGCGGGAATCGCCGCCAGCAAGGCTTCGATGCGATCGAGATCCAGGGAGGAAAGAATGATCTGCGGCTTGCGCGACATGGGGGGTACCTTGCTGAAGACTAACGCTCCACTGTAGATGATGCACCAATATCGCACGGTTTAGGTGCGAATTGACAGGCCCGTTTCCGGGCCTGCTCTCAAGCCTTCAACTGCGCGGCATGGTGGCGCAGATGGTCGTCGATGAACGTCTGGATGAAGTAGTAGCCGTGGTCATAGCCCGGCTGGCGGCGCAGCGTCAGCGCCTGGCCCACCTGCGCGCAAGCGCTTTCGAAGGCCTCGGGCAGCAGCTGCTTTTCGATCAGGAACTTGTCGGCCAGGCCCTGGTCGATGAGGATGCCGGCAGGGTAGGGCGCGGCGGTTTGCGCGGCCATGAGCAGGCTGGCGTCGTGCGCGGCCCAGGTGGACTCGTCGTCGCCCAGATAGCCGGTGAACGCCTTGCGGCCCCAGGCGCATTGGCTGGGGTTGGCAATCGGCGCAAACGCCGACACGCTCTTGAACTTGCCGGGATGGCGCAGGGCCAGCGTCAGCGCGCCATGGCCGCCCATCGAGTGGCCGAAGATGCCCACGCGCTGCGCGTCGATGGGCAGCTTGCTGCCCAGCAGCGGCAGCAGTTCCTCTAGCAAATAGCTTTCCATGCGCCAGTGCAGGCCCCAGGGGCGGGTCGTGGCGTCGAGGTAGAAGCCCGCGCCCACGCCGAAGTCCCAGCTCTCGGCTTCGCCGGGCAGGTTGGCACCACGCGGGCTGGTGTCGGGCGCGATCAGCGCCAGGCCCAGCTCGGCCGCCAGGCGCTGCGCGCCGGCCTTGGTCATGAACGTCTCTTCGGTACAGGTCAACCC
>NZ_QXMN01000208.1:0-1480 GCF_003581445.1 Acidovorax cavernicola | reverse complement strand
CGTGCGCTTCTTCTTCTACTCGGGCGCGGGGCTGTCGCAGCCCGTCTGGGACAGCCTGCACGCGACGCAGGAAGCCGCGCTGGGCGAGCGCATCATCATGGCCACGGGACTGGGCATGACCGAGTCGGCGCCGTCGGCGCTGTTCGTCAACAGCCCCGATGTCACGGCCGGCGACATCGGCAGCCCCGTGCCCGGAACCACCGTCAAGCTGGTCGATATCGACGGCAAGACCGAAGTCCGCTACCGCGGCCCGAACATCACGCCCGGCTACTGGCGCAACGCCGAAGCCACGCGCGCAGCCTTCGACGACGAAGGGTTCCTCTGCACCGGCGACGCCGTGCGCTGGATAGACCCCGACAACGTGCACCGCGGCCTGCGCTTCGACGGCCGCATCGCCGAAGACTTCAAGCTGGCCACGGGCACTTTCGTCAGCGTGGGTCCGCTGCGCACCAGGGTGCTGGCCGCGGGCGCGCCCTATCTGCAGGACGTGGTCGTCACGGGGCTGAACCACAAGGAAGTCGGCCTGCTGATGTTTCCCGCGCCGCGCTGCCGCGACCTCAGCGGCCTGGGCGCCGACGCGCCCTGGGCCGAAGTGCTGGCCAGCGACGGCGTGCGCGCGCAGATCGAGGCCTTGCTGGGCGAACTCGCGGCCCAGGCCACGGGCAGCGCCAGCCGCGTGGCGCGCGCGCTGCTGCTGGCCGAGCCGCCGTCGCTGGACCGCGGCGAAATCACCGACAAGGGTTCGGTCAACCAGCGCGCCGTGCTGAGCCACCGCGCGGCGCTCGTGGAGTCGCTGCACGACGGCAGCGCAGAAAACATTCTTTTCCCCAAAGCCTGAGAAGACCATCATGCAAATCCAAGGACATACCGCACTCGTCACCGGCGGCGCTTCGGGCCTGGGTGAAGCCACGGCGCGCGAACTCGCACGCCTGGGCGCCAAGGTCGCGATTCTCGACCGCAACCTGGCCGACGCCGAACGCGTGGCCGCGTCGATCAACGCCGAGCATGGCGCGGGCCGCGCGCTGGCCTGCGAATGCGACATCACCGACACCGCGAGCGTCACGGCCGCGCTGGCCCGGGCCCAGGCCGGTCTCGGCGAGGCGCGCATGCTGATGAACGTCGCGGGCATAGGCAGCGCCAAACGCATCGTGCAGCGCGACGGCAGCGCCGCGCCGCTCGAGGACTTCACGCGCGTGGTCCAGGTCAACCTGATCGGCGCCTACAACGTCAGCCGGCTGTTCGCCGCGGCCTGCGCCAGGCTCGCGCCGCTGGAGGGCGGCGAGCGCGGCGTGATGCTGTTCACCGCCTCGGTCGCGGCCTTCGACGGCCAGGTGGGCCAGCAGGCCTACAGCGCGTCCAAGGGCGGGCTGGTGGGCATGACGCTGCCCATGGCGCGCGATCTCGCGCAGCACGGCATCCGGGTCTGCACCATCGCGCCCGGCCTGTTCGCCACGCCGCTGATGCAGGAGCTGCCCGAAGC
>NZ_QXMN01000086.1:0-5989 GCF_003581445.1 Acidovorax cavernicola | reverse complement strand
GGCCTAGGCGGGGCGGGAGGGGTACGGCGAAGGGAGTAGATGCGGGGCCGGTCGCTGGCTTACCGCTCTGACGGGATGTCGCCGGAAAGCGCCATCAGCGCCCAGAATCGATCAGACGCCGGGTCGACGGGCCCAGCTACAAGTTCCGGTAGGTATCGGTGCGCGGACCGAGTTCGTCGATCAGCCGCCCGAGCCCGAGGATCTCGATCAGACGGCCCTGTAGCCTGCGAAGCAATTTGGCAACCCCTTTCGACTGCAATTGGGGCAGGACGCAGCTAGACAACATCCCCAGCACTTTCGATTTCCTCAGGAAACCGTGCTTGCCATGTCAGGCACTGCCCGAGAAAGTTACCGATGAACATCAGCACGATCAGCGGAAGAATCAGCAACGAGATCCCATCGCTGATCTTTCCGATGAACCCCTTCTGCTGGAACGCCGGATACCACTGGGTCACGCTGATCCAGGCTTCCTTGACGCTGGGCCGATAACCAATGACTGTTCTGGGTTTGGGCACTGCGTCCGGGCCCTCCTCCATGTATCGACGGATGTACTCCCAGAATGCCATCCAATCGCCCACCGTCTTGAAGCTGGTCCGTCGCCCGATGAACTGCATCGCGCCGACCTTGCCCAACTCCGTCTCGCTTCCCCAGATCAGGGCGGGCCAATGCATGAAGACGGCATCGGCGTCGGCGCTCTTGCTCAAACTTGGGTCTGTATCAGGCCAATCGAACACCATCAAGCCTCCTGCATATTTGGGGCGAAGCAAGTACACCTTCCTGGTTGCTCGATTGAATCTAAGGCGAATCCAGCGTTGGGTGAACAGCTCGTAGCGGAAGAAATAACGCTGCATTGCCCACGTAAAGCCAGCCGTGAATACCGTGAATCCGATGGCGTTCAGCAGCGCGACCAGTGCCGTTGTTCTAACCAGCTCCGTTCCATCCGCGCGATGCCCGGTCAGGTACAGAAAGATGACGTCCAACCATCCTGTGGCAACAAAACTCCACGCCATCCAGTAGCACCCCCACCCGAACAAGGTGGTCACACCTCGAATGTCGTTGCACCAGGTTCTCACTTCAAGCCATTCGTCGTTATAGGCGTGCAGCAAGCCTTGGTCGTCCGCGCGCTCCAGGATCCGCTCGTGCCGGTCATAAGGCTGAGTGCCTTCAAACTGCTGTTTGGTCAGTAGAAGCCCTCCTTTTCTTGCTTTGGCGATCGTCTCATCAGCGGTATTTCTGCGGCCTATTCGAAGCTCCTCCGCGGCCATTTCCCTGGCTGCGTCATAGTCAATTTTCTCGAACCAATACATCATTCCTCTACCACCTTGAAGGCGATATACAGGGCCACCAGCTCTTCACCAGCCTTTTCATAGAGCGGCTCGGATGGGTCCCCCGGCTTTGGGGGTACTCGAAAGCTCGACCGCTTGATCCACTTCTGAAGTTCGTTGTCGCTGAGCCGTCCAATGATCCATGTGATGGACATGATCGCCAGCGTGACCCACAAACTGGCGGCAAATAAGGCGGCCCTTCCGAGCGCAAGCGCGGCAGCTCGAGCAGCGAGAACTTGCAACGCTCGGCCTCGCAATGAATCAAAGCCCACGCCTTTTGCCAGATGCTCCATCAACGGACCGGCATACGAGAACCCAAGAACGAGGCCGGAAGCGAAGTTGACGCTGTGGGCCGCTCCGCGTCCATAGAACATCCAAGCCAACGCATATTTTTCCTCTTGTCTGTATTTTTTCCCATCGCCGTAGTCCAGACAGGCCGATACGATTCCCGCGATTCCTGCCAAAGCGTTCCCTGCCAGCTAGAAGCCGCCCAGTCGAATCTCGGCCATAGCCCGGGTGCCGCCATGGGGAAAACTCTTCGATATCAGCCACTCTTGCGTCATGGCGCCTATCTCTAGTCCCGCCGATGTGGTTGTCAAGGCTGCGGCGCCGAGTTCCCAAGCGGCCTTTTGCGCCGCATCCACGTCTTTCGCGTCCGCCAGTTGCTTTGCTTTGAAGCTCAGAAGGATGCCTTCGACAAGCGTCATGACGCCAGTCAATCGCATCTTGAAGAAGTCCCCGCTTCCTCCTTCGGCCATGATCTTGTTGATCGTGGCATGGCTCTCGACCTTCAAGCTCTGCTGACTCCACTTGTATTGATAGTCGGCAATGGCTTTGAATTTCTCAGGAGTGACTTCACTTAGAACGCGGCGATAGCGCGCGTGCAACTCGATGGCAGCAGGGCTTCCCGCCCCCGCAATCAAGCTCATCATGAGTGATCGAGCCAGCTTCTTCTCCCAATTCAATTTTCCACTTCCCGCTTTGAATATGGTGTGGCCGATCAGATTGATGATGGGACTGAATCCGAATATCGGGATGGCCTTGCAGATCCGTATGCTCGTTTTGTTTTCATCTGCCATGAGATCGTTGAACTTCGCAAACTTGTCCAATTGATCTTTGAAGTACTGCACCATGCTTGCGACTGAGGTAGCAGGAGTCTGTGCGGCCTCCATGGCTGTCCTGAAGCTTGCTTGCGCGTCTTCCTGATTCATCAAGTACCCGCGCCACAGAAGATTTTTCGGTTCATCCGAGTGATCCTTGGCCCACGTCATGAGTCGCTTTTCGCAAAGCTCCCCGCCACCGTTGAAGCCCTCGAGAATTCCATTGATCTGTGCGGCGCACTTGACACCTTGAGAGATATCTTGACGTCCTTTCCCGTCGTAAAAAGCCAATGCTCGTCGCAGTTGTTCGCAATCCACCCAAGCCAAGGAGTCCGGTGCCCGCGCGTTAGCGATTGCCTCAAATTCCTTGGATTTCTTCGCGTACGCAGTCTGAACTTTCTCCATGGCATCCAGATCGATTCCGGAGGCATATTCGTCCCACCGAGCGTTGGCACTCTTGGCAGCCCCGGTCTTTGCGCTCTCAATTCTTTTCAGGTAGGCGGCGTAGTCCGCACGAGACTCGAATACGCGTGAATTCGAACGTGCCGTGCCGGGCAGAACCGCCGGCTTGTCTTCGAGAAAAATGGGTTCTCGGGTCGCCGTTTCGCTCACTTCGATTTCGCGCGACACGTATGCAATGCGGCGCTGCTTGAAGAGCGCTTCCAATTTCTTCCAACCGTTCGCAATCTCGAAGCGCGTCTTGCGAGACTGCTTGTTCCCCGACGGTGGCGCTTCCGGTCCGGTCACGGCGGGAGCGCCCGTGGCGTTCTCCACCACGTCGCCCCACTGAATCAAGTCTCGGTAGGGCTTGTTGCGCCAGTGATTCGTTTCCTGGGCAATCCCGATGGCATCGTGACATGCGGCAACCACACCCACAGACCTTTTCGGCTCCGAAAGCTCCCCGGCCAATGCTCTCGCGATCTGCTTGAGGCGATCCCGATGTACTTCGACATAGGGAGGCAATGTCCCCGGCCCCATGCGCTCTGTCTTGCGCCATTGCCCCCATGGATTGTCTGCACTGAAGATGTCCGAAGGGGGTGGGTCGGTGCGACTTTTCTTGAGGACAGCACTGACGTAGATGGGAACTTGTCCTTCCCCATATCCCTGCTCTGAGGTGTCAATGCCCATCACCCCATAGAGTTGCTCATTGAGGCCTGCCAGCATCACCTCGTCTTTCAACGCAGCCCATTCCGCGACCTTGACTGCCAGTTCGCTGGGCACACAGGTGTGAGATTGAGACCCCGGATTCTTGGTCCATTCAGCTACGTCCAATCGCAGCAGATCAGCAGGGTTTTCCTCCAACTGCTGAAGCACGTCCGGCAGCACCACATCCGGATGAAAGAAGTACCAAAGATTCGTGACACTCGTCGGATCGGGCACCCAGACCAAGCTCTTGTTCGCGCCGCGAATGACAACTTCGCAAGCCGGTGCGGCCGCCTCCGCGGGCACTGGTGTCAATTGAGGATTGAAGGGGCTTAGGTAGCCATGCGGATGCACCATGTAGCCTGTCCACTTTTTCCTGCCTGCGCGCTCAAGCAAGACATACAAGACCCCTTCGCGGAGCATGCGCACGGCATAGCTCGCTGTTTTCAATGGCGTGGGCGGCGCCTTGAATTCACCGGACGGCGTGAGCTTTGTCAGCGCTGCCGCGCGGGCTGCATCAGCACTGAAAGTAGCGGCGTAGCGAGTGAACAAGATCGGAAGATCGCCTGGTTTGCAGGCATCGCAGGGTGTTTTGCAGGCCATCGAAAGAAGTGTTCAGAGAGAGCGAGAAAGGGGGGGTGCGCGATGGGGTCTACAAACTCAGACCAGCCATGTGCCATGCATCCGAGAAACCGAGGCCCGCGTGTTTTTTCTGCATCTCGAGTGCGGCACAAGACTGGCGTTGGCCCACGGCACTCTGCCAGTAGTCCTGTCCGACACCCCATTGGCACAGTGCCCATTCGGTTTGATCATTGGTCCCCAGGCCGCTCGACGCAGCCTCGCTGAGCCAATTGCGCAAGGTCCCGGTGCTTGGATAGGGTGCGGTATGACCGGACGCCGATCTCAGGCTGACGACTTGCCAGAAGCTGTTTTCGGAAGGTGCGCCGTGAGCCAATCGCCATTGCACCGAGTCGAGCAAGTGATGCACGCGGGAATGCGGTTGCACATCCGAGAGAGCTGGTGTCGCGTGCCAAAGAGTGGGCGCGGCGGCCGCTTCCGTCACGATGGGGCCTGTGGGCTGCGTGGCGGCGTACCAGTGCCGTATCGGGCCGAGCCACGCCCGTCTCTGGCCTTCGCTCAAGATCGGCCATACCCGCTGCATGACGCGCGGATCCTGGTACCGCATCACACAAGCAGACTCATCCTCTGCCGTGGGGTCGTACTGCAAACTCAAAGCTCGAAAGTGCGCTAGCAGCGCTTCGATGTCGCACGAGATCAGCAGCAGGGCCGAGATCTTTTTGGCGTGAAGGCGTTGGGGCGCGGTCAGGATGGCCGATGCCAAGGCCTCCTGCAGGATCAAATGATCCGCAGGAAGCTTCAACGGCAACAGATGCGGGGCTCGCGACGGTTCATCCTTGAAATAGGAATCGGGGATTGGTCGCAAGCACACCCTTTGGCCCGGAAGAAAGTCCGCTTCGCCTTGATCCAGCAGAAGATAGGGCGCTGCATTCGAGGACTCACTCAGCGCGGTGATGACCTCAATCTCCAACGCGAGAGCGCTGCAAGTGGAGGCATCGAGGGCATTCCATGCACTCATGACTGACGACCTCTAGTGCTTGATGGAGCCGGCGCCACTGGCCGAGGCATCGCGAATTTGTTGCGCACATGACTTGAAGGCAGGCTTGGGAATAGGTCTCGAATCCTGTCCCACTTTGAGATGCGCCGCCGCATGCTCCACCCATCCCCCAGGCGTGCCATGCAGGATGCCCGTGCTGCTCCACTCGGTGAAACTTCCTCCGCCGTTGACCACCACCTTGATCGGCGCGGTGATTCGGATCTCGCTGGTGGTGCTTGTGATGCGGACGGCCTTCTTCGCGGTCAGATTCATCGCATCCTTGTGTGCCTCGATCTGAAATTTGCCGTTGCCGGCGATCCACTTCATGCCGCCTCGAAGCGCAAACAGGCGGATGCCGTTCTTGGCGCTGACGAGCAGCCGCTTGGCTGCGCTGATGCTGGTGTGGTGCTGGCTGCTGATCGCGATGTGTTCCCCGGCTTGGAGATGAAGGCTTCCCGGTGTGGTGGCGGCGAGGCCAGCGGCGCTGGCGAGTACCAACTGGGCTTCGATGAGTTCAGGGAATCGACCTTGGGCCTTGTCACCGCCGCTGCCTTGGATGACGTCGTTCTGCGCTTGGAGCGCTTGCGCCACGGCGGCCTGGTCTTCGCCTTCGCTCTGGGCCTTGGCCGTTGCTGCAGCCTCTGCCAGACCTTGATGCTGATCCTGAGCAGCCTTCAACCGTTGGGTTGTTTCCCCCATATCCTTGGCATGGTTTGCTGCGTTGTTTCTGGCTTCCGTGGTGACGAGCATGCCGTCCTGCGCCCGCAACACCCCATGCCCGTCAGTCCTCAGCTCAAAGCCCTCAC
>NZ_QXMN01000207.1:0-1485 GCF_003581445.1 Acidovorax cavernicola | reverse complement strand
TGTCCGCGTTCGTGGACGCGTAGTTGGCTTGCGACGGTACCGGCCAGGAAGGCAGCTGCATGGCGTCGACGAATGCATCCAGATGCGCCTTGACCTTGTCGGAGTGGACCGAGATCAGGATGCTCAGAAGGTTTTGCAGTGTGCGGGTGTCCGCGGCGTGCAGCACGGCGACAAACGAATCCTCGATTTTCGACAGCTTAGGCTCGACGGTGACAAGCACGTCCCGGCCCAGGGTCGTCGCGCTGTAGCGCTTGCGCGCAGCGGAGGAGCCTGGCACGACCTCGACGAAGCCCTTGTCGCGCAGCAGTCCGATCACCAGCGCGGCATTCGACACTTCGTAGCCCAGCAGGCGGCGTATCAATGGCTCGCCGATTCCCGGGTGGCACAGGACGACATAGAGCGTACAGAACTGCCGCAGCGTCAGGCCGAAGAGTCCGGCTTCCTTCGTGAGCTGTCCGTCCGCTGCCTGGAGGCATCTGCGGGTCAGCCACAAGGTGGCTTCCAGCATGAAGGGCTCGACGTCCTCGGCCTGTCCCCGCAGGGCCAGCGTCTTCAGGCACTGGACCAGCTTCTCGCGCTCCGCTGGCTTGAGGGGTGCCAGCAGCTTGTCGTTCGCTTGCTTCAGTTGCTGGCGCGCTGCGCGCAGCGCCGCCTTGCCGTCCTCCGTGATGGAGACCAGTTTGCGCCTGCGGTCCTGCGCATCGGCTTCGCGGTGGACGAGCTGGCGCTTGAGCAAGTTCCCGATGATGAAGCCCGTGGTCGCCTTGTCCGCGCCCGCAAGGCGCGACAAGTCGGTCTGCATCAACGGCTTGCGTTTGTCCAGGAGCCAGAGCATCTGGAGCTGCGCAGCGGTCAAGAGCGCGCTGGAGTCCTGCTGCGCGGCGAAGAAGGCGGACGCAATCTGGTCGATGCGTTGAATCTGAAAGGGGACTCGCGAGTAGATGTAGGCGAGCGCTTCGAGATTCAGTTCAATGGTTTTGTCTTTGGTATTGGTCGCCATGGAGGTCATTGAGGGGAAAGGCGCATGCCCTGAGGCCCCGCCGCAGCGCCGTTCCTGAATCATTCGGACTGACTGTGGCGCAAGTGTAGCCTGCCGCGTTTCAGTGGCGCGGGGCGCACTTTCCGCTCCGCCCCATCCTAGGGAATTCCCTTTGAATTTAGGATGTCGTACTAATTGACTGTGGTCACGTGAAAAATGAAAATTAGGCTCTCATACTAATTTTTATCGCTCCCTGCCCGGGACCGTATTTTTCACGATGGACTCACACTCAAGAAGCCGTGCAAAGCCGTCCAGACGGTCACTGTTTGGATTGGTCATGGCGGCCCTGTTGCCAAAGGTCGGGGCTTCGGCCGCATTGCCCGCGCCGGCAAGCGACGCGTTGGCCAGGCCGGCGCTGACCGTGCGCCGACCGATGCACACCCATTTGCTGTCGGCGGCGCGCGCGCGCAATGCCATCGTCGCGGTGGGCGAGCGCGGCGTGATCC
>NZ_QXMN01000085.1:0-5991 GCF_003581445.1 Acidovorax cavernicola | reverse complement strand
TGATGGGCGCGCGGCGCCCACGGTCTGCGTTGCCCGATTTTCACCCAACCACGCTGGTAAGCCCGCTTATGACAACTTCTTCGCTTCCCCTGGACACGGACCGCGCCGCCCTGCTGGCGCGGCTGGCCGAGCCGTGCGTCTACGACCTGGCCGTCATCGGCGGTGGCGCCACGGGCCTGGGCGTGGCGCTGGACGCGGTGGCGCGGGGCTTCAAGGTGCTGCTGCTCGAGTCGCACGATTTTGCCAAAGGCACGTCGTCGCGCGCGACCAAGCTGGTGCATGGCGGCGTGCGCTACCTGGCCCAGGGCAATATCGCGCTGGTGCGCGAAGCCCTGCACGAGCGCACCACCTTGCTGCGCAACGCGCCCCATCTGGCGCAGCCCCTGGCGTTCGTGATGCCTTCATACCGCCTGCTCGACACGCCGTTCTATGGCGCGGGCCTGAAGATGTATGACGCGCTGGCCGGCAAGGCGGGCCTGGGCGCGACCGAGTTCCTGAGCCGCGACAGGACGGTTTCGCTGCTGCCCACGGCGCGCACCCAGGGCCTCAAGGGCGGCGTCAAGTATTGGGACGGCCAGTTCGACGATGCGCGCCTGGCGCTCGCATTGGCGCGCACCGCCGCGGCCAAGGGCGCGCTGCTGGTCAATTACTGCCCGGCCAAGGAGCTGCTGCACGAAGACGGCAAGGTCACGGGCGTGGTCTGCGAGGACGCCGAAACCGGCACGGTCTACCGCGTGCGCGCCAAGTGTGTGGTGAACGCAACAGGTCCGTGGGTCGACCTGTTCCGCCAGCTCGACGGCAAGGCGCTGGGTCGCGAAGTCAAGCCCATGGTCGCGCCCAGCCAGGGCGTGCATGTGGTCGTGGACCGCGAATTCCTGCCCACCGACCACGCGCTGCTGATTCCCAAGACCGCCGACGGCCGCGTGCTGTTCGCCGTGCCGTGGCTGGGCAAAGTGATCCTGGGAACGACCGACACGCCGCGCAACGACCTGGCGCGCGAGCCGCTGCCGTTCCCCGAGGAAGTCGAATTCATCCTGTCGGAAGCCGGCAAGTACCTGGTGCGCCAGCCGACGCGTGCCGACGTGCGCAGCATGTGGGTGGGCTTGCGGCCGCTGGTCAAGCCCCAGGACGATGACGGCGACCACACCAAGAAGATCAGCCGCGAGCACACGGTGATGAGCAGCCGCTCGGGCCTGGTCACCGTGACCGGCGGCAAGTGGACCACCTACCGCGCGATGGCCGAGGATGTTCTGCGCGAATGCTTTGCCACGGGCCAGCTGCCCGAGCGCGCGGGCGGCGTCACGGTGAACCTGCCGCTGATCGGCGCGCCGGCCGGCGGTGAATTGCTCAAGGGCATGAATGCGCCCCAGGGCCTGCACTCGTATGGCACCGAAGCCGCGGCCGTGGCCGCGCTGCCCGGCGCCGACGTCTGGCTGGTCGACGGCCTGAGCGAAGCCATGGTGCGCTTCGCGGTGCGCCATGAATATGCGCGCAGCGTCGAAGACGTGCTCGCGCGCCGCAGCCGCCTGCTGTTCCTCGACGCCCAGCGCGCGGTGGCCATCGCGCCGCGCGTCGCGGCCCTGATCGAGGAAGAGCTGGGCCGCGATGCGGGCTTGACCGCGTTCCACTCGCTCGCGCGCCAGTATTTGCCACAGGCCCAGTGATGTCAAAAATGAGAGCACTCCGGACGACATCGGTTTGGCGTGCTCACTTTATGAAATCGGTCCACAAGGCTGCATAAGCCTCGTAAGCTACTGATTTCATAGCGTTTTCGCAGTCCGCAGAGGTCGCCGCCGGCCTCTGTTGCAATCGCGCCGCACATGCCCGCGCCGACCCGCAGCTTTGGGCCGGCAAAACGGGCTAAGCGGTTGACGTGCAAAGGAAATTCTGCGAGAATCGAATGCTTCACGTTTAATGCGTGAGGTTTCTGCCCAGCGGGAAGCGTTGCAAAATGGTTTGCGACGTGGACGACGGGCCCAAGACTGACTGGCTGGTCGCAGCCCTTGAGAAGTACTCTGGGGCTGTCCAAGCTGGTGCAAGTTGGGAATATTGAAATGATCCAAACAGAATCTCGGTTAGAGGTTGCCGACAACACCGGCGCTAAGTCCGTCCTGTGCATCAAGGTGCTGGGTGGTTCGAAGCGTCGCTATGCAAGTGTTGGCGACATCATCAAGGTGAGCGTTAAAGAAGCTGCTCCACGCGGCCGCGTCAAAAAAGGCGAGGTCTACAGTGCAGTGGTCGTGCGCACGGCGAAGGGTATTCGCCGCGCTGACGGTTCGCTCGTGAAATTTGACGGCAATGCAGCAGTTCTGCTCAACGCCAAGCTTGAGCCCATCGGCACTCGCATCTTTGGACCCGTGACGCGTGAACTGCGTACCGAAAAGTTCATGAAGATCGTGTCCCTGGCACCTGAAGTTCTCTAAAGGAAAGTGCAATGAACAAGATTCGCAAGGGCGACCAAGTCATCGTGCTGACTGGCCGTGACAAGGGCAAGCAAGGCGTCGTGGCGCTGCGCAAGGACGATTCTTACGTGTTGATCGATGGCATCAACCTCGTGAAGAAGCACGTCAAGCCAAACCCCATGAAGGGCACCACCGGCGGTATCGTGGAAAAGGCCATGCCTATCCACCAATCCAACGTGGCTATTTTCAATGCAGCTACTGGCAAGGCCGATCGCGTGGGCATCAAGCTCAGCGCCGACGGCAAGCGCGTTCGCGTGTACAAGTCCAGCGGCGCTGAAATCAAGGCGGCCTAAGGGGTAAAACATGGCACGACTGCAAAAACTGTATCGCGAAAAAATCGCGGCTGAACTCAAGGAAAAGTTCGGCTACACCTCCTCCATGGAAGTGCCCCGTCTGACCAAGATCACCCTGAACATGGGTGTGAGCGAAGCCGTGGCCGACAAGAAGGTGATGGACAACGCTGTGGCTGACCTGACCAAGATCGCTGGTCAAAAGCCCGTGGTGACCAAGGCCAAGAAGGCTATCGCTGGTTTCAAGATCCGTGAAGGCCAAGCTATTGGCTGCATGGTGACCCTGCGTGGCGTTCAGATGTACGAATTCCTGGACCGTTTCGTCACCGTGGCTCTGCCCCGCGTGCGTGACTTCCGTGGTATCTCGGGCCGTTCGTTCGATGGTCGCGGCAACTACAACGTTGGCGTCAAAGAACAGATCATCTTCCCTGAAATTGAGTACGACAAGGTCGACGCACTGCGCGGTCTCAATATCAGCATCACCACTACGGCGAAGAACGACGAAGAGTGCAAGGCACTGCTCGCCGCTTTCCGCTTCCCGTTCAAGAACTGAGGTAGCGCATGGCAAAAGTAGCATTGATCCAGCGCGAACTGAAGCGCGAAAAGCTGGCAGCCAAGTACGCTGCTAAGTACACCGAGCTGAAGGCCATCGCCGGCGACGCAAAGCGTAGCGACGAAGAGCGTGATGCAGCCCGCCTGGGCCTGCAAAAGCTCCCGCGCAACGCCAACCCTACACGTCAACGTAACCGCTGCGCAATCACCGGTCGCCCACGTGGCACGTTCCGCCAATTTGGTCTGGCACGCGCAAAGATCCGTGAACTGGCTTTCGCAGGCGACATCCCCGGTGTCACCAAGGCCAGCTGGTAAGCAAGCAGGAGAGATTAAACATGAGCATGAGTGATCCCATCGCTGACTTGCTGACCCGCATCCGCAATGCACAAATGGTCGCCAAGACCACCGTGACGGCCCCTTCTTCCAAAGTGAAGGTTGCCATCGCCCAAGTGCTGAAGGATGAAGGCTATATCGACGGTTTCCAAGTGAAGACCGAAGACGGCAAGGCTGAACTCGAAATCACCCTGAAGTACTACGCGGGTCGTCCCGTGATCGAGCGCATCGAGCGCGTGAGCCGTCCCGGCCTGCGCGTGTACAAGGGCCGTGATGCAATTCCACAAGTCATGAATGGCTTGGGCGTGGCTATCGTGACCACCCCCCAGGGCGTGATGACCGATCGTAAAGCACGTGCTACCGGTGTCGGTGGCGAAGTGCTTTGCTATGTGGCCTAACGTGACATTGAAGGAGAAATACTGAAATGTCTCGCGTAGCAAAAATGCCTGTGACCATCCCCGCTGGCGTGGATGTGTCCATCAATGACGCACAAATCAGTGTGAAGGGCACTGGCGGCACTCTGTCGCTGGCCCAGAACGCACTGGTGAAGGTGACCAATGCCGACGGCAAGCTCTCTTTCGAGCCCGCCAACGACTCCCGTGAAGCCAATGCCATGAGCGGTACCCAGCGTCAGCTGGTGAACAACATGGTTACTGGCGTGACCAAGGGTTTCGAGAAGAAGCTGACGCTGATTGGCGTGGGTTTCAAGGCCGCTGCTTCGGGTTCCAAGCTGAACCTGGCCATCGGTTTCTCGCACCCCGTGAACTTCGAAATGCCCGCTGGCATCACGGTAGCCACCCCGATCCCGACCGAAATCGTGATCAAGGGTTCGGACCGCCAAGTGGTGGGCCAACTGGCCGCTGAGATCCGTGCTGTTCGTCCTCCCGAGCCCTACAAGGGCAAGGGTATCCGTTATGCGGACGAAAAAGTCACGATCAAAGAGACCAAGAAGAAATAAGGAGCTGCAATATGTTGACCAAGAAAGAGCAGCGTCTCCGTCGTGCACGTCAGACCCGCATCCGCATTGCCCAGCAAGGCGTGGCGCGTCTGAGCGTGAACCGCACCAACCTCCACATCTACGCCAGCGTGATCTCTGGCGACGGCACCACGGTGCTGGCCAGTGCATCCACTGCCGAAGCCGAAGTGCGTACGTCGCTCGGCGGCGCCGGCAAGGGTGGCAACACTGCTGCAGCAACCCTGATCGGCAAGCGCATTGCTGAAAAGGCAAAGGCTGCCGGTGTCGAGAAGGTTGCATTCGATCGCGCAGGTTTCGCTTACCACGGTCGCGTCAAGGCTCTGGCCGACGCAGCCCGTGAAGCTGGCCTGCAGTTCTAAGCGGAGCGGATAAAAATGGCTAAATTTTCCCCCAAAGTGCAAGACGAAGGTCGTGACGACGGTCTGCGCGAAAAAATGATCGCGGTCAACCGCGTCACCAAGGTTGTGAAGGGCGGTCGTATTCTCGGCTTCGCTGCACTGACCGTGGTTGGCGACGGTGACGGCCGTGTTGGCATGGGCAAGGGCAAGTCGAAAGAAGTGCCCGCTTCCGTGCAAAAGGCGATGGAAGAAGCTCGCCGCAACATGATCAAGGTGTCCCTGAAGAACGGCACGATCCATCACATGGTTAACGGTCACCACGGTGCCGCTTCCGTCATGATGGCTCCCGCTCCCAAGGGTACCGGCATCATCGCCGGCGGCCCGATGCGCGCCGTGTTCGAAGTGTTGGGTATCACGGACATCGTGGCCAAGAGCCATGGTTCCTCCAACCCTTACAACATGGTTCGCGCCACGTTAGACGCCCTGACTCGTTCCACGACCCCCTCGGAAGTGGCATCGAAGCGCGGCAAGTCGGTCGAAGACATCTTCGCCTGATTGGAGTCCACATGACGACGCAACAAACTGTCAAGATTCAACTGGTGCGCAGCCCTATCGGCACCAAGGAATCGCATCGCGCCACCGTTCGCGGCCTGGGTCTGCGCAAGCTCAATAGCATCAGCGAGCTGCAAGACACTCCCGAAGTCCGTGGCATGATCAACAAGATCAGCTATCTGGTCAAGGTCCTCTGAAAGGATTGATGATGGAACTCAATAGCATCAAGCCTGCAGACGGCTCCAAGCACGCCAAGCGCCGCGTTGGTCGCGGCATCGGCTCCGGCCTGGGCAAGACTGCCGGCCGTGGCCACAAGGGTCAAAAATCGCGTTCGGGCGGCTACCACAAGGTCGGCTTCGAAGGCGGTCAAATGCCTCTGCAACGCCGTTTGCCCAAGCGCGGTTTCAAGTCGCACCTGCTGAAGTTCAATGCAGAAGTGACTCTGACTGCCCTCGAGCAACTCGGTCTGGCCGAAGTCGATCTGGCTG
>NZ_QXMN01000206.1:0-1497 GCF_003581445.1 Acidovorax cavernicola | reverse complement strand
CTGCAGCGCTTCTTCATGGCGCTCGAGGCGCTCGAGCACGCGGATGCGCCGGTGGCGCGCGCCGGGGTAGCTGCATTGCGCGTAGACCTGCAGCGCATCGTCCCACTGCGCAGCGCGCTCGCAGGCATTGCCCAGGCGCAGCAGCAGCTTGGCGCGGCGTTTTTCCAGCCAGGGGTTGCTGCTGTGGCAGGCGTCTATGGCCTGCAGCATGGCGGTCGCGTCCGCGCCGTCTTCCACGGCCTGGCGGCAGGCCTGCAGCGCGAGGTAGGCGTCGATGTCCGCGCGGGTCTGGAAGGCGCGCGAGGCGGCGTCGAACGCCACGCTTTCGTACTTGAACACCCCCAGGTCGGCGAGCACGAACTCGGTCCAGTTCTGGTGCAGATTGCCGAAGAACATCAGCCGCAGGCGCTCGCTGAATTCGCCCAGCATCACGCGCCATACGGGCTCGCGCGCGCGCGGATGCCATTCGGCGTAGCGCTGCGGCGCGGCATGCGCGCCGGCCAGCGTCTGCAGCCAGTCCGATTTGCGCGTGCCGCTGCCGCGCTCGGCGCCCGCGAAGACTTCGGCGAGTTCGCTGCGCGTATGCAGATCGAACAGTTCCTCCAGGTGCATGGGGGCCTGGGTGTCCAGCCATCCCAGCGCGAGCAAGGGCGCAGCGGCGGCCTCGATTTCTGGAATCTCTTCATAGACCAGCTTGGACGCCCGGAACCACGGCCCGCGGCGCATCAGCATGCGCACCAGCAGGGCCCGGGACAGCGGCGGCAGCGCCGCGAACCGGGCGAGGAAAGCGCGCTCGTCGGCGTCCAGCAGGTCGCTGTAGCGCTGCGCAATCCAGGCCAGCGCGCGCTCGAAGTTGTGCAGATAGTAGTAACGGTGTACGGGCACCACGCCGACGTCTGACATGGGTCAATCCGCGGCCACGGCCTCCAAGCGCTGCGCAGCTATGCGCCAGCAGGCAGCAGGAAAGGCGGGGCCAGGAAGCGGTGTGAACATGCATGAACTGTACATAAATACATACTTTTCCGGCCGCGGAGAATCCATGAATTGCGCTTTGCTACTGTGTCTGTAGCGAGCGGCGCTGTCGGTGCGCGCGCTGCGGGCCGGGCGCAACGGGATGCGGGATTCCGGCCCGGGACCGGCCTGGCGCCGCATTTGTCGATCATCCTGCGGGCATCCCCAGGCACAATCGCTGCTGGTCAAAAATGGGAGGATGCGTGCCGCATCCGTGGGGTTGGTCGCAATTTCAAATCCAAAGGTCACAATGTTTGCTCTTTTCGCTTCCCGGTTCCTGAAGGGTGTTGCCACGGTCGCCGTGGGTTCGGTGGCCACGATAGGCATGGCCCAGGCACAGGCGCCCGTGCCGATCAAGGTGGGTGTGGCGCTCGATATCTCCGGCCCGTTCGCCGCGCCCGGCGCCGAAGCCGTGGCCTTCGCGGGCCTGTCTTCCATCGCCCAGGCCGTGCGCCTGCTGGGCGCGCTGCGCGGCCATCTGGGCGA
>NZ_QXMN01000205.1:0-1502 GCF_003581445.1 Acidovorax cavernicola | reverse complement strand
CTGGCAGGACCTGCGCCTGTGCCTGGGCCATGCGGGCGGCGGACGGCTGGAGAACGGGCCGCTGCATTCCGCGGGCTGGTTCGCGCGCTCGGACGAAGAATGGCAGCACGCCGACAATTTCGCGCGCATCGTGAGCGAACTCTGCACCACCTATCCGCGCGTCCATTGCGAAGTCGGCTACCTGACCGGACTGCTCGAAGACGACGGCCTCGAACGCTTCGCCGCCAACCTGCAGCGCGCGCGCCAGGCGGCGCGCGCGGCGGGCCGGCCGTTCGAGCTGCTCGACAAGATGGCCTATGGCTCGGACTGGCACATGCCCGAAGTGGTCACGCGCACGCGCCGGTATCTCGATCTCTGGCTCACACTGATGGAAAAGCCCGCATATGCGGGCTTTCGTGAGCAGTTCTTCTGGAAGAACGCCTATCGGTTTCTGCGGCTGCCGCCGTGACCTCAGTACGGTTCCGCCTTGACCTTCATTTCGCTATAGGGAACGATGCGCGAGCCCATGACCAGCCGGTAGCCCAGCCAGATCAGCAGGAACAGCGGCAGGCCGATATAGGTCGCGACCACGCCGCCCCAGTCGATGCGGTCCTGGATGAACGCCTGGTAGTTCTGGCCCAGCGTGATGATCAGGCACAGCACGAACGCGAAGATCGGGCCGAACGGAAATGCGGCCGCGCGGTAGGGCAGCGCGGCCAGGCTCAGGCCCTGGGCTTCATAGCCCTTGCGAAAACGGTAATGGCTGATCGCGATGCCCAGCCAGGCGATGAAGCCGGTCATTCCCGACAGGTTCAGCAGCCAGATGTAGACCGCCTGCGGGCTGAAGATATTGGTCAGGAAGCACAGCGCGGCCACGGCCGTGGTCGCGAGCAGCGCCAGCATCGGCACGCCGTTGCGGTTGACGTGCGCGAAGATGCGCGGCGCCATGCGCTGGCAGGCCAGCGTGTAGAGCATGCGCGTCGAGGCATACATGCCCGAGTTGCCGGCCGACAGCACCGAAGTCAGCACCACGGCATTCATCACCGCCGCGGCCGACAGCAGGCCGGCGCGCTCGAACACCAGAGTGAACGGGCTGACGCTGATGTCGCTGACATCGTTGCGCAGCAGCTGCGGGTCGTTGTAGGGCAGCAGCAGGCTGATGATCAGGATGGCGAACACATAGAACAGCAGAATGCGCCAGAACACCTTGCGCACCGCGCGCGGCACATTGCGCGCCGGGTCTTCGGATTCGCCGGCGGCGATGCCGATCAACTCGGTGCCCTGGAACGAGAAGCCGACGATCATCGCCACGCCGATCAGCGCCGCGAAACCGCCCGCGAAAGGCGCGTCGCCCACGGTCCAGTTGGCGAGATTGCCCCAGATGCCTTCGGGCGCGCCGCCCTGCAGGATGCCCAGCACCATCGCCAGGCCGAGCGCGATGAAGACGATCACCGTGACCACCTTGATGGCCGCAAACCAGTATTCGGCTTCGCCGAAGCCTTTGACCGAGATCGCGTTCAGGC
>NZ_QXMN01000204.1:0-1504 GCF_003581445.1 Acidovorax cavernicola | reverse complement strand
CGATGGATCTGCTTCATTTGCATGAAGATACATGGACAGTGGGCCAAACAACATGCTTTTTTCTTCTGCACTCACGGTGCTGTCGGGTTGCTCTTCGATGCAGATACGGTTTCGGCCAGCGGATTTTGCCTGATAGAGCTGGTTGTCCGCGCGTTCGATCCACAGCTGCGGGGTGCTGCGGATCCATTGCAGGGCATAGGCACCGCCGATGCTCACGGAGACATTCAGATCCAGGGCCGGCGAGACGCGGATCAGGGTCGACTCGACGGCCTCCCGGATACGCTCGGCGATCGAGCGGCCAAATGCGGCCTGGCACGAGGGCAGGACGATGGCGAATTCCTCGCCGCCGTAGCGTGCCAGGGTGTCCATGGGGCGCACGCAGCCCAGCAGCGTGCGCGCGACGGACTGCAGGACGACGTCGCCCGCGATATGGCCGTGGGTATCGTTGATCTTCTTGAAATGGTCGATGTCGAGCATCAGCAGCAGAGCGGCTTCGCCCGATCGGGCCATGCGGTCGATTTCACGTTCGAGCACGGTGCGGAAGTGCCGGCGATTGGCCAGTCCCGTCAGCGGATCGCGCAAGGAGAGATCGCACAGGCCGTCAATTACTGCCTGCAGGTAGCGGGTGGGAGTCTCGTTGGGCAGCACCAGACCCGGCGCACCAGCCTGGGTTACCAGGCTGTGGGCCGTAGACAGGCGCAGGTCGCGCAAGAAGACGGATTGGTAGGTCGCGGAACCAGTCACAAAGTGCAAATCAGTGTTACGAGAGTGTATCAGCCCCACATATCCCGGTGGCTCAACAAGGTGTCTGCGCCCCATGCAGATTCTGCAGGGCCGCCAACGCTTCGGCGTCGGTGCGGTACAGCGCCAGATCGGTGTCGGGAGCGAGCGCACCGGCGCGTCGCAAGCTATTTTCCACGGGCAGCTTGAGTCCGCTGACGTGGAGTGTGCCACCACGTTGGCGCAGCAGTCCTCGGATGCGTCGGAAAGTCTCGATTCCCGTAATGTCGATACGGTTGATGGGCTGGGCCAGCAGGCACAGATGGTGCAGTTCCGGGTGCGCGCCCAGGTGGTCGACGATGCGCTGCTCGAGCGCCCGGGCCGAGGCGAAATCGAGCTCGGCATCCATGCGCAGCACGAACACGCCCTGGGCCAGGGCCGGCAATTGCCACAGATGGCGGTCGCGCAGGCTGCCGTCGGCGTGCAGGCCGGCTTCGATGATGCGCGGATGCAGGCGCTGGTAGAGGAAGTGGCACAGCGCCATCACGATGCCCGCGAGCACGCCCCAGTACAGCCGCGGCGCCGTGGCCAGCGTGAGCACGCAGGTTGCGAGGCCGATGCCGGCTTCGGTGCGTGACACGCGCCACAGCCGGAACATGGTTTGCGGCTTGATCAGGTTGAGAACGGCGGTGACGACGATCGCGGCCAGCGCCGACTGCGGCACATGGTAGAGCGCGGGAGTCAGCCACAGCAGCACGATGAACACGAAGCCGATGGCGAACAC
>NZ_QXMN01000203.1:0-1512 GCF_003581445.1 Acidovorax cavernicola | reverse complement strand
GCTCATCCGCAATGCCGTGCAACGCGGCTTATGGCACGGCCGCGACGAGGCCATTCGAGAAATGCTGCTGCATGGCTGCGCGCGCGCGCTCGGGCGCACGGTCGAGCAGGGCCTGCAAAAGGAGCGCGTGTTCCTGCAGCGATTCGTCGATGCGCCCCTGGCGGAACAGCGACTTGTGGCGGTTGAGCTTCATGACCTTGCGCAGGTCGGCGACGACCTGGTCCGACCAGCGGTTGTTGGCCAGCGCGAGCAGGCGCATGTGAAAGCGTTCGTTGATCGCAAAGAACTGCTCGGCGTTGTGCTTGTGCGCGACCAGGTCGGCGTGCAGCGCGCGCAGCGCCGCGAGCTCGTCGTCCGTGGCCGAAGCCGCGACCGCGGCCGCGGCGTCGCTTTCGAGCAGCGCCAGCAGGTGATAGACGTCGCGCACGTCCTTGGTCGAAACTTCGGTCACATAGGCGCCACGGCGCACTTTCATCGTCACCAGCCCCTCGGCCGCGAGCACCTTGAGGGCTTCACGCAACGGCGTGCGGCTGATGCCGAGCTCCTCGGCGATCTTGAGTTCGTCGATCCACGCACCAGGCTCCAGCACATGCTGGAAGATGCGTTGGCGCAGCTGCTCGGCCACCTGTTGGTAGAGAGCGGAGGGGGCTAGGGTAATCACTGACATGAATGCTGGATTGTAGCCTGGATTATTTTGAATCAATAATTATGAATCATGTACACTCTTTCGGTCACAACCTACCGTGGTCTCACCGATGGACAAGCCTACAGATATGCGCCAAAGCGTGGCGAATGCCGACACTCCTGAATTCGCCCCCGCCGACCTGAGCGCCTGGGCCAAGGCGGCAGCCAAATCTGCGCCCGGCGGCGATCTGGAAGCCCTGAACTGGATCACGCCCGACGGCATCACCGTCAAGCCCCTCTATACCGCCGCAGACAGCGCCGATCTGCCGCATGCCAACACGCTGCCAGGCTTCGAGCCCTATCTGCGCGGCCCGCAGGCGACCATGTATGCGGTGCGCCCCTGGACCATCCGCCAGTACGCGGGCTTTTCGACGGCCGAGGAATCGAATGCGTTCTACCGCAAGGCGCTGGCCGCGGGCGGGCAGGGCGTGTCCGTGGCCTTCGATCTGGCCACGCACCGCGGCTACGACTCCGACCACCCGCGCGTCACGGGCGACGTGGGCAAGGCCGGCGTGGCCATCGATTCGGTCGAGGACATGAAGATCCTGTTCGACCAGATCCCGCTCGACAAGGTGTCGGTGTCCATGACCATGAATGGCGCGGTGCTTCCCGTACTCGCCGGCTATGTGGTCGCAGCCGAGGAGCAGGGCGTGCGCCAGGACCAGCTCTCGGGCACGATCCAGAACGACATCCTCAAAGAGTTCATGGTGCGCAACACCTATATCTACCCGCCCAAGCCGTCGATGCGCATCATCGGCGACATCATCGAGTACACGAGCCTGAACATGCCCAAGTTCAACTCGATCTCGATCTGGGGCTATCCCATGC